>CALEAC010000228.1 GCA_937944095.1 uncultured Saprospiraceae bacterium
ACCCCACTCATAAAAGTGCGATTTATCTTTAATTCAAATTCCCGTGAAGAAACAGATGGTGAAATGATTAGACCAATATCATTATGATAAATTTGATTCTGAGAGTTAGTTGTGAATAGAGTGCCCTCCCTCTCTCCGAAGTTAAATTCGAGAACGCCTTTCTCAAATTCTATTATAGCTGTGAGTCTGTTTTGCTCTTGGAGAAGTATTTCTTGATTAAGCTTCAGGTAGAGATAGATTGCTTCTTGGTCATTAGTAATAGCCATCTTCTCTATATCTAAACCGTTACTATCTCCTGTATCTTCGATTGAGGTTGCAATAGGAGACCAGTCCTCGTAGGATTCGTCTAGCAATATATGCTGTGATTCTAGACTGGATAGGTTCAGTAGTAAGCAGAAAAGAGATAACAACCTCATTAAGACGTATTTCTGCAAAGGTGTAAAAATATCCTCTAACCAATAAGCGATAATAGTCTGCTAGAAGTTGTAATTCAAGTTTAGTTCGTGCGTGGTGCCAAATAAGACGCTATGGTCACTAAAAGTGGGGTTAAACGAATAGCCAACTTTGACATAGTTTTCAGCTGATGTTTGTAGGACAACACCGACTTCTGTATGGATGATGCCACCAGTATTTATGCCAGCGCCTAGCCATAAATTAGCAGTGAACATATACCTGACATTCAGGTCTAGATTAAGAGGCACATTCTTTACCTGTTTGAGCCAGCCCGAAAATTCTATATATGTATCTCTTGAGAAATACTTAAAGTAGGAAGTCGTCAGATAGAAATGAGGCACTGCTGTAAGGTCAAATGTTTTATCACTATTCGTAAATGTTCTGTCCAAGCCAAAGAGCTGCGGCATGGCCAGACCAACTATAAAGATATCTTCGTTAGCGAAGGTATTGTGGAATGAAAAACCAATTCCTAGGTCAGGGCTTACTGTATTTGGTTTAGCTCTGAACAGATTAGGGTCTTCTCCGACGTAAGGTATTTTAGTTAGATCAGCTCTATATATGCCGATTCCTAGATTGAGACCTACAGTCAAGTGGCGTTTGCGATTCTTAGCAAGTCTGAATGTTGTTGCGATTCTAGTCTTTAACTCAGTTGTGCTGAAGATACCTATCTTATCATGTAATAGAAAGCCTCCGATGATCAGCTCTGTGCCTTTGGACTTAGGAATGAATTTTTCTGCTCTTATCGCCATAGTTCTAGGCCTATCTGGCAACTGTATCCACTGGTCACGGTACGATACACCTACGCTTTTGTACAGACCTTGATTGATACTCTGGATCGGTAAGGATCCAGGGTTAATTAGAGCACCATATTCTGTATACTGGGTGAACAAAGGCAATTGTTGACTATAGCTCACGTGTGAGGCAAGCAGTATAAAAAAGAATAATATGAGTGTCTTCTTATGAATTGGATTGTTGTTTTATTGCAAAAGGAATTAAGGGTACCTAGTAAAAAGAGAAAAGAATGCCAAGATGATGGCATTCTTTTTTAGTTTTTGAAATTGACAGATAGGTGACATTATAAATCGACTAGCCTATCTAATAAGTGATCTACTACCCATTATGGATTTGCCGTCATTATAGATAAGATGGTAATAGTAGACACCTTCTGGTAGTGGTTTGGCTGAGTTGCCACCGTGATTTCCTATCCAGTTATTCTCATAATTCTGAACATTGTATACAATCTGTCCCCATCTGTTTATAATATTGATTTTGCAGTTAGGTATTTGCTCGTAAGCCTCGTATCCAGTGACTACCAATACATCGTTAAATCCATCTTCATTAGGAGTCAGTACGCCATCATCATATTCATCCCCAGTTGTATTAATTGCAACAGAACTGCGCGAACATAATTCACTACAATCCTCCATGCAAATTTCATATTCTATTGTTGAAATACCAGTGAAGAGCCCGTCTGTTTCGACATGAAGGAATAGATTATCTACAACTTCTACCTGAGCTATATTTACAGAATTGATAACTGAGAGGGTATAGTCTTGCCCAGCGGGAATCTCATCATTTTCTAGTATAGCAATATCTATTTCGTTTTTATCAGTCAGATACTCATCTGGTTCTGTATAGGCTTCATCGTAATACCGCAGATCGACATTGATTATACTATCGCAGCCATCGGCACTAATAAGCGCTTGTTGGCCACTTGGGTTGTCGACTGTGTAGTTTGTCTCATTGAGAGTTAATTCTTCTCCTGGACAAAGTACGTTATCTATAAAAACGGGTTCTGGTACTTTAAATTGAGACTGGATGTCAAAGGATCTAACTATCTCACAAGTCTGATCTAATTCTTGAATAGTCAGTGTATAATTGCCTGTTGGCAATTGGTCTAGAGAGGTTGGTAATGCGGCTAGTTGAGTGCCTTCACTGATCGTTTCACCTTCACTATTTGTCATTTTGTAATCAAATATGCCAGGCAGTGAACATGCTATTTGGACAAGACCATCCGCATCATTTTCGCAATTGACATTGGTGACTTCTAAGTCCAAAGTTAATTGAACAACATTGATGTAAGTCGTACTATCACAACCTTGTGAGGTGAGCTCCGAGATAGTTGTAGTCGTTGCCTGATTGTAGTCTACACCTCCTATAGTAATTGTCTCATTATCACAAATAAAAGCATCTATGACTATTTCTAGAGGCGAACAGATGAATCCTGCACATGAACAATCAAGTTGTATCTCATCATCAGTACTGTCAGGGTTTCCATCGTTGCAGATAGCACCGACTTGTTCTTCTCCAGCACAGAACTGATTGAAATTACCCATCCATGGCAGTTCAGGGTTATTACTAAAATCGATTTCCTTGCCACATTCGTCCAGTAGACTTTCTGGGAAGCAACCTGATAATCTATTGTCACCCAATTTTAGTTTATACAACAGGTCTAGGTCGCCTAATTCTTCTGGGATATCTCCATCGATTTTATTATGTTCTAAGTCGAATTCTATCAGTTTATCGAGATTCCTAACCGTGCTAGGCAGTGGACCTATAAAATTGTTATGACTTCCTTCGAATATTTTCATTGATATCAAGACACCAAATCGCTCTGGCAGTGGACCATCGAAGTTATTATGAGAAAGCTTAAATTCTTGTAACCTCAATAAATTACCTATACTACTTGGTAGTGGTCCTATAAAATCATTGTACCCAATATGTAATTTCCTTAGGCTATCCAGTTGGCCTATTTCTCGTGGTAGATTTCCAGACATATTATTGTGGTCCACACTAAATTCTGTCATCTTATGACACTGTCCGATTTCTGGAGGTATAATGCCTTCTAAGTTGTTGTGTTCGAGATGCAAGAATTTGATGTTTTCTAAATCCCCCAATTCTTTAGGTATCTCGCCATCCAGATTATTATGGCACAGTCTAAGTCTTCTCAGTAGCGTTAGCTGACCGAGTTCCTTAGGCATAGGAGAGTCTAAGTTATTGTTAGTCACAAGAAGGTCTTCCAGCACAGTACAGCTACCTATTTGTGCAGGTAGTGGCCCTGTGATGTTATTGTTAGAAAGATTAAGACTGACTAGCACTTCGAGTTTGCCAATTGTACTTGGAATCTCACCACGGATATCGTTACCATTGAGTCTAAGAATTTTAAGCGTCGTAAGATTGCCGATTTCCTCAGGTATACGACCTCCAAATTGATTGTTTTCTAATAATAGACTTTCGATATTTGGCAGATTTCCTATAGTGGCGGGCAATGGCCCAGTCATATTATTACCTGATACTGACAAGGTTTGTAAGTTAACTGCAGAGCCTATCGAAGCAGGTAATGGTCCTATAATCTCGTTCCCGAATAAGTCGACCTCTGTTAAGTAAGGTAGCTCGAATAGATCACGAGGTATTGTTCCTCCCAATCTATTATTTGCTAATAATAGCTTTTCTAAAGCTTGTAATTCTGCTACGCGAGGAGATATCGATCCCGATAAGCCGTTTCCAACGGTGACAGATATAGTGCAGCCCACGAGACCATCTAAGTCTATACAGGTGACACACCCTAGTGCATTCAGCGTGACACCGAACCACTGATTCATCGGTCTATTGAGATCCCACGAAACCAGCCAGTCATCACCTCGTGCTTCTTTGTAGAAATCTACCAAGATGAGAGAGTCCTGCTGCCTGCAGGTACTTACCTCTTCTTCCGAAAAGGAGTTATTGCCGAGCAATGGAGAAATAAATAGGGATAATAGGAGGCATAGTACCCCCAGGTTTTGACTTTTGACACCCATGACTTAATATTTGCTATGGCTAAAGTTAAATGATGCAGACTAAGCACGCTTGCCATGATCTTACAGTTAGTTTGATAAATAGACAGGAGATATACAAAGTGGTTGTTTCTAGTTATAAAGGTCTTGTAATTCTAAGTTCTCAATAACTATACGATTGTCCGTAATGATAGTAATAGGTGACCACCATTTCCATTCTTGCCCTCTAACGATCTGAAGGGAGAACCTCAGCCCGCGACAAGGATGCCCCTTTAGGGGAGTATGGTGAGAAGAGCATTATCAGAACTTATATGTAAGATTAAGGAGACTCAGATAAAAAAAAGAGGAGCCAATTGATTGAGCTCCGAGTAGTCCTTCTGGCTTAAGCCTGTGGACTCATAATCTTGTTTGAACTTTTAATAATCCATTTTTCTCTTTTTGCAAAGAAAAAAACAACTCTTTACTTTTTATATATGGTGTTGCTCGGATGCTTACTGTAATTCTAAGTTCTCAATAACAATACGATTGTCCGTAATGATACCAATAGTGACCACCATTTCCATTCTTGCCCTCTAACGCCCTGAAGGGAGAACATCAGCCCGCGCCAAGGATGCCCCTTTAGGGG
>CALEAC010000229.1 GCA_937944095.1 uncultured Saprospiraceae bacterium
CCCTTTCTAAGAGTGGTACCTGATGCTAGAGGAGGTGCACTTGGAGATTCTGGCATCGCGACTTCTGCAGATCCAAATAGTCTACACTACAACTCTTCGAAGCTGGCGTTTATCGACAAGGACATGAGCTTTAGTGCCACGTATACACCATGGCTCAGAAACCTAGGCTTGCGAGATGTCTATCTAGCTTACTTAACTGGCTACAAAAAGGTAGATGATCTCCAGACGATTGGTATGGGCTTCAGATTCTTTTCATTAGGAAGTATCCAATTTACTGATGTCAATGGCAATAGTACTGGCGAAGGGAATCCTAGAGAATTCGAGTTTGCGGTATCTTACAATAGAAAACTTGCGACGAATCTATCAGCAGGGATGACGGCTAAGTACATCTATTCCAACTTGGCCTCGGGTCAGATGGTAGATGGTATTCTTATCTCATCAGCCAATGCATTTGCAGCTGATCTTTCAGTTACTTACAAGAAAAAAGGTAATATCACTGACTATGGTAGTGAGTGGACTTTTGGTGGCGCTATCTCAAATCTGGGATCTAAGGTAACTTATAGTGCGAGTCAGGCAAAAGATTTCATACCAGCGAACCTCGGTTTGGGTGCCGCATTGATGCTCAATTTCGATGAGTATAATAGTATGACCTTTAATGTAGATGTTAACAAATTATTGCTTCCATCACCAATAGCACCGAAGACCATCAATGTCGTAACTGGCGTAGATGAACCATCTCCAGGATATGACGACGACCCGATGAATGGCATTCCTGATACCAAGGAACAATCCATCTTTGCCGCAGCGATAGGCTCGTTCGGAGATGCACAAGGCGGTGGCGGAGAAGAACTCAAAGAAATCAACTATTCCCTAGGTGTAGAATACTGGTATTCTAAGCAGTTCGCTGCGAGACTAGGCTACTATTATGAGCATCCAGAAAAAGGAGACAGACAATTTCTCACGACAGGAATTGGTCTGAAGTACAATGTCTTTGCACTAGACATCTCTTATCTCATTCCTACTAATAACAGAAGAAATCCACTGGATAATACTTTGAGATTCACACTTCAATTTGACTTCGAAGCATTGACCTCAGATTATTAATCCTATAGCTACAGATATAATTGAAAAAAAAGGGCTCACTTTCGTGGGCCCTTTTTTTTTATAAAAAAGTATGCTGTAAGCCGGATTCTGTTACCTGATTAGATCAGGTCGTCTATCATTTATCTAAGCTGCCTACCCACCCTCAGTGACACTTTCGTGATTTATAGCGAGTAACTATTATCCCTTTCGGGCTCTGAGGTATACATGGCATTGCTACCCGCAAGGTTTATCTCCAGAGACGGTCACCCGGCTCAGGCGTGAGCTCTTACCTCACGTTTTCACCTTTTCCGACATTATTGCTAATGCAGGTAGTCTGTTTTCTGTGACACTTTCTGTTCCTGACGAGCAGGACCCACCTGTTAGATGGTACGGTACCCTACGTAGTCCGGACTTTCCTCTATTACAATCGCAATAGCGATAGACCACATACTAAGCGCAAAGTTACGACAATCATGCAAAGTCTAAGGTCAATATCATATGGTTACATATTATAATAAATAATAATATTTAACTTGCGAAAACAATGAACAAAGGCAGAGTCAACAATTTTCTATCCATAAGTATCTACCTGCTCTTAGGCCTGCTGGCATTGCTATATCTATATGATCACGACAGTTTGTCAGATCAGGCTGAAGCTGAAGTATATGAAAGAGCCAGAGAAAACATCGAAGACTTACTCGACAGCAAAGCAGAGACGCTCTTCGATCCAGCCCTAATAACCCTATTATCCAAGCAAGATCTGAGTAGTTCAGAGCTCAATCAAATAAAACTGTTACAAGACAGATTAATAAAGGATAATTTCTCTGTTAATCTATCGAAGGGTACGGAACAATTATTCTGGGTCAATACATTAGACAACTCTGCAATCTGCACAAATAAAAGCCGAAACGACCTAGCTCTAGAGCTCTGCTATCATCCATTCGATGAGCAAGGCCAGGTCAAACAGCAATCGCTGACTCAGTCAAATATGAGTCATTTCTATAAGCTAGACGAGACAGGAAGGTCACCCCAGATCAAAGGGACCTCAGTCAAGATGGGTAAAAAATATCGAGATACTGGGCTAGAATATCTTCTATACTTCGGTTATTTTATTCTCAGTTTCCTAATCCTGATATGCTCTATTAAGGGACATCGTTATTGGCCAGTGGGGTTATTAATTCTGTCCCGAATCATCGCCATCAACTGCAGTTGGTACAAAAGATTCTCTATTCCTGAGCTTTCCGAAAGCCTATTTCCCAACTTTTCCTATACCATATTAGACCTAAGCCTAGATAGCCTCATCATCTTCGGTGTGCTCTTCCTACTGACTAGGAGGATCAAGGACTCTGCAAGGTCTATCTCGCCTATCATTCTGGCTGGGTCGGCATTCTTACACCTGCTCCTTTTTCTAGCCCAAATCAGGACAATACAATTCTTCATGAGAAGTGAGCGACTAGGGCATGCCTTAGAAGATTTGTCTAGTTCTACCGTTTCTGACATGATCTTCTTTTTCTCTACGGTACTCATCCAATTGGGTATATTCTACTTTGGGACCAGCTTGTATGCCAGCCAACGAAAAGCAAATCATCCAGCTCGACTATTATATATCAGCTATGCTATCAGTACCTGTGCTGCCGTGGTCTTGGCTTTTGCACTCAAACTTGATCTCAATCCGTTAATCCTACTAATATTCCTAACTGCTTACCTGTTTATGCTTGATCTCTTTGTGGATGAGAGAAGCAAGACGATAACATGGGTTATCTGGTGGGGTATTTTCTTTGGAGTCTATCTATCTGCCCTTTTTTTCAACTTTGATATTAAGCGGGATATAAATAACAGAAAAGAATTCCTTCAGTCTGCTTTCCATCAAATTCCCAATGAATCCATACTGGACATAAAGGCAACGAAGCTCATAGAAGAAGTAGATAGTCTTATTCGAGCAGTGCTGATACTTCCGACAGTTGCTAAGTACGACAAACTAGATCTACAAGCTTATCTAAATGAAAAACTAGACCGAAACGACCTAGAAATTGAGTTACATGATAAATCAGGTTTGAGTCTATTCGAACAGAAGAAATCTAGCCATGCAGAGCTCGACAAAATGCTCAAGGTGGACAGCTTATTTCGGTTTGATGAGATAAAAAATAAGCTTTGGTTCGAAAACAAGCTGACTGATGATCATGTCATCCATCTTGGAATAGATATTAATCATGTAGATGTAACAGAGTCATTTCCATTCAACTATTATCGTAGTGGTCAGTTAATACATTCAGGACAGACATTTACAAAAGAGGAACTACAACTGGTAGACGAAGCAATGACAAATGTCCATTTCCAAGGCTCCGATGTCTATGTCTCCTATCGGCCATCTACGAGTCGTCTATTGGTATCCCGAAAAACCTTTCTTGGCTTGGTCAAGCCAGTCACACTATTCTCTTTCTTGTTTTGCATAATCATTATACTGGTCATCATTATTGGTCTACTTAACTTAATCTTTGATTTTCTTCCAGAAGATTGGCCACTATTTATCCATGACCTAAAGGCGCTTAATAGTAAAATTCAGATCTCCCTGATCTTAGTTATTCTACTGTCGTTTGTAGTGATCGCCACAATCACCAGTTCCTTTCTAAAAAACTACCTCTCGACCGAAAAGGAACAGATTATCAAAGAAAAACTAGAATCCCTCGACAAGGCGTTCAGAGACAAAACGCTCATGGCTTTTACCCCATCTGAGACCATAGAGATTCTAGCCAACTTTGAGGAAAAGATAGAGGATATCCATAATGTAGAGCTAGAACTTCATCGGATAGGTAATCAAGCGACGGATTTGGATTATTTCACTCATAGTTTCTTCCATAAGCAACCAGATGCGTTTGGGTTTACAAATTATGATGGCATCACAAAAAGCTACATCCCTATCTATTGCGAAAAAACAACTGAATTATCAGGTGTTGCTGAAATCAAACTGAAAAACAAAGAACAAGTCATCAGCCAATTAAATGTCTTTGATTTTCTGGGATCTATATTCAATGTCTATGTTTTCTTATTCCTTATAGCCAGCGTCCTGGCAATCTTCATCGCCAAATCTATCACACGACCTATTGCTATACTCAATCAAAAACTAACCCAGGTCAAGCTCGAATCCAACAACGAGCTGATCTCCTGGGAGGGTGACGATGAGATAGGCACCCTGATAGACAATTATAATAAGATGGTGAATAAGCTGGAAGAAAGTGCTCAGATACTGGCTAAGAAGGAGAGAGATTCGGCCTGGCGCGAGATGGCAAAGCAAGTTGCTCATGAGATTAAGAATCCGCTTACACCGATGAAGCTCAGTATCCAATACTTAGAAAAAGCGATTAGTAGAAATCCTGATGATGCTAAACATATCACTAAGAAAATCTCAGCCACTATCCTAGAGCAGATAGATAACCTGACAGGAATCGCTGAGGCGTTTGGGAATTTCGCAGAATTACCACATACTTCTAATGTCAAAATAGAGCTCAATAACATCGTCGAAGTGGTGTATAATCTATTCCGCAAAAGAGAGGATATGGACATCAGCTTGTCCATCCCGATAGACCCAATCTATGTCTACGGTGACAAAGGACAACTCGTCAGAATACTCAATAATCTAGTCAAAAATGCCACAGAATCCATTACACCAAAACGACGTGGCAAAATCGAACTTTCGCTAGATCTCATTCTAGGTAAAGCCATCATTAAGGTCAAAGATAATGGTGTCGGTATTCCCGATGACAAAAAAGATAAAATCTTCCAACCCAAGTTTACTACAAAGGATTC
>CALEAC010000230.1 GCA_937944095.1 uncultured Saprospiraceae bacterium
AAATTGTGCCGTATCATCTATCCTAACCTGCTGAGACTCTTCTGATGAAGAGTGGCAACTAATCAAAAATAGCAACAAGAACAGAGAGAGAGAGAGAGACGTAGTTCATAATCAGAATTTTTATTTCCTGAATATATAAAAAAGCTGACTCTTAATCTATCTGATAATCAACAAACTAGTGATTACTGCTTCGACCAGACATTCACTTCACGCTCCAGTTCTATGCCGAATCGGCTCGCAACTGACACCTTTATTTCCTCGCTGAGGGCGTAGATTTCAGAACCTGTGGCGGTCCCATGATTCACGAGTACTAAGGGTTGGTTCTTATGAGTTCCAGTGCCGCCAACAACTTTGCCTTTCCAGCCACACTGATCGATCAGCCAAGCAGCAGGGATCTTGATATTATCAGAATCAACTTCGTAGAATGGGACTTCCTTATTTTTTTCTTGGAGGGCCACAAGCTGCTTTCTTTCGATTATCGGATTCTTAAAGAAAGATCCAGCATTACCTATTATCTCAGGATCAGGTAATTTTCTTTTCCGTATCTCACATACAACATTTGAGACATCCTTGATCGTGGGCTCGGTTATACCCTTATGAGCTAGTTCCTTTTCTATGGCGCCATAAGAGGTATTGATCACATGATGACCTATCTTAGTTAGTCTGAGTACAATCTCGGTAATGAGGTACTGACCCTTCCATTTGGTTTTGAAATTACTGGTCCTGTACCCTAGCCCACACTCTTGATTATGGAAACTGAGTTCGAGGCCCTGCTCGATATGATAGGCGTGGACAGTGTGTAATACGTCCTTAAGTTCTATGCCGTACGCGCCTATATTCTGCATCGGGGCGGCACCACAGCGGCCAGGTATGAGAGATAGATTTTCTAGACCACCATAATCCTGTCCTAACGACCATAGGACTAATTCATGCCAGTTCTCCCCTGCCATGACACTTACAAGTACATGATCCTCATTGTCCTTGATGACTTGGATGCCTTTGAGGTTGACTCTGACTACAGGTTTATTAAGATTATCTTCTATCAGTATGTTACTGCCTCCGCCGAGTATCCAGCTAGGATGTTCTTGGAGATAGGGTCTGAGATAAGCGAGGTCTTTTCTATCATCAAGCACTATGAGCTTGCTCAACTGTGAATTGAGCCCAAAGGTATTGTAGGCTTTGCCCGGTACATTATTTTGGATGATCATTAGGCCTTATAATGCGCTCTCAGGTTTCTGTATCTTTTTCATTTGGACCAGGTTGAAATCAAACTGAAATCCGACATGAAAATTACTGGCTTTTTCTAAATCTTTATTGAACCCATATCTCGCAAAGAAATGGCCAGTAAAACCTGATATCCCCAGTCCTAGACCCGCTTGTACATTATAAGTCTTATAATAAGCTCTGACGACGCCTTGACTAGCAAATTCCTCGGACAATCCATAGATCTCTGTTTTATTATACTGAATTCCGCCACCTAATGACCCACCGAACTGCATGACCTTATTGAGGCCAGAGAGACCGCCGAAATTAAGCTTAGCCATGAATGGAAAAGAGACAGAACCCAGTCCTTTGTAATCTTCTAAGGCAAGACCGAGTGCACCATAATTTACTTGGGACTCCACAGATATCGAAAACTTCTCGACACCTACCCAAATCTTAGGACCTATTGCCAGATTCAATATAGCACTGCCGTTCTTATTGTCAGCAATACCATCTTCTGGGTTACTATAGACGTTATACAGATCATTAGAGAAAGTCAGACCGATTCCGAATTGACTATAAGAACGTCCTATAGATGCGAAGATGATCAGACAACCTAATAGGAACTTGGTCCCATTGCTCATATAAAAGTTATTTTTTCAGTTACTTACTTCCCGTGATCTTATAGACTAAGGTGCCACAAGATTCATTATTGCTAGACTTCTCAAACCAAAATTCCTTCGCCTTCCTGACAGCAAGAGAAATAATACTCTGAGTCTTAAGTGTCGACTCACTGGTATTGTATTCAGCTTGGGTGACTTTGCCATTCTCATTGACACAAAGATCGACAACGACTACGCCACTGGTTTCTGATAGGATCAAAATATTAGGTTGCTGTAATATTTTACGTGCACCTAGACCGTTCTTGATCTCAAGTGTGACATCTTCATCGATGTAGATATCTCTGACACTATTATCTACTTCTATCACCTCTGGTTCTGGCTCAGGATCAGGACTCTGATTCCTATCTGGATACTCATTTCGAGTTGTAGATCGGTCATCATCATTTCTAGTCGTTCGACCATCATCGTCTCTAGAACCTCGATCATCTCTTTGGGTTTCAGAACCTTCCTCTTCAGTACCCTCATTGTCTGGAAGCAGATCCGCAAGGATGCTAGATATCTTTTCTTCTATTTTCTTCACCTCATCTTTGAGTTTGCCCTCGTCTTCTGTTTTGGGCTTATTCTGAGATTGCTGATTGTCTGTTTTATTACGAGCAGTGGTTCCATTAGGATAGAGCAATTCTGCCGTTTCCATCGTCTGTCGTGCAGCTTCATTCATACCTAGATTCTTCTGGGTCTTACCATACAACAAGACTGAATGTGGAGAGATGCCTTTGATTCGGAACGACTCTGTGAGATCATTCATCGTACCTTGATAAGCTGCGACATTGAATTTAGATTCGGCTCTGAGATAGAGGGCATCCTTGTAAGAAGGGTCTTTGGCGATGACTTTCGTCAATTCACTAATCGCTTCGTCATATCTATTCGTCTCGATTAGATACTCAGCTTTGACGTATATATAGCCTAATTCTTCTTCTAGTGACTGGCTAAAGCCTGAAAAAGAGAAAGATGCTATCAGGAGTAATGTTAAAAAGTACCTCATGGTGTTCGATTTTTTAAATATGACACAAAAGTAAGTGCATTACACTTATGACGCTAACCTGAGTCAGATGTTATCCAATCGAGGCCCAAATCGCTTTAAAGTATCGTTAAATGACAGTCATCTATCAGTAAATACCTCTGTGACCTGTCTGCCAAATTGTCATTATTGCTTAGTTTTTCTGTAGTTTTGGACTCCTAAAACAACGATATCTCCAGTCATGTATGACGACAACCCCACTATAGATTCATCTAAGACACAATTGGACCCTACTGTCCAAGGCCAAGTCTATTCAGATGCAGCTGCACGGATAGCAGAGAAGCACTATTATATAGAAAGTTACGGCTGTGCTATGAATTTCAGTGATTCTGAGATTGTGGCCTCCATTCTAGCAAGTGAAGGCTATGCCTCGACCAGTGATATGTCAGAAGCAGATCTTATACTCGTCAATACTTGTTCTATCCGAGATAAAGCAGAAGTGGCCATTAGGAAACGTCTCACTGTCTATAACCAAGTCAAAAAGAAAAGACCCGGGACGCTCATCGGCGTCTTAGGTTGTATGGCAGAAAGACTCAAAGGTCAACTGCTAGAGCAGGAAAAACTAGTGGATATCGTCTTAGGCCCTGATGCCTACCGTGATCTACCTAGACTAATCAGCAATGCAGCAGATGGAGAAAGAGGCGTCAATGTACTGCTCTCTAGAGAAGAGACCTATGCAGACATCGCTCCAGTCAGGCTTAATTCTAATGGTGTCACAGGTTATATCTCTATCATGAGAGGCTGTGACAACATGTGCTCCTTTTGTGTCGTCCCCTTCACTCGAGGTCGAGAAAGAAGTCGGAGCGCCTTCTCTATACTCGCAGAAGCACAACAACTCATCACAGACAACTATAAAGAGATCACCTTGCTGGGTCAGAATGTCGATTCGTACAAATGGACTAATCCAGAAACAAAAGAGATTGTCACCTTCGCAGACCTACTGGTCATGGTGGCCAAAATTAATTCGACGACGAGAATACGATTCAGCACATCTCATCCTAAGGATATCAATGATGAAGTGCTCTTTGCCATTAGGGACCATCATAATATATGCAATTATATACATCTCCCTACGCAGTCTGGTAGTAGCAGAATTCTGGGCCTCATGAATAGGACTTATGATCGAGAGTGGTACGCTGCTAAGGTCAGGCGGATATATGAAGTCGTCCCTGATTGTACAATCTCTTCCGATATTATAACTGGTTTCTGTACAGAAACCGAAGAAGATCA
>CALEAC010000231.1 GCA_937944095.1 uncultured Saprospiraceae bacterium
CAAAGGAAATCTGATAAGAACAATTGTCTATTGCGAAGATGGATTAAGGCTTAGGCTTAGTTTGTACGAGCCGAAGGCGCTATAGTTAGTAGCTAAATAAATTCGTTGCTTACATAATTACACCTAAGAAGATAACGCAAAGTAAGAAAGCACTAAGGTGATTCACCTCAGCGCTTTAATGGGTATTAAAGGATTATAATTGGAGTATGATTAGATACTAGCTTAGTGATTCTGGTTTTTCCATAGGCAGGATTGCCAGTTCGAAGGCTCTTCTGATCAGACCAGCTGAGTTCCTCACGCTTAGTTTCAAAAACAAATTCTTTTTATGGGAATCAATCGTATTCTTACTAAGAAAAAGTCTAGTTGCTATTTCGTTATTTGACATTTCTTTAGAAATAAAATACAAGAGTTCTAGCTCACGATCAGACAACCGCGGATAGGTCTGTTGATGGATACTCATAATTATTGTATTTAATGTGTTATTCTAAAATTACTCATCTAGAGTAGAATAATAGCCTTATAGTGATTAGCTACATACAACTAGTCCAAATATACTAGTATGAGAATAGTTGTGCTCTATAACCTTACTGAGAAGCCCAATTTCACATATTGAGGTTACCCGAATCAGGGTACAGATCATATTACACAAAGTTATATTTTTAGATATCCTAGTTGGAAGCCTTTCATAATCGCTCCAGCTGTTTTCTTTACATTCAGCTTACAATAGAGATTTCTTCTATGAACTCTAATTGTATTTTGACTAACATTTAGGTAATCGGCTATTTCGGAATTTCGCATTCCTTTAGCCATGTTGAAGAGGACTTCTGTTTCTCTAGTGGACAAAGAGATATTGTTCGGACTAGAAATTGCTTCTTGGGTCAGAATCATGATAATGCTTTTAATTGGTTATAAAGTCTAACTATAGCTTGGGGAGCTATAGTTAGAAGTTGCAGCAAAATTGGGGTTAGTAATTAGCTACTATAATTGTTAATATATTTAATAGTCTTTTTTTTGTTTTTAATAATTTTTACAAATGTTAAGGTAAGAAATTTCTTACGAAACACCTAGTACAAACTAATGAACGGTCATGTAACAGGAATAAGTGGTATACATATTACCTTACCTGATAATTACAACAGTGATTTCCTATTTAGAACCGCTTCATAGGTTTATAGTAAAAGTAGGTGAAGTGTTATCACTGCACACACTACGCGAGGTTATCACTTATCCATCATTCGGCGACAGGATAACTGATTATTTAAATTTACAGAACCTCATGGATAGCCTACAATCATACTGGTCACAGCGATACAATGAAGGGAGAACTGGATGGGACCTCGGTGAACCATCACGGCCACTACAGAACTACATCGACCAACTAGAGGACAGCCAGCTAAAAATCCTAATACCTGCTGCTGGCAATGCCTATGAAGCTGAGTATCTATTCTCACAAGGATATACGCAAGTCTATGTTATCGATATAGCTCCAGAGCCATTAGCTGATTTTAGGAACAGGAATCCAGATTTTCCGAGTGACCAATTATTAGAAGAAGACTTCTTTATGCATCAGGGTCAGTATGACCTCATCATAGAGCAAACGTTCTTTTGTTCCTTTCCTCCTGAGAAAGCGACTAGACAACTCTATGCTAAGAAGATGCATGAGCTGCTAGCACCTAAGGGTAAGTTAGTTGGATTATGGTTTGTTATACCTCTAACTGGGGACATGGAGAAACGGCCGTTCGGTGGCACCAAAGAAGAATACCTCAGCTACTTCTCCCCCTTGTTTTGTATCAAAACACTAGAGAGGTGTTACAACTCTGTAGAATCTAGAGCTGAGCAAGAGTTATTTGGAATATTCGAAAGAAAATAATTCTGACAACCTACCTCAGCTATAAGGTCTTAAAGTAAGCTAATGCTTTACTATTGCGCTCCCCCACTTCATCCTTACCTAACACTGCCATGATCTGAAACAAATCAGGACCCTTCAGTTCACCGCAGAGCATGATCCTCAGTAAAGGAAGATAGACTCCCATCTTAAGTTCATTATCAGTTAAGTAGCCTTTTACAGCTGTCTCCATAGCAGGAGCTGTTCCATCAGAAGCAGAGATTAATATATCTATCTGTGCGAAGTGGCTATCTAGTTCTGCTGTATATCTTTTCTTAATTTGCTTATCGTCGTAGCTGGACGGCGCTGAGAAAAAGAAGTTACCTTCTGTATAGAAATCTCCATACTTAGTGACACGTTCTTTCATCAGCCCTATAACGGTCATCAGGTAACTGTCATCACAAATAACACCTTGTGGCATAGCTGCCTTGACAGGTGCCAAGAGTGCTTCATCTGCTGTGGCCATGAGGTATTGCTGATTGAACCATTTGGATTTATCGACATCGAAGCGGGCTCCGCTCTTGACGATCTTATCGAGTGAGAAGAGCTCTGTCATCCGAGCCATACTCATAAGCTCTTCATCGTTTCCTGGATTCCAGCCTAAGAGAACCAGAAAATTCAATAGAGCCTTAGGGTCGAATCCGCTTTCTCGGAAGCCTGCATAGATCTCATCTTCTTTCTTATCGTGCCATTCTAGAGGAAAGACCGCAAAGCCGAACTTAGCGCCATCTCTCTTGCTGAGTTTACCCTTGCCAGTTGGCTTCAGGATAAGTGGTAGATGTGTAAACTGCGGTGCTGTCCAACCCATGAATCGATACATCAGTACATGATGTGCGGTACTCGACAACCACTCTTCACCTCTGATGACATGTGTGATTTTCATCAGATGGTCATCGACGACATTAGCGAGATGATACGTGGGCATCCCATCCTTCTTAAGGATAACTTTATCATCGAGTTCTTTGGTATTAAAGGTGACTTTCTCTCGGACTAGATCTACAAATGAAACATCCTCATTATCTGGCATCTTAAGTCTAATGATGCCTTCTCCTGAGGCGATTAATTTATCGGCTTCCTCCTTAGCTAAGCTAAGGCTATTACGCATTTGCATTCTGATTCTAGCATCATACTTCGCAGAATGATGCCCTAAGGCTTCCTGCTCTTTGCGCATCTTATCTAGCTCCTCAGGTGTATCAAAGGCATAATAAGCATTCCCATCGGCTACCATTTTCTGAGCATACTCGGCATAGAGGCCTTTCCGCTCTGATTGTCTATATGGCCCATGGTCTCCACCATAACCAGGTCCTTCGTCTGGGACGAGCCCTAACCATTCTAGGGATTCCTTGATATAATCTTCAGCCCCAGCGACTAGGCGATTCTGGTCTGTATCTTCTATCCGAAGGATAAACTGACCACCCTCTTTCTTGGCTAATAGATAGTTGTATAGGGCTGTTCTAACACCGCCTATATGCAACGGGCCTGTTGGACTAGGCGCAAATCTGACTCGTACACTCATCACTTCATTTTTATTAAGGCAACAAGTTAATGCTTATTAGGAAATGTCTGCATGAACATATGTCAGTCACGACAAATATTAATTCCAGACCCAACCAATTAGGAATTATTCCCCTCATATATGTACCTTAAAGTACCACATCGGATTATGTAACGACTTAAATCCTAAATCATGAGACAGCCACTTCTTTTTTTCTTCATTAGTATGACTACATTTTGCTTTGGACAATTTATTGTCATAGATCACATCAATGTGGATTCTATCCCTTGCCCCAATGATTCTGATATCACGGTGTACCAATACAGAAATTGGGAACTCTATCAGACTGAGGACAACACTTGGAATGGTGATAGATACACGGCGAGCTGCCCTAATCTAATAAACAATCGCCCTAATGGTAGTACACCTAGATATGATATCGATCTGAGCACTGTGGATCCTAGCAAAGCAATATATCTAACCTATACACCTGATCCAATGGATCGTCAGATTCTTCCAGCAGATAGAGTATATGCATTCAATGCAAGTCTGTCACCGTCAGAATTCGTCGACTTACAATTCGGTCGTGGCTGTGGTGATGAGATCTGCTCAGGGGTATTTCTAATTACTGAGCATAGAGATAGCAGATACACTGAAGACTTCACCTGCAGAACCGATTATCCATTTACAGATATCAACAGATGTAATCTCCTCCCCTGCTACTCGACCGAAAAAACAGAAGAAAATGAGATTACAACCTTCGTTTACAAAATAAGCCTCACCGAAGCCTCTGATGCAACAGTATATCCATCTAGCATTTACTTCAATTATCTTGACGAACCAACACTACTTAGTGATTCTGTGATCATATCTGAATCCCTATTTAATCAGAATCAATACGATTTGGGGTTAAGTCAAATAAACGAGAACTGGTCATATGATTACTTAGTCACACATTTTGTAGAAGGTCTTCCCTCAGAGACCAACCAAGCATTCACACAGCTCATCCCAGAAGTATCGAAATCAGTGCCTACACCCATAAACATATCTGTCGGATACAACAATCTGAATTATCAGAAATATAGCCACCTTATAGGTGGATTGGTCGAAGGTAATGGCACGCTACGTCATCCGGTCAACATCGTACTAGACAGAGCCGAAATGTGTATTGCTGACATGGAGCTTATTTCGACTGGAGGAACGAACATGATCATAGATGGTGGTCAAATTAATTTCTTAGACATGAAGGCCTGCCTGCA
>CALEAC010000232.1 GCA_937944095.1 uncultured Saprospiraceae bacterium
CTTCACAAACTCTACAATCCTTTTGTTATTTTTATAGATGGTGAGCAAACATATCATTATAATCATAGGCGTCTCAGGAGTTGGCAAAACCACTATAGGGCTTAAGTTATCAGAGCTTAGCACCATTCCATTTGCTGATGCAGACGACTATCATCCCGCAAGCAATATAGCCAAAATGCAAAGTGGGCAACCACTTGATGATGCCGACAGAGCCCCTTGGTTAGCTAAGCTTAATAAGCTACTGCAGCAAGCTGAAAAAAGCAATGGAATCATTCTAGCTTGCTCTGCGCTAAAAGAAAGCTATAGGGTTCAATTATCACATAAAGTAACCGGAAAGATACTGTGGGTGGTCCTAACCGGTAGCCAGGAATTGATCACGCATAGAATGAGACTGAGGCACCACTATTTTAAACCAGAGCTGCTGCAATCTCAATATAATAGTTGGGAGCTTCCAGACTACGGATGTCAGATCGACATAGAAAAGAAACCTGAAGAGATTGTGAAACTTATAACAGATAAATTATTAATGAGACGAAAATCAGAAATAGGCTTAGTTGGCTTAGGTGTAATGGGCAAAAGCCTTAGTAGAAATATAGCAGGTAAAAATTATAAATTAAGTGTTTATAATAGACAGGTTATAGGTAGTGAGGAGAATATTGCCAGGGATTTTGTGTCTGAGCATATAGAACTTAAAGAGACCTTGGCCTTCGATGACTTAGACGCCTTTGTGGAATCTTTACAGAGCCCAAAGACCGTTTTTTTAATGGTCAACGCAGGTTCTCCTGTAGATGCTGTGATTGATCTATTATCGCCACTGCTGTCCGATGGAGACATAATTATAGACGGTGGCAATTCTCATTACAAAGACACAGAAAGAAGATACCACACTCTAGCAAAAAACAATATACTATATATAGGCACCGGCGTCTCAGGTGGCGAAGAAGGCGCTCTCAGAGGACCCTCAATTATGCCTGGTGGTTCTAATGAAGCCTATGCTTCAGTAGCAGGAATCCTACAAGACATAGCTGCTAAGGATAGTACAGGTGCTAGTTGTTGTGCTTATATCGGCAAAGGCGGTGCAGGCCATTTCGTCAAAATGGTACACAATGGTATAGAATATGGAGAGATGCAATTAATCGCAGAGGTCTATGGACTCATGCATTATCACCTGGGCAAAACGAAGGAGGAGATCGCTAACATATTTAACACCTGGTCTAATACAGATAGCAACAGTTACTTACTAGAGATCACGGTAGACATACTACGTAGAAAAGAAAACGAGGACTATCTACTCGACCTCATTCTTGATAAGTCTGGAAACAAAGGCACTGGTAGTTGGACCACTATAGCGGCTTGTGAGTTAGGTGTCGCTATTCCAACGCTTACCGCCGCGCTCTATGCACGTTATCAATCTGCAGCTTACGATTCACGACAAAAGGCGGCGCTAATCTACCCTACCTCTAAGAAAGTCTTAGAGATAGACCTAGATGAACTCAGACAAGCTTACCAATTAGCACGAATCATAAATCATAATCAAGGCTACGAACTGATTGCAGCAGCTTCTGAGAAATATAATTGGGGAGTCAACTTCTCTGATCTATCTAGAATATGGACCAATGGCTGTATCATTAGATCACAGTTAATGACAGAGATTGCAGGACTATCAGATAACTCACACCAATTAATCTTGCATCCAAATTTTACGAATGTATGTACAGCAGCAAGACCTTTATTAAATAAAATTATCATTGAAATTTCTAAAACTCAATTGTCTGCACCCTGCTTTACAAGTGCCTTACAATACCTGAACGCTTACACACAAAAGAGATCTTTGGCTAATGTCATCCAAGCACAGCGCGATTACTTTGGGGCACATACCTATGAACGTGTAGATGCGGATCGAGGTCAGAAATTTCACACAAACTGGACCTCTTGAGCACCTTAATAATAGCCGTGCTTGCAGGGGTAGCTCTCCTGCTTATACTTATACTAAAGCTTAGATTACCTGCATTTATCTCTCTATTAATAGCAAGCATAGTCGTAGGAATCTTCGCTGGACTTAACGGAGAGGAAATCATTCTGACCATTAAGAACGGTATGGGTGGTACGCTTGGTTTTGTTGCAACCGTGGTGGGTCTAGGCGCCCTATTTGGGGGAATCTTAGAATTATCAGGGGGCGCTCAAGCTATCGCACAGCAATTATTAAAAACGTTTGGTGATCAACGGTCAGGTGTGGCTTTAGGACTTACAGGGTTTCTAGTTGCAATACCCGTCTTTTTTGATGTCGCCTTCATTATTCTCATACCAGTGATTTATGCCTTACAATATAATACTGGTCGATCCATCTTGCATTTTGCAATTCCATTGCTAGCAGGTCTGGCGGTGACACATTCATTCATACCGCCGACGCCAGGACCTATAGCTGTCGCAGATATTCTCGAGGTCAACTTAGGTTGGGTCATGCTGGCCGGTATCCTTGCAGGTATTCCTACAATGATTATAAGTGGGATACTATTTGGAAAACACATAGGAGATAAAATTTTTATAGCTGCTCCTAATATTGATGATCGAAATGAAGCTCTTACTACTCTACCTAGCTTTAGAGTCATCTTTCTAATTATCCTCTTACCTATAATACTGATTGTACTTAACACTCTGACTTCCGATAATTTCATTCCAATCAGCAATCCTCAAGTTAGATCTATGATTAACCTTATAGGACATCCGTTTGTTGCGCTTATAATTGCTAATTTAGTAGCGTGGTACATTCTGGGAAGAGGAAGAGGCTATAGCTCCGAGCAATTGCTTTCTGTAAGCTCTAAGTCCATGCAGCCTGCAGGTATAATCATCTTACTTACCGGCGCCGGCGGTGTCTTCAAGCAAATGCTCGTAGATACTGGTGCAGGTGCTGAAATGGCAACCGCATTAGCAAGTATTGGTATGCCACTAATCTTGTTCGCCTTCCTCGCGGCTGGTATAGTCCGCATCATACAGGGGTCTGCCACGGTGGCTATGATAACAGCGGCAGGCTTAGTATATCCTTTTATACAAGGAACAACTCT
>CALEAC010000233.1 GCA_937944095.1 uncultured Saprospiraceae bacterium
AATCCGATTAAAGTTAAATGAGCAGTCTGCCATCAGATCGGAGCAATAGGTTGTTCGACTTTGCTGGTGAGCATAATGCTACTTATAAGGTCATCAAATATGGTATTGTAATAATATTTGCAATGTTAGGGGTTGAACATAGAACTTTACTTAAAGAAGAAATAGAACAGAAGTATAAGCATCTTAATATCTCACTTACCTAAGATCAAATGCACTTATCAGAAGGACAAATAGAGCACCT
Organism: uncultured Saprospiraceae bacterium; assembly: GCA_937944095.1. Lineage (GTDB taxonomy): Bacteria > Bacteroidota > Bacteroidia > Chitinophagales > Saprospiraceae > RFSX01. The sequence continues at coordinate 242 of CALEAC010000233.1, forward strand.
TTTCGAATTTACAAGAAAGAAGTGGGTTAAGTTCGAAGATGTCCGATATGAGATCGTCGATCACTTAGCTAGTGGAATAGAAGAGTATATGGCTGCAGATGCTGAATTGTCCTTTGAAGCCGCATTGAAAAAAGTATACGCCAAGTTTCCGATAACTGGATTTGTGCACTTTGTAGCTGAGAAGAATGAAGCGCTCCGAAAATACTGGAGACGAAAGTTTTTGACCTTGGTACTAAGTTACTTTAAGCTTCCTAAGGTGATACTTACTGTTGCTATTTTCCTGATTGTTATGAACATACATTTATTAATTCCTGAACTGGATTTAGAATATCTTGGAATTGGAGCAGCTGTTTTTTGTTCTCTGACCTCTAGATTAGCAGCTAATAAGGCATTCAGAAAATTAGAGGGCAAATACTTATTTATAAAGATGTTCTACGCATATCTATCGGGTATCATGGTGTTTTCCATCTATCCTTTTATGTTACTCCCACCTGATAACTTATTGCAACATGAGACCCATATGACCTTAGTGCATTATATACCTTGTACGATAGCTTGCCTGTTTGTTACATTTAATATCATTTTTATCATTGCTTCTCTGAGTGGTGAGTTCACAGCTTTGCTAGAAGAAGAAATAGAGTTGAAGTATCAGCATCTTAATATTTCTATATCATAGGATTTATGGAACTGACTGATAAGCAAATAGAACACCTTTTCGAATTTACTAAAAGTAAGAATGTCCATTATGATGATGTATGTTATGAGATAGTTGATCATCTGGCCACAGGCATAGAAGAAAAGCTGGCTTCTAATTCCTACTTGACTTTTGAGGGCGCTCTTAGGATGATTTATTCTAATTTTCCTGTCACTGGTTTTGCGGCTCTTGTTGAAGAAAAGGAGAAGGCATTATTGAAATATTGGAGAGGAAAGATTATTGGCGTTGTACTAAGTTACTTTAGGTTACCTAAGATAATACTGACCTTAGCTATTTTTGCTTTCTTTTACAAGGTTCATATCATGTTTCCTGCACTTAATTTAATGGTTATTGGACTTTTATTAAGCCTATATCTGAATATAATTTGTTTTTCCAATAGTTATAATTCCATGAGACTCAAATCAGAAAGGTATCTATTTAGTGTCCATTTTTATCGATGTTTAAGTTTCATTCTGTCATTGCCAATGCTCTATTTTTATTTTGGTTATAATAGAACTTACCCTGGTCCATATGTGGACCAGTCTCCTTGGTTCGACCATTCTTCTTGGTGGAATCTTATTCCTTGTACTTTTAGTTGTCTTATAATCGCAATAAACATTATCATGGCCATCGCCTTAGTGCGAAATGAGTTTCATGATTTACTAATAGAAGAGGTCGAGCAGAAATATCAACACCTGAATATTTCTTTGTCCTAAGTAATTTGTGCAATTAGGGTGTAGTAGCAGAGTTGCCTAACTAAGACTCTTAGCTTTAGAGAAGCCAATTCTTTTCATTTCTCCCCAGCATACTTTCTTTTTGATGAAGTAATCGTAGTATCCTTTAAGAGACCATAGTAGCACTCGTGGGTGATAGATGAATGGTTCTAAGCAAGCAGCCTTTAAGAATTGTAATAGGTCTTGCTGGGTATTGTACTTATTGTAGAATAGGTAGAAAACAACAATAGAATAGCAAGACAATAATACAGAAACACAATATATCAATGTGTATAACACAATCGCATAGGGCCAATTAAATATACCTGTTACAAGAAATATGATAAGTAGCATTAGGCCGAGGAATTCTATTAATGGTGCGCACATCTCTGATATAATCCAGTAAGGTAGGCTGATCATGCCTATCCTGCCATAAGTTGGATTGAATATCATTTTTCTATACTTAAGCATACATTGGATAGTCCCTCTCATCCATCTATTGCGTTGACTTTGTAGAACTTCATGGGTTGGTGGTACTTCTGTCCAGCATAATGGATAAGGTATAAAATCTACTTTGTAGTTAATCTTTTTTTCGAGACAATATTTGTGAATTTTTATAACTAGATCCATGTCTTCTCCGATGGCATCATGAGAGAAGCCTCCTACATTAATTAGAGTCTCTCTTTCGAAGAGACCTAAGGCACCTGATATGATGAGCAGCCCATTTTTCTGATTCCAAGCTGGTCTACTGAGTATAAAGGATCTGAAGTATTCTATGACTTGGATCTTAGGTAGAATAGTTTCTGGGGATTTCACTTTTGTCACCTTGCCGCCTTTGATTTCACAATCGTTCACAACACCTACGACGCCACCCACAGCGACGACTTTCTTCTCTTTCTCATTGATTACAGGACCCATGAGGGTAAGCAAAGTATCTGGTTCTAGTATACAGTCTAGATCTATGACGGCATAGTAGTCTGCCAGAGAGACGTTGATTCCCGCATTAATTGCATCCGCTTTTCGGCCATTTACTTTGTCGACTATTGTAAGCTTTGATAGGGCTTTGCTTTTACTTTTGTAGATGCCCTTTATAGGTTTCGTATTTAGCTGACTATAATAGCTCGGTTCACCTTTTTCTAGTTGGAATTCGTCGATTAGAATTTGCAAGGTGTTGTCCTTACTGCCGTCATTTACAATAACAAGTTCTACATTGAAGTATTGTATGCTAAGAAGGGACCTGACGCTTTCTAGGGCAACTTCTTCCTCATTATAAGCTGGCGCAATTAGTGCCACTGTCGGCAAGTACTCACTTGTTAGCATTTCAGACCCATCTACTACGTCTCGTTTCTTGGTGTAATGCTGAATGATATAAGTAGAGTAGATGGATTGGATGAAATAGCCTGCATAGACTATACTAAAGAAGATGAGTAAGGTAAGTTCTAGGTTGTTTAAATCAAAGGGCATGGGTGTTTTATTCTTGCGCTAACCAGTCAGTTAAATTATTGTAAGGGTTTAACTAAATCTGGCCGCGTCACATTAGCTTGTATGTACGTCTAGCTGTGATCTGCTTATCGGTGTTAGCGTTATTTATATCTTGTAATTCCTTTAAGAGTTTTTGGTAATCCGACTTGCGATTAGAAACTAGCTTAAGACCATTTTTGGATAATTGTAATTTTTTATGTTTTATACTTTCTGGCCTCTTTTTCTTATTTTCTTTTTTACTAATCGCAGCGCGCTTTGCCCTTAATTCATGATTTATTATTCGAGATAGCTTTCTTATGAATTTTGCATGTGATGGATGATCGGCAATCAAGGCTGGGAAATCATAAGCCACTTTATCTTTTCTTTTTTTAGCTTCTTCAGTGATGATATGCTTCTCCTTGAGACTAAGTGGAGACGCTAAGTGTGCTAGTACGGATATGGGGTTAGCTGACTTTGCAGAGTAGAATTTTAATGCCGAGTGACGTACAGTTTGATGGTCATCATCTAGTAGTGTTTTGATTTTAGAATAATGCGCTGTTAGTTCAAAGGCTGATATTTCTTCCAGAGCCAGTTTTCTGACGTCCCACTTTTTAGATTCGATTTTATCTTTTAGATCTTCTGCAAATCCACACGCTAAGTAGATATCTCTTAGTCTGCTTTTTTCGCAACCAGCAATATTGATATACATTTCTTTTAATTCGTGTAACAGTAATTCTCTATTTTCATCCAGTGCAACATCTTCCATCTGCAATGAAGTTGAGGTTTTGTTTGCAACTTCAAAGCCTTGCTGGTAATCTTGTACGATGATGTCGGAGAAGAAATCTTGGTATTTCTCTTGCTTCTCATTGAAGAAGCTAAGTCGGATTTTGTTTTTTCTTAGATGTATGATCGTGTATGTAACTAGGCCCCAAATCATAGTTAATACGAATAAGCAAGCATATCTGATAGTCTGAAAGTGATGACTAGCTTGTATGTCTATGCGGAGGTCATTTGTTGTATGTCTGACAGAGTCTAGTAAGGGAATAGTCGTAATGGCCAATGCTATGACTACAGCGACACCTATTATGGGTGTTAGATTCGGACTAGGCAATTTATGTTGCTTAGTAGCGAGTGATTGTTCCATGTATAATCAAGTTTATTGGGTATTGACACATATATGACAAATAAATAGGTGGGTAACCACTATTACAGAAGTTAATATTTCTTAATATGTTAGGTTTTATCTAACTTTCGAGTAGTTAACAAGGTATTTTGTAGAGATTAGGATGTTACCTAACGGTTATTTGGAATTAGGATGAGGATAGTGGTACTGAATGAGAACAAGATGATGCTAAAAGTCATAACCAAGACGCTCTTAGCACAGCAATATGAAGTCATCGTACCCCACAATACTATGGAAGCAGTAGATATGATACGGGAGCAGATGCCGGATTTAGTGATTATGGACTTGTTGATATCCTATTTGACACCCTTTGAGATAATAGAGACAGTCCGGTCTATCAAGGGAAAGTATATCCAGATTCTGTTGCTCTCCAAGGTCACTCTTAAGAATACGCTCAAGGATGCGATTAAGTTAGGTGCAGATGACTTTATCGTGATACCACTAGATCTAAATGAACTGAGGGAGAAAGTGCGTTATGTATGCAAAAAGAGACTCTAGAAGAGCTTTTTGATATTGAGATTGAATATACTCCTAGATGTGTTGGATGAGGAAATATTGGTTCTGTAGCTGCTTCCTAGAGCTATAGATTCTGATATATTCAGCTTGGTTTCTAACATAAGGTAATTACCACTTAGTCTATTCCTATTCTCATTATTGATTAGCTCTGTATCAGACAGACTACCATAACTTATTCCTATGAAATCCAGTACCTGCTTGAAGTGTTTACGGACTCTTATACCATAAGATAGCTCGCTACCGATGAAGGATTTGTTATAATTCGCATTCATCATAATCGCTAAACTTTTTATCTCACGCTCAATTGTTGGCGTTATGACATAGATATCTCCTTCTACAAACCTCATTGTCGTTAATAGAACAGACGCTCTATACTTGGGATTGATTTCCCAGTAAGCAGCTGAGGAGAACTTCAGTTTAGCGAACAAATCTGAGTGCCCTATAGATATATTAGAGTAGACATAGATGTTGTCTTTTATCGGGACGTACACTTCCATATTGCTCTGATAGTTCAGTTTATCATGACCTGCAATCATATTGAGGCCACCTAGAACATATGTTTCTTTCAGTTTATGACCTATAGTCAGGCTGTACATATTCACAGCTGGATCTGGTAAGGACTTTCCGAGGCTCTGATACCCTAGTAGAATCATATTAGAATAAATCTTAGGATTTATATCCGAGTACAGTACTGCAGACTTGTGATGATTCTGGTCTGTTAGTAAGATGGCCGCTAGTGAATCGCAAGCTTCTAGGTGCTTCCCATTTTTATGGATGCTGTATGCTAGTCTGTATCTAACCTCAGACTTAAGTGGACCACTGGGTCTTATAGACCTAAGGAGACGCTCACTCGAATCGTACAAATCCTGTGACTCATATATATCAACTAGGAGTAGCTGCGCCCTCAAGTCCTGAGGAGAATTGGCTAAGTAGCGCTTCAGCTTATGAGTTGCTTTTTCTAATTGTCCGATCCAAAAATAATATCTAGCTAGTGTACATATGATATCCGGCGCATCTTGCAGGTCAGCAGGCGCATCCTCGAGAAGCTTGATTGCACCTAAGATATCGCCTGTTTTATGCTTGTGGATTTGAGACTTATCTATTAGTTCTCGTACCGTAGGTGCTTGTGCTTGTCCTGAGCATAAAGTACTATATAGTAGAAATCCGAGAAAGTAAAATGTAATCTTCATAGACCCTTCGGGATATCCAAATACTAAGCCAGTAAGGGCTTTCTAGGAAGAGAATGACAATTAGACGCTAGTTTATAGTATTAAAATGGATATAGAAAAGTGCCTTATTGGGTTTACAGAATTTCTGCTTCGATAAGGATTTTTCTTGCGGCAGCTTCATCCGCTTTATCTACATAGAGTTCGATATCACCAAATATTCCAGCATGTGCTGAATCCATTTTATCGAGCTTATGGGAAATAATGCCAGCTTCACTTAATAGGTGCTGTGCGGTCATTATTTTGATCTGGGAGACAGAAAAGAAGACTTTAGATTCGTTCATGGCCTTAGTTTGTTATATAACGCAACGAAGGGCTGATGAGTTCTATTATTTGTGCTTAAGAAAGAAACTGATGCCATAATCAGATGACTATGTATCACTAAAAAAGCGACCATGGAGCCTAGCCTACAAGATAGGAATAGACCAACTAACTATTCTTATATCGGCACTGATGGCGTCATGATCGCTTATACTGCTTCTGGGATGAAACAATTAATCAGTTTCTGGGATGCGTTGCCACCTGTGTGGCAACTGAATCTAACTAACGAATCAACTTAAAAAAAACTACTAATTTCTTTCATTTACTCTGGGCGCAGCAGGAAGCACTACGGCAAAGTGATTAGGCCTCTTTATCTCAGCCGCCTCTACTGGTGTTTTATCTATTTTGTTGGAAACCAATGCTTCTTCGAACTGAAGATTAGCCTTACGGAATTCGTCATCTACTGTCTGACCGTAGTCATGCATGTAATTGACAATTTTGTTTCTGACGATGGACTTAATATCATCACCATCTAGAATCACTTCTGTTGCTTGGCCATTGACCAAGACAATGTTCTGGGTGTGTGCATCTACTGCAAGTAGGGATAGTGCAGCCGTGAGGGCTACGAATGCCAAACATTTCATGGATTATAATTTATAGTTAGTTAATAAATAACTGGGGATAACTATTATGTACTAAACGCAGCCATCGATGTAATTGTGACGCGTCGCTATCATTTTTTTTATCTTTTTCTGAAATCTAGTTTAATTAATTCTGGAAAAGCATTCATAACCTTATTCACCTTCGGTCTACTTACCCGAGTGACATAGCCATGTCCGGGATGAAGTTCATAGTAGTTCTGATGATAATTCTCCGCCACCCAGAACTGCTTATAGGGGGCGACTTCAGTGACTATTTTGTCTTGGAATTGCCCACTGGCATTGAGCTTTTTTATTTTAGTATCTATGATTTTTTGTTCATCTGAGGTCTTATAATATATAGCAGAGCGATATTCTTCTCCGAAATCGGGTCCTTGACTATTTAGCGTCGTTGGGTCATGTGCTACAAACAATACATCCAATAGTCTATCATAACTGATGATTTCAGAATCATAGTAGATATAGATTGCCTCTGTATGGCCAGTGGTACCGCCGCCGACTTCTTTATAACTAGGATGTGCCTGATGGCCACCTGAGTAGCCACTGATCACGTCTACGACCCCATTAATTCTTTCGAATGCCGCTTCAGTACACCAAAAGCAGCCACCAGCAAAAATGGCCTGGCTGTACTTGTCTAAGTTGTGTTTAGTTGTATATTCTGCCACTGGAAAGGTCGTATCTGAATCTTGGTCATACTTACTTGTCTGTGGTACAGCACTATATATGATATCATTGCCTTTTTTTTGTGTTGTGCAGGCATTGAGCAAGAGAAGGGCAGATAGGATAAGCTGGTAAGTCATAATATTCGTTTCAACAATATTATAGATAAAAGTTATAACAGCCTTTAAATGGGTAGAATGGAATCTTGTTTAATATCTTCCTCTTCTTTAACTGAATTTTAAAAGTTTAACCCTTGCTAGAATCGAGAGTCCTTATTTTTTTTGGACTTGATTTATAATAGGACTCTTAAATAAACGAAATCATGAAATGTCACTTTTTCATCCTTATTTCTTTCTTATTTACTCTCAATGCAGCCTCAGCTCAGCAAGCTTCCGTGGAGAAGGTATACAAGGCTAAAATCACGACCACTTTTGGTGATATGATTATTAAGTTACACAATGACACGCCTCTACATAGAGATAATTTCATCAAGAATGTCGAGAATGGTTGGTATGATGGCACTTTATTCCATCGTGTCGTACAATTCTTTATGGTACAAGGAGGTGATCCTAACTCTATCGATGCAACTAGAGAACAGAATCTAGGTGTCGATAGATGTAAGAAAATTCCTGCTGAGATACGACCTCATTATTTCCATAAGAAAGGCGCATTAGCGGCAGCTAGATTACCCGATGGAAGTAATCCTGATCGTCTTTCGAGTGGTTGCCAATTTTTTCTGGTCCAAGGTTATAAGCATAACGATGCTCAGTTGGCGTCAATGGAGACTGAGACCTATAAATTCTCTGATATTGCAAAGGCTTATTACAAGACCATAGGTGGTGCACCACACTTAGATACTCAGTATACAATCTTCGGGGAGGTCATAGAGGGCTTAGAGATTATAGATCTAATCTGTGCGATGCCTGCTGGCGAACACTCTAAGAGCCGACCTAATACAGATATCATGATGAAGGTCGAAATGATAGAGGATTAGACTAAGTAGCAATGAATTGTATGAGAAGACGATTACAATTATATCGTCTTTTCTTATCTCAAGATAAAAGACTGGAAATTACCTCTGGTCTCTGTACTTTTATAAGATGATCAGTAGACCTTCAGAAAGCGAGTACGCCCCTTATTATCACACTTATGTTACCCAAGTGCCAGAGCAAAGTGTCTTATTGACTTTGGATGACCAAGTCTTGCATCAGGCGTTGAGCACTATTGAGGAGGCTAACTGGGATTATAGATATCAGCCGGACAAGTGGTCTATTAAGGAAGTATTACTTCATATCTGTGACACCGAGCGAATATTTGCTTATCGTGCATTACGGATTAGTAGAGGCGATAACACGCCTTTACCTGGATTCGAACAGGATGATTATATCCCTAATTGCTATGCAGGCGAACGATCTATCTCGTCACTGCTAGACGAGCTGCAGACTGTCCGTGCTGGGACGATGAGTTTATTTAGTAATCTAAATGCGCAGCAAGTGGATAGCAGAGGTATCGCCAGTGGCCAAGAGGTGACTGTAAGAGCCTTAGCTTACCTTATAGCAGGCCATGAATTACACCATCTGCGCATCATTAAGGAAAGGTATCTGTAGAAAACAACTAAGACCATATGGCTAAGGTAACTAATGCAGAAGCCTATATCGAGAATCTACCTCATTGGGCTAAAGAGTTGACCACATTAAGAGATATTCTGCTAGCCTCAGATATGGAGGAGACGATTAAGTGGAATATGCCCACCTACACCTATCAAGGTAAGAATCTGATTTCGCTGTGTGGATTCAAACAGCACTTTTGTTTGTGGTTCCACCAGGGTGTCTTCCTCGAGGATACAGCACAGCGCTTAGTCAATGCCCAAGAAGGGAAAACTTCAGGAATGCGTCAGATGAGATTCACTCATGGCAAGGAGATAGATAAGAAATTGATTGTAGCCTATATCGCAGAATCCATCGAGAATCAAAAGGCCGGTAAAGTTATCCAGCCCAGCCCAGCCAAGAAAATACCTGTACCTCCAGAACTCAAGTCACTGATTGATGCTAATCCCAAGTTGGATAATGCTTTCGCAGCTCTGACGCCAGCACAAAGAAATCTGTACAATGAGTATATCAGCTCAGCGAAAAGAGCTAATACTAAGCAACGTCGTCTAGACGAAATACAGCAAATGATTCTTACTGGTAAGACCATGGCCGACAAGTATCGGCGTCGTTAGTCAGTCTGTCTAATTGTCGAGAATCTTGAATTCCATGGCAATCCTAACCAAGCCAGCAGTGTTCCTCGCGTTGAGCTTCGCTAATAGATTGCTGCGATGCGACTCCACTGTCTTAAGTGAGATAAATAACTTATTGGCAATCTCCTGTGTGGTGTGTTCTTTTATAATCAGGTCTAGGACTTCTTTTTCTCTTTTGGAGATTTTGGGCGCAATATCGGTTTGCTTAGCTGCCGTGCGTTGATTCATCAGTCCTTTCATAATGGTATCCGTAACGTCATTGCTGAAGTAGGACTTACCAGTGAGGACTGTTGTAATCGCTTTTAATAATTCGTCTCTACCAGTGTTTTTGAGCACATAGCCCATTGCACCATTGTTAAGAATCTCCGAGACAAAGCTTTCCTCATTGAACATAGAAATAGCAATAACCTTGGTCTCAGGGAATCCTTCAGTGATTCGCTTGCAGACATCTATACCGCTCATACCAGGAAGATTCACATCCAGAAGCACGATATTCACCTCATTGGATTCTAAATACTTTAGAACAGAAGGGCCGTCTAGGCACTTTCCGACAACTGATATATTTTCTTCATTATTGAGTATAGAAGAAATGCCATCGGCAAACATCGCATGGTCATCTGCTATTAAGATCTTGGTCATAGTTTTTGGTTCTGATAGTGCTATTCTCATGGGCATCATTCTGAACTTCGAAGGTAGATCAGAATTAGCTGAGTTATATAGGGGTATTCCCTAGCTAGAAAATTGGGTATTTACATGGATAGATTCAAGGAATAAAAATCTGAAATTTATCTTATGAAAGATTCAATGTAGTAAACAATATTGAATTAGTCTAAAAAATAAGTTTAGTTGGTTTTTTGTATTGCATGCTGCAAAAGGAGTTGGACCGAGATCATATTATAGATTTGAGATGGAATTAGATTCATTACCCTCTAAAATTAATTCTAGTCCAACACCTTTTTTCCCCAGAATCCGAAAGAAAATCATTGGGATTGACTATTGCAAAATCTAAATAAGTGCTCATAAAGATGAGTACTTATTTTTTTTTGGAATACCTACCTTACCTTCATGCTAGGCTCAAGGCCTCAATCGCCTCTTACAATGTATCGAATACTGCTATTTTGTTTATTATTCTGGTCACCATTAGCCGTTCAGGCCCAGATGAGCTATGTACAAGATGAACTAGAATTAAATCTAGAGCAAGCCAGGAAAGACAATAATCACGAGGCCTTGGCAAAAGCCTACTTTGATCTCGCAACATTCGAAGCAGAGATTAAGAATAATCATGACAAGACGTTTACCTATCTGATTAGAAGTAAAGAGTACTATTTATTAGGTAAAGATGTCTCCGGTATTTATAACTGTAATTATAGTATCGCTAAGCATTACTTAGCTAATGGGATGCAGGAGGAAGCTTATGAGCTACTTCAGCTGCTCAGAAAAGAGCGGTCATCACTTGGGGATTTAGCGGCAGTGATTGACCTAGACGGACTTATTTTTGATTATTATCTAGATCAGTTAGACTTGGAGTCAGCACGAAGCCGATTAGACTCTATGATAGTCGGATTGGGCGACCTCCCTGATTCCACTCGATCCGTCGGCTACAGATTGCGCCAGATTGCACTTTATCAATTGACTAAGGAATACGAGTTGGCCTTACAACAGTGCGATACTTGTTACATGATAGCACGACAGGTTAAAAAGGCCTCTTTGGTTGCCGAGTGCGAGTTAGTCAAGGGTACGGTGCTGACAGCAGTTGGGAAAAATACCAGTGCTATAGGTCATCTAAAAAATAGTTTGGATTATTACCAAGGCAAACCTTTTAGCGAAAAACGGCTAGCGGGTTATAAGCTGATGAGTGAGAATCATGAATCATTGGGAGCACATAAGGCCGCTTATACCTATGCCTCGAAGTATGCAGCGTTACAGGATAGTATACTTAATGAGAAGAGAATCATGGCAATCAATAACCTCAGTTATAAGTACGAATCCAAGAATAAGGAGACGGAGATCGTGATGTTAGAAAAAGAGAAAGCCTTTGCTGAAAAAAATAATATGCAGCAAAGACGTGCATTAATCGTCTTAGGCTTAGCGCTTGCAGGTATGGTCTTAGGTATATACTATCTTATTAGATTCTACACGCATAGGATCTCGACTGCCCAGATCATCGAAGAACAAAACTCTAAGATCAACGAACAGAAGATCAATGAATTGCAAGATAAGATTCAGATTAATTCGATGTCATCTATGATCACAGGTCAGGAAGTCGAACGAGAACGTATCGCCAAAGACTTACACGATAGCATCGGCGGCCTATTATCGACAATAAAATTGCAGGTAGAACAATTGAAATCAGGCCATCAAAAAGAGACTAGTCAAGCCCAGATACAAAGAGCAAGTGATTTGCTGGATGTTGCAGTATCAGAAGTAAGGACAATCTCACAAGATTTGCAGCCGGGTGCGCTTAAGCGTCTAGGTCTGGTACCAGCGCTTAATGACTTGGTGAATAGATACCGCTCTGATACTGGACCAGATATCACTTTCCAACATTATGGTCTACCGGATAAGATGGATCAACAGTTTTCGCTGAGCCTATACCGGATAGTGCAAGAGATTCTTAATAATGCGATCAAGCATGCTCAAGCCTCAGAGATCTTTGTACAACTCAATTCGGATGAATCAGAACTGGTGATTCATGTGGAAGACGATGGCGTCGGATTTAATCCAGAAAAGAGATACAAGAGTATGGGCTTAGAGAATATTAGATCAAGAGTAAATTACCTGAAAGGGGTGCTTGATATCGATTCTAGAAAAGGAGAAGGCACTTCATTTATTATCCATGTACCCCATACCAAATCATTGTAGTTTGCAATCAGCGCTGGATCGAGATGTCGTCTTGCCGTCACCTATTGAGGCCATAGAATACAAGCTACCCGTTGGTGTTCGCTTGCACATCAAGCGTGAGGATCTCATACATCCTCAGCATGGCGGTAATAAATGGCGCAAACTAAAGTATAATCTGCAAGCGTATCTCAGAGGCGGCTATACAGAGCTGGTTACCTTCGGTGGTGCTTTCTCTAATCATATAGCAGCGACAGCATCCATCTGTGCTGATTATGGTATTACTAGTGTGGGGATTATAAGAGGCACTTATAGTGACCCAGCAAATCCCACATTAATTAATGCCCAGCAGCATGGCATGCAGATACATCACATCCCTAAGGACGCGTATCGGCTAAAGGAGGAGAGTACAGTATTCCGAGAATTAATCAGCAGGTATTCGTCACCGTATATTATTCCTGAAGGCGGCAGTAACCAACTTGCCCTAACTGGTGTCAGCGAGATAGTAACCGAGATACGAGCACAGGAGGAACAAGTTGAACACATCTTTGTCGCGGCCGGTACAGGAACCACTGCAGCGGGAATTATCAATAACTTAGAGCCGAATCAATTTCTACATGTCATTGCAGTTCTAAAGCATGCTGGATTGGATGCCGATATCAGACAGCGATTATCAGGTAATAAGACTAACTGGAAGGTTTATCATGATTATCACCATGGTGGTTATGCTCGAGTATCTGGAGAATTGATTTCCTTCATTAATGAATTCAAGAAAGAAACGGGCATTCCGCTCGATCCGATATATACAGGGAAGATGATGTATGCCATCTACGATCTGCTCGGGCAAGAGTCAGTTTCTGAGCACTTGGGTAATATGTTAGCTATACATACTGGTGGCTTGCAAGGGATTACTGGGTATAACTACATGAATAAAGACGAATCTTTGGCGCTGCGCTAATCTGCACTTCTTTCATTAAGAAGGTCAGCTATGACAGTAGGGTAGTGTGTATGCTCTAATACGAGCACTTTCTCAGCAATCTTATCT
>CALEAC010000234.1 GCA_937944095.1 uncultured Saprospiraceae bacterium
TCTAGACTGATACTTAAGCCATTCATACATATAGGGATAGGTAATTTCGTATTCACCAACTCGACCGTCTGTGTTACCGTACTACAATTGTTACAGCCATCACATACCTCCCAGACGATTTCATAATCGCCAGCTGGATAAGTTCCAGATATCATATTACCTACACCGGTGCTTATTAGACCGTCAGGCCCTGTCAGCGTATAACTCCAGCTCAAATCAGAATCCGCTGTACAATCATCTATCGCAGTTCGTGTTATCTCTACCTCACTGCTCTCACAATCTACACTCGAATTCGACTGCGTCACATTCGCTTGGGCCGCTATCGTCGGTGCTGCGCTATTCTCTATCTTAATCTCTTGTACTCGACTCCATGTATCAAAGGCACCGCCAACCTGGCTACACCAATCGATCACCGTCCACGTACGCCAGATCACACCGCAACCATTCGTCCCTGGTGCACTCTCAAAGAATTCATCTTCATAGTCGAACCCGACCAGACTACAAGCATCATCTCCACCTGGGAAATAAGGCCGGTCATAAGGACTCGTTAGATTCTCAGGTGTTAACTGTGCTGCTGTACCACAACTCGCCGTGAAGGGCTGCGGCCAGATAATCACATTATGATCAAATGGCGCTGTATTCTCTATCGTGACCACTTGCTTACAGCTTCTCACAACAGCACCTGAGCCATCTAACACTGCAAACGTCCGTGTAAGCTCACCGATGCCACACTGATTTACAGCAACAACTACCGTCGTATCTATCTGCACACTACCAGCACAGTTATCGACTAGACTATAATTATCAAAGGTTAAGCCTAAGTTATTCACATCATAAACGACTCGACAATCTATCGTCACATCTTCGGGACACGTCAGACTTGGTATCGCTTTGTCCTGTACTTCTACATTAACCATACAATCACTATGGTTGCCACCGTGATCTATCGCTCTGAATACAACCATCACTTCATTACCAACATCTGTACAGCAGAATCTCACATATGGGACACAGAGTGCCGCTTCGTTAAGGTACTCATTACCATCTAAAATTATACCTGTCACATACTCTTGGACACAAGCAAGGTCCATCTTACTTCTTAAGACATATTTCTCATCGTTGTATATCGTATCGGCTGGAAGTGAATTAAAACGCAACTGATCTGTCATCCGCATAGCACAACTCGTCACCTCACTACACTCATCCCAACTGCCATCATCGAACACAGCACTACTCACCATCGTGTTGCCATCTAAACTGATACTCACCACCGTGTTACGCTCGCAAACAGCTACTGGTTCAGTATTATCCCTAACTGTTACTGTCGTCGTACATGAACGGCTATTGTAACAATCATCTGCGACCTTATACGTCACTAGGTTAGCGCCTACGTTAAGTGTCGCCGTACCGCCATTGCCTTCTATGATGCCCCATGGATGCTCTATCGTTACCTGTGCCCCATTGCCACAAGCATCATATACCTCCACCTCTGGTAAGGTCACACTACCTGCGCAATCATCATCCGTCGTCACAACAAATGGTGCTGGACAAGTTAACTCAGGTGCTACATCATCCTTGATTTCGATCGTCTGGAAACCCTTCATCGGAAGCTCTGTACCACACCACCATTCTCGCACTTCCCACGTCCTGATCACCTTCTTAGTACAGCCTATCTGTGGTAATACCGCATCCGTATATATAATCGCAGCACTACAATTGCTGACCATCTCGCCTTCTATACTATCTACACCTGCTGGCGTGAATATCGTCGCACCATCCTGTGGCAATAACGGAACTCCCGTGCCTGAACCCGTCATAGGACATGCATATGGAAAGTTCAAGCCAGTGCCGGAGCCTGTCATACAAGTGAACGGGACACCAGGGCCGTGGTCCTCAGTATATACCCATGGCCTTGGAAAACCATTAGCCAAGGTCGGGAAACTATCTAAATCACTACAATTAATATGTGTCGTCGTCGGGAATAATACTTCTTCCAATTCTAAGCGCTGTAACTTGAAAACGCGCTGACAGGTATCTAGAACCTGACCACTATCATCTTTTACACCATAGATACGGGTTACAATATGTGTATAGTCCGCATCACAGTCTAGCTTCTCTCTCACCTCATTAACCAACTCTACCGTATAGGCGTTCGTTATACAACCCTCTACACCCGATACATCAGGCAACGGCAATAAATCCAAAGCACCACAGGTCAGCTCCATCGTATCCTGACATACTATCTGTGGGGTAAACTTATACTCAACTAATAGATCACCCCAACAACTATTCCCATTACAATTAGGATCATTATTAGAGATCCTATATGATAAACTTCTATTGATATGTTCGACACCTAGAGTAGTTAATGGCACCACATCTCCTAAGTCACCTACCGTCGTAAGTACATTCATATTCTCATCTAGTATCTCGACAGTATAGAATGAACTGTGACACATGAGTCCGACACCACCCATCTGAGGTGTTAGTTCTGCAGTACAATCTTCACTTAGTGACACATTGATCTGACTGATACACACAAAGTCCTCATCACAGCAACTAGGTGGTATAAAGTTATCTGTTACACATACCTCAAATCCACATTGGGATTTCATGCCTGAGCAATCAGTAAGTGTATAAGTCACCTGAGAACAACCAACTAAGAAGTATTGTGTATGAGACGAACCTCCTACAATATTTTCTGTCGTGATATTTCCAGCTGGATCTAAGACAGTCATGCTCATTGTGCCCATACAGCAATTATCATCCATCAGCGGATGTGTCCAAGTATATTCTGTTCCTTCCTGTTGGGTAACATCCAGAGCTACATCAGTCTGACCATAAGGACCAAACTCAAATAGCTGAAGTTCCCACGCATCCAACGATCCACTACTCACTCCTGCGCCCATGACATTAAGCGTCCAGACACCTTGAGAATTCATGCCCGTCAGTTTCTTGAAGATTTCTTCTGGTGCAAACCATGAACCTGAAGCAAAGTCTGCACAATCAGCAGTAACGATATCCACTTGGCTGGTGTCACTAACACTGAGCAAAGCATTTGCTGTACCACCACACAAGCCATCAAGGACTTTGACCTGGGTACCATCAGGCGCTATCAGATAGACTGAGACCTGACCCATATCCGGATGTGTAATCTGCAATCCATTGATCTGCACATAATCGACCGAAAATGATTCTGTAATATTAACAGTACTCTCCACACAAGTTCCCGCGGCTATAGGCAATGCATTTCCTTTGCCGGAAGCTTCTTGCACTATGCTTGCACATACTGGCGGCACATTATCTGTCGTATTTACTTTAAACTCACAAGTCGCTACAGATGGTGCTGTAGACTGCAACGAAGTTGTCGTACCGTTATCTGCCATGACATCAAGTGTGCCATTGAGCTCACCCATATTCTGAGTACAGTTCAAGGTGACTTTCCAGTCATCAGCATTGTCATGATCACAATTCCATATCCTGCACACGTCTCCTCCATTGATAGTACCAGACCATATAGCAAGTGGATTGTATCCATTAGTCGCCACCTCATCTATGAGATTATCCATATATTCTATGGTATATCCTGCAGGGTCACCATATCCTATGTCATTAGCAAATGTATGTACATAAGTGGCACCTGGCGCTAATAGTGTACCTGCTGGCAGAATGATGCCCTCAGCACCAGATCCATATCTATTGATCTCAAGACAATTCAGATCTACTGAGGCAGGTCCTAGGTTAGAGATTTCGACCATGTCTGCGCCAGCCTGCACCACTTCGGTAATGAGAATAAGTGGCTGGTCCTGTACTTTGAAACGGACCATGTTCTGTCCTACTGGATAATCAAAGTCTGCTGGTATCGTCTCCATCCCAGAACCGATTATGGTTCCTGAACCATCTGCAACTTCCCATATGACAGCAGTATTATCTGGACAGTTATCCTCGAATTCGATTCCTAACACAACTAAGTCCACACCACATAGACTATTCTGATCTGATGGACAATCAGTTATTTCTGGTGCACTGTGGAAGTCATTAATAACGACTTTCAGCGAGCACTCTGCCGTATTTCCACATTCGTCTTCTGCAATCCATGTCAACTCTGAAGTTCCCACAGGGAATAAACTTCCTGAAGAGAGACCTGAATTGTCTACCTGTGTGATCGTCACATTGTCAGTACAGTTATCTGTAGCTGCAGGTGGTGAGAAATTCATAAATGCTGAACACCATGTCTCTGGTGCTGCGCCAACTAGTGGAGGCCTAGGACAATTCGTGAATTCTGGTGGTGTCATATCACCAGTACCCCAAGCATGTGTTATGCTTGATGCATTACCACAGCCATCCGTTGCCGTGAATGTCACTGTCACACTGCGGCTACCACCACAACCATCTAGCCAATTATTAGGATGGAAATCATTCGTCCATGTCACACCGCTACAGCCATCTGTTGCAGTTGCACCTGCATTATTACTCAACCAGAAATCAAATTCTGCATAATTTCCAGCTGGTGCTACTGGAAGGCATTCGCCCATCGTCATATCTTCTCCCCCTGTAATCACTGGTGCAGTATCATCTACTTCTACAGTGATCGTCGCACCGACGGAAGATACATTTCCACAGTCATCTGTGGCCGTCCAGGTAACAGTGATGTCATAGTCTACATCAGCACAGACATCAAGCATGTCGCCACTGAAATCAGTCAATACCATCGGTGTATCATCACAATTATCTGTAACTGTGTAACCATTCAAGAAGGCAGCGACCATCAGTGATGGATCTGTTTGTGCGCTTATATCAGCACAATCTAAGATCAAATTAGCTGGAGCGGTTAACACTGGTGACTCTGTATCTGGTATAATTATTATTTTTGCTGTTACTGAAGTGGTATTTCCACAAAGATCCTCTGCTGTGAATGTCACAGGGATATTCATCGCTGTATTGCAGAGATCAGGAAGCACGCCATTCCAATCATGTGTGATCGTTACTGGCCCACAATTATCTGTGGCAGTTACGGCACCTATCCAAGTATTAACTTTTCCGACGGCGTTATCAGCACAAGACACTTCTATATCTGAGATAGGGTCAAATACTGGATCTGTAGTATCTACCACTTCTAAAGTCTGGACCACATCTACAGATACATTACCACAATCATCTATACCTCTCCATGTCCTTGTCAGTGTATACGCGTTAGGACAATTAGGATCAGCTGAGATAACTTCAAAGAATTCTATCTCTACATTACCATCACAATTATCAGTGAATGAAACCACTGAAAGCGCAGGCGGTATTTCTGAGCACTCAACAATTGCGTCTGCAGGTGCTGCTGCACCTTCAAGAGTTGGTACTTCTGTATCTGGATTGTATGATATCTGATGGAAACAAGTACTCTCGTTTCCACTTTGATCCACAAAAGTGTATTTTCTTTCTAAAGTCCCTATACCAGCTGGGCAGGTTTCTTCCGTAATCTCAAACTCAGACATCAACATTCTGATCGGCTCGCAAGACTCGATCGTAAAATCTGCTAGAGTCAATGGTGCTGGAATATCATCTCCACAATCAAGAACAGTAGGTCCTGCTGGACATCCACCGGCAATCACAGGTACTGAAGTATTCACTACTTCGACATTGAATGCACACTGTGATGATTGCCCATTGACATTCTCAACTGTATATATGATCGTTGTTAATCCTAGATTGAAGTTGGTCAATGTCGGATAAATATCAAATCCAGTGCCCGCACCCGGTGTTACGCCTATCGACAACCAAGTTGCTGTTAATCCTACAGAAGGATCATCACACATATCAGATATCAACGTGGCATCAAGTAGATACGCATCATCTGCTATAGGTGCATTACAATCAGGGAAGGCCGCGAGATCAAGAGTTACATCTGGTAATAATGCACAAGCTTGTGTCAAATCTGGCGCTTCGGTATCACCTATCATGAATAGCTCTGTAATGGAGCTCGTACATCCAGCATCATCCTGAATTGTGTAGGTAACCAGATATGATCCGGCATCCGCTACTGCTAGAGTAGCAGTCATGCCATCTCCGTTATCAGTTACTCCCTCACCGGTGAAGTTGCCACCAGTAGGTGTTCCTCCCACTATAGATACTGTGAGATCCTCTCCAGGACACCACGGCATATCACTGACTATATCTATATCTAATGGCATGGCTGCACCACCACCAACATTTATTTCTTCTACATGTATTTCTTCACATACACCACCATTACCTGCTCCTGCAGGACAATCTGGGTAAGTGATCGTTTCTGTATAAACAACTTCTATGAGTCCAGTGCCCGTAATGGTCACCTGTCCAGTAGTCGGATTTATCGTACCAGCTCCTGCAGTTGTATTAGCACCCAAGGTCCAAGCAAATGAGACATCAGAATTACTCGCATAAGATGGACTGGTCACATGTGCATCTAGCACGAAGTTCGTTCCATTCCAGCATGCCTGATCCTGAATATCAAAATTAGGCTGTGGCTGTTCTGCAACGACTGCATATGAGGTTACCTCTGCTGGTGTAATGCTACATTCGCCAACATAAGTCAAAGTCAGATCATAACATCCAGGTTGACTGTAGACTAAAGCACCACCAGTAACAAAGGCTAATCCGCCACCACCAAGCATCCACTGATCCGTATCCGTCACATCGATACCTGGGAAATACTGAGATAAAGAAATAGAACCTACTGTATTTAACTGGCAAGTGAAATCTAGGGTCACTGACTCCGGCAATGTTGGTGTCTCTATCACCTCTATCAAAGCACATTTCGTATCCTGACAGAAGTCATTATAATATACTTGAGCGCATACTTCTACAAATCCACTTAATCCTGTAGGATCAAATGTACCTGTACCATCACCGTTATCAGTTACACCTTGACCTGTCCAAATAACTGTCGCTGGGGGAACTGGAATATTAGGATTATCCAAGACTAGCGTATAGGCTCCATCATTATCACATATAGGTGGTGCTGGTGGTGTCCAAGTGGCATCTGCTTCACATGGAAGTGAGGTCTCAGCCGTATCTTCTGGTGATTCTACAGCTAGACCATTAGGATCTGTACCACTCGCAGAAGCCGTATTGGATACTGCACCCGGGATACCTGCACCATTGACAACATCCTCATCTGATAAGGTATAATTAGCTGTGCAGACCACACATTCGCCTGGCATCAAAGCATCAGGAGCACATACGGCAGTCGCCATCGTACCCGTACCCATGACTCCATTAAACGAAGGACCAGGATCATTGATCATAATATTATCTACTGTTACATTACCTGTATTACATACTTCGTAACTGTATTCGATCATATCTCCACCATCTACGATGCCATCTCCATCATCTATGATATCACCTGCTGACTTATCCATCTCTAACATAGGCACTGATGGAATTTCTGTTACAGCATCATCTGGTGGTGACATGTAATCAGCACCCGTAGGATCCTTACCAGCAGCTGTTGCCGTATTGGTGACACCTGAAGGATCACCTGCTGCATTATCTACATCAGTCTGACTCAACTCATAAGTTGCCTCAAACGATGCACATTCGCCTGGTTGTAGAGGTGAAACTGAAGCCGGCACAAATGAACTTAATGCGTTCGTTCCAGCTGTTCCTGAGAAACTCGGTCCTTCATCTATTGGCATTACCTCTGTCATCGTAACATTACCACTATTACATATTTCGTAAGAATAAGTAATGAAATCTCCAGCATCTATGACTGTGCTAGACATTCCATTGATCATTGTTACATTGGAGATGCCTTTATCCATACTCATCTCTACGATCATCGGCACTGTCGTCATAGCATCATCTTCTGGAGACATAGTTGTATTTCCAGAAGGATCAGTACCTGTCGCACTTGCCGTATTGACAACAGCATCCGTCATACCTGCAGCATTATTGATATCCGTCTGGCTCAGTGTATATGTCGCTGTACATGTCGCTGATTGTCCTGGGTCTAGCGTCGTCGGTATACAAGTGATCGGTGATAAGGTATTTGTTCCTGCTGTCCCATTAAATGAAGGACCTGAATCCATGACCGTGATATTACTCATAGTCACATTACCATCATTAGTTACTGTATATGTATAAGCGATCTGATCACCTGCATCGACAACACCACCATCAGATCCAAAAGTCGTCGTCGGAGCTGCTGCTGATTTCTCGAATGCCAAACTCGGTGAGGCTGGCACTGTCAGTTCTTCTGTATCTGGCTCAGACTCTACGCCGGCACCTGTCGGATCAGTACCTTCAGCTGTCGCTGTATTGCTCATACCATCAGTCACGCCAGCAGCATTATTGATATCAGTCTGACTCAAGGTATATGTTGCTGTGCATGTCGTCATCTCTCCTGGTGCTAAACTAGTCGCAGCACAACCGACGAACTGTAAGGCATTCGTACCTGCTGCACCATTAAAGGTTGGACCTGGGTCATCAATTGAAATATTATCTACAGTGACATTACCATCATTAGTCACCACATAGCTATAAGTGATGAGATCTCCTGCCACAGTCGGATCAGGGAGTGGATTAGGTGATGCACTCTTATCTACCGTTAGACTTGGGTCAGAAGGTATCGTTGCTTCTGCCATGTCCTCTGGGCTTTCTATGACGGCTCCTGTCGGATCAGTACCTTGTGCAGAAGCTGTGTTCTGTACTGCTCCTAGGATACCTGCAGAGTTATCTATATCTGTCTGATCTAGTGTATAAGTTGCCGTAAAGGTCACGCAGACGCCTGGTGCTACACCATTCTCCACTAGCGGAGAATAAGCACTAAGTGCATTTACTGCAGGTTGGCCACCAAAGGTCGGACCTGCGTCCACTGGGACGACATTGTCCATGGTGACATTACCGGTATTACATACTTCATAATTATACGTGATCATATCACCAGCATTGATAGGTGCTGGAGGCATGGTCACTGATTTTTCCATCGCTAACATAGGCGCACTTGCAATATCTGTCTGAGCTGTATCGTCGGGAGACACTACGGTATTTCCTGCAGGATCTATTCCTGAAGCATTGGCCGTATTCATGATCGCTCCTGCGACACCAGCTGCATTATCTACGTCTATCTGTGTCAGTGTATACTGCGCTGTAAAGGTTGCACAATCTCCTGGATTCATGACTGCCTCAGATAAAGGACTGAATGCGGACAGTGCTCCTGTACCTGCAGATCCATTAAATGAAGGTCCACTATCATTAGGTACGACCATCGTGATACTGACGTTACCAGTATTACATACTTCATAAGTGTAATCTATGACGTCACCCGCATCCGATACTGTACCATCTGTACCATTGATAATAGTCGGCTCTGAAGCGGACTTATCCATAGTCAACATAGGCATGGGTGGTATAGTCGCTAGGGCATCATCTGGTGGCGAAGGAACCGTATTACCAGAAGGATCTGTGCCTTCTGCATTGGCTGTATTCGCTACTTGGTCAGTACCACCAGCTGCAGCAGCATTATTTATATCTGTCTGACTTAAGATATAGGTCGCTGTACATGTCGCCACCTCTCCTGGCTGCAATGTCGTAGGTGCACAAAGTATCGGAGACAATGCATTTGTTCCAGTCACCCCACCGAATTCTGGACCTTCATCATTGATCATGATATTACTCATGGTCACATTTCCTGTATTCTCTACAACATAGGTATAGACGATCTCGTCGCCTTCGTCCACTAAGGTACCATCCCCTCCCAGACTTGTGGTCGGTGCTGCTGCTGATTTTTCCATTGCCAACATCGGGACTGCTGGCACTGTCGCTAGTGCCATATCTGGATCTGACTCATAGGGTATACCTGATGGATCTGTTCCTGTTGCCGTCGCTGTATTTGCTACTGCATCAGAATCACCACCTGCATTATTTATATCTGTCTGGCTTAACTCGTATGTAGCTGTAAAAGTCTGGCACTGCATAGGTGCTAAACTAAGTGGCGCTGGACTGAATGCACTTAAGGCATTCGTTGCTTGTGCACCACCAAAGGTAGGACCTGAATCCGAAGGCGTCACATTATCCATTGTCACATTTCCTGTATTACAGATCTCATAAGAGTATTCTATCAGATCACCTGCGTCAGTAACTGTACCGTTAGCACCGTTAGTTGTCGTGATATTTGTTACACTTTTATCTATGCTCAATCCAGGATTAGCTGGGATAGTTGTCTCTGCCTGATCTGGATCAGATTCTATGGTCATACCATTAGGATCATCACCAAGTGCTGTTGCCTCATTGACCACACCATTAGTGATACCACCGGCATTCTCTATATCCTGAAGGGTCAGCACATAGACTGCCGAACAAGTTGCTGTTTCACCTGGTGCCAGTGGATCAGGCGCACAATCATTATTGAACATAAATGTCCCAGTGGCAGGATTACCACCAAAGGCTGGACCTGGATCACTGATCGTCAGGTTGTCCATCGTGACATTACCAGTATTCGTTATTTCGTATGTATAGTAGATCTCGTCCCCTGCATCTACGGCACCAGCATCAGCACCCATAAGTTCTGTAGGCACTGAGGCACTCTTCTCTAACTCTAGCATAGGGTTAGCTGGAAGTGTGGTTTCTGCTGTATCAGGATCTGATTCATACCCAGTACCTGTCGGGTCTTCGCCCACTGCAGTTGCTGTATTCGTTACACCGTTAGGGTCTCCTGCGCCATTATCTACATCCGTCTGACTCAACTCATAAGTGGCTGTAAAGGTCGCACAATCCCCAGGTGCCAATACAGAAACAGACACCGGGCTAAAAGAACTCAAGGCGTTCGTTCCAGCTGTTCCGCTGAAACTTGGACCTGAGTCCATTGGGGCTACATTATCCATATTGACATTACCCGTATTGCATACCTCATATTCGTAAGTAATGATATCACCAGCATCTACTAGAGTGCCATTATCACCATTAAAGGCTGTGATATCAGAAACACTTTTATCCATGGTCAACTCTACAACCATTGGTATGGTCGTCATGGCCATATCCTCTGGTGACGTCGTGATCATTCCTGATGGGTCTGTACCAGTTGCTGAGGCTGTATTGACCACAGCATCCAACATCCCTGAGGCATTATCTATATCTGTCTGTGTCAGCGTATAGTTAGCTGTACACGTTGCTGATTCTCCTGGATCTAGGGTCGTCGGGATACAGAGTATCGGAGATAAAACGCCAGATCCTGCTGTCCCATTGAAAGTCGGACCAGAATCATTGACGGTGATATTGCTCATCTGTACATTGCCATCATTGGTGACAGTATAGGTATAAGTGATCTGATCACCTGCATCTGTCACACCAGTATTTGCACCTGAAGTGACAGTAGGCGTACCTGCTGTTTTTTCGAATGCTAAACTAGGATCTGAAGGAATGGTCAACTCTTCTGTATCTGGTGGTGACTCCACTGGCGTACCAGTCGGATCAGTTCCTTCTGCTGTCGCCGTATTGCTCACGCCATTCATGACGCCGGCACCATTATTAATATCTTCTTGGCTAAGGGTATAGGTCGCTGTACAGGTCGCCATTCCCCCAGGTAATAGAGATGTCGGCATACAGCCCTGCATCATAAGTGCATTGGTGCCATTCGCTCCATTAAATGTAGGTCCAGGGTCATTGATCGTAATGTTATCAACAGTAACGTTGCCATCATTAGTTACGACATAGGTATAAGTGATCACCGTACCAGCCACAACTGGACTAGGTAACATGCTAGATCCCTTATCCACTGCTAGACTTGGATCAGAAGGGATCGTTGCTTCTGCCATATCCTCTGGAGATTCTATAATCGCGCCATTAGGATCTGCACCCTGAGCTGTTGCTGTATTCTGTACACCGCCTAATACACCAGCTGCATTATCTATATCTGCCTGATCTAATGTATAGGTCGCTGTAAAGGTAGCACACTGAGTAGGCATCAGGCCATCTATCTCTAATGGATTGTATGCACTCAATGCATTAGTTGCAGGTTGTCCGTTAAATGTAGGACCTGCATCCACTGGTACAACGTCATCCATCGTGACATTTCCTGTGTTACAAACTTCATAAGTATAGGTGATCATATCACCAGCCGTGATAGGTGAGGCTGGCATGGTCACTGATTTTTCCATAGCTAGCATAGGTGCACTAGCAATATCCGTCTGTGCTGTGTCATCAGGAGAAGTAACTGTACCCCCAGCTGGATCTGTACCTGATGCATTGGCTGTATTAGTTATTGCACCCGGTAATCCAGCTGCATTGTCCACATCTGTCTGTGTCATCGTATACTGCGATGTAAAGGTCGTGCACTCTCCAGGTGCTAGGCTTGCGACTGTTTCAGGACTGAACGCTGATAGGCTACCTGTACCTGCTGATCCATTAAATGAAGGACCAGAGTCAGCAGGCATGACACTTGATATGGTCACATTTCCTGTATTACAAACCTCATAACTATAATCTATGATATCACCAGCATCAGAGATAAGGCCATCTAAGCCATTGATCGTTGTCGGTTCTGAAGCGCTCTTATCCATGGTCAACATCGGCATATTAGGAATAGATGCTAAAGCTGATGATGGATCAGATGTTGTATCATTTCCTAGTGGGTCTGTACCTGTGGCCGTCGCGGTATTGGCTACCTGATCGACACCACCTGCAGCTACGGCGTTATCTATATCTGTCTGACTCAGTGTATATACGGCCGTACAGGTTGCGATCTCACCAGGTTGTATCGAGGTAGGAGAGCATATTATCGATAAAGGCACATTCGTACCAAGAGTCCCCCCAAAAGTCGGGCCTGAATCGTTAATCGTAATATTGGACATCTCCACATTTCCTGTGTTCTCTACCGCATATGTATAGGTGATCTGATCACCCACATCGACTAGTGTTCCATCAGAACCTAATCCCATCGTCGGTCCACTCGCAGACTTATTCATCTCCAAAGCCGGATCGAATGGTAAAGTGGCCAGAGCCTGATCTGGATCAGACTCATAAGCAACGCCTGATGGATCTGTTCCTGTTGCAGTCGCTGAGTTAGCAACTGCATCGACATTGCCACCTGCATTATTGATATCATCTTGCGCGATCGTATAGGTTGCAGTAAAGGTTTGACATTCTGTAGGAGCCAAGGTTACAGAAGCAGGCATATAACCCATAAGTGCATTTGTGGCTAGTGCGCCACCAAATGTCGGACCAGGATCACTAGGGACGACATTGGACATAGATACATTACCCATATTACATATCTCATAACTATAGGTAATCACATCGCCAGCGTCGGTGCTTGTACCCAACGTACCGTTAGCAGTTGTTATACTGCTAATACTCTTATCCATCGTCAATTCTGGTTCTGGATTTATTGTTCCCTCCGCAGTATCAGGATCTGATTCTACAGTATTACCAAGGGGATCATCACCCGTAGCCGTAGCTTCGTTTTCTACTCCATTGAGTATGCCAGCTGCATTATCAATATCTGTCTGTGACAGTTTATATGATGCAGTACAAGTTGCAGAGGCCCCCGGCGCCAGCGGATCAGGTGCACAATCATTATTAAACGTAAAAGTGCCAGTCCCTGCTATATCACCGAAGGTCGGTCCTGGATCTGAAATGGATAGATTATCCATCGTGACATTACCTGTATTAGTTATTACATAAGTATATGTGACAATGTCACAATCAGCAATAGGAGCTGGTGGCATGGTCACAGACTTGTCTACATCCAGAGAAGGAGAATTAGGTATAAAAGTCATCGCCGTAGACTGATCTGAGGTGACTGGTCCAGATGGACCATCACCCGTTGCATCTGCTGTATTCTCTACAGCGTCTGTCATACCAGCTGCATTATCTATATCTGTCTGGGACAGCGTATAGGTCGCTGTACATGTCGCCAATTCTCCAGGTGCTAGACTTGTAGGTGTACATACGATAGGACCCATAGTTCCGGTCGCTGTAACACCATTAAAGGTCGGACCTGGGTCATTCACTACGATATTATCAATCGCTACATTACCAGCATTTTCTATTGTATAGGTAAATTCTATCTCATCACCAACGTCTACTAGTGTTGCATCTGCACCAAAAAGTGTTGTCGGTAGTCCTGCAGATTTTTCCATATCAAGAATAGGATATTCTGGGAATGGTGTCGGTGCATCTCCACCTGAAGTCATATCATTGGATAGATCAGATAAAACACCTGACTCACTCTCACCTATACCTGTTGCCTGATTCATAGCTGGATTAGGCATCGCACTTACATCCAATTCGAATTCTACCTGCACTGTCGTACATTCTCCTGGTGCTAAGGTGCTCATAGCATCTAATAAGCTAGGATCTGCAGAGGTGCCTGTATATGCACCATTAGCC
>CALEAC010000235.1 GCA_937944095.1 uncultured Saprospiraceae bacterium
TTGTCTCTCCATCGTATTCTTACCCATGTAATAACTCAGTACTTCCTTGATCGAAGCATCATTCAGGATAACTGGCTCTAGTTTGATTTCTTCACCTATAAAGGCTCCAAATTCATCTGGGGATATCTCACCTAAGCCTTTGAATCGCGTAATTTCTGGTTTGCCACGGAGTTGTTTTTTGGCTTCCTTTTTTTCTTTTTCTGAGTAACAGTAGAATGTCTTCTGCTTATCGCGGACCCTAAATAGTGGTGTCTCTAGGATAAACAAATGACCCTCTCTGACGAGGTCAGGGAAGAATTGTAAGAAGAAAGTCAATAGTAATAATCGAATATGCATGCCATCGACATCCGCATCTGTTGCGATGACGACTTTATTATATCGTAGGCCGTCTAAGCCATCTTCTATATTAAGCGCATGTTGCAATAGATTCAGTTCTTCGTTCTCATAGACGATTTTCTTAGTCTGACCGAAGCTATTTAGAGGCTTACCTCTGAGGCTAAAGACAGCTTGCGTCTGTACATTCCTGGCCTTAGTAATCGACCCACTGGCAGAGTCTCCCTCGGTGATAAAGACCATGGTTTCATTCTTTATCTCTGGGTTACCTTTCTTATCGCTAAAGTGGACCTTGCAGTCTCTTAACTTCTTGTTGTGGATATTGGCCTTCTTAGCACGCTGGTTAGCAAGCTTCTTGATGCCGGCGATTTCTTTTCTTTCTCTTTCTGATTGCTGTATCCGTTTGAGTAGAGACTCTGCTACATCCTTATTCTTATGTAGGAAATTATCTAGAGCGGACTTAACGAAGTCGACGATGAATGATCTTACCGTAGGGCCTTCTGGACCCACTTTGATAGAGCCTAACTTGGTCTTAGTTTGGGATTCGAATACTGGTTCTTCTACTCTGACGCTGATCGCACCGACGACAGCAGTCTGTATGTCTTTGGTATCAAAAGATTTATTATAATGCTCTCTAATGGTCTTGACGATGGCTTCTCTGTAAGCCTGCAGATGCGTACCGCCTTGGGTGGTGTTCTGTCCATTAACAAAAGAATAGTATTGCTCACCATACTGATTGCCATGTGATATTGCAATCTCGATGTCATCCCCCGCGAGATGGATAATCGGGTAACGCAGTGCGTCTACATCTGTCTTATTATTGAGTAAATCTAGGAGACCATTCTTAGATACAAAGGTCTTGTTATTGAAGTTGATCTTCAGACCTGCATTGAGGTAGGCATAGTCCCATAGTCGTTCTTCTATATACTCGTCTCTGAATTTGAATTTTTTAAAGACGGTATTGTCAGGTAAGAATTCGACCAGGGTCCCATTCTTTTCTTTGGTCTTGGTGATCTTGGACTCCTTGGTGAGGACGCCTTTGGCAAATTCGGCAGTCTTGGCCTTGTTTTCTCTGAAAGCAGACACTTTGAAAAAGTTAGATAGGGCATTGACGGCCTTCGTACCGACACCATTAAGGCCCACTGATTTCTTAAAGGCCTTAGAATCGTACTTGCCACCAGTGTTAATCTTAGAGACGACATCGACGACCTTACCTAGTGGAATACCTCTACCGAAATCACGTACACTGACAGTATCTTCTGTGATCTTGATATTGATTTGTTTACCGTGGCCCATGACATACTCATCGATGCAATTATCTAGGACCTCCTTGATCATAACATAGATGCCATCATCATGAGCTGATCCGTCACCCAACTTACCTATATACATACCTGGACGGAGCCTGATGTGCTCTTTCCAGTCGAGCGTTCTGATATTATCCTCGGTATACTTCACTTCTGCCATTCTTGCTTGCTTTTACTGGTCCAAAGATAAGGTATATTAGGAAAATACTTAATGTGTGAGATTGTGGAGTGAGTTATGATGAAGGCGTGATCATATAGGTATATGCTCTACATTCTGGTTAATTAATCTCTTATCCTTACTGAAAGCTAATTCCTAGTATGCTACATTTGGAATTAATGATACCACATTGGGAACATTGTCTATCTTTGTAATGTTATATGAGAATAATAGCAATAAGCACGCTTCGAAAATTTTGGATAAAGAACGAGCAATCAGAACAAGCTATAAAGTCTTGGATTCAAGAAACGGCACGATCTAACTGGCCTAGTACAGCTGAATTAAAGCTAAAGTATCGAAATGCCTCAATTATTAACTCTAAAAGAGTCGTCTTCAATATAAAAGGTAACGATTTTAGGCTGATTGTAGATATTGAATATCGATTAAAAATTGTGTTTATAGTCTGGATAGGCACTCATTCTCAATACGATAAAATAGATGTAAAAACGGTAAGCTATGATTAAACCAATCAAAAATAAAAAGCAGCACAAGGAGTACCTAAGTCAGGCCTACCAACTGATGCAACTAAATCTAAAGCCAAACTCTTCTGAATCTGATCAATTGGAATTACTTAGTATTCTTATTGAACAGTACGAAAAAGACAACTTTCCGATTTCTCCTCCACACCCTATAGAAGCAATACTTTTTAGAATGGATCAAATGAATATGAAGAAATCGGAACTTTCTAAAATTCTCGGGTCAAGGGGAAGAGTAAGTGAAATACTAAATGGTAAAAGAAAACTTAGTCTCTCAATGATAAGAAAACTTAACATAGAACTAAAGATTCCTGCTGAAGTGCTGATTATGGATTATGAAATGAGCAGCGCATCATAAGGCCATAAAGTATGGAGTATAAAATATTCCGACATAGGTCTACTTGCCTACCGCAATAGTGTCAAGCTACCTACCATAAATCTTATCTCACCATCTTCGTCTGTGTACTCTATGATATACACATAGACGCCTTGCACTGCTTCTATGTCATTATATCGACCATTCCAGCCACTACTTCTGTCGTTGCTTAGGAAGGCCTCATTCTCAAAGACGAGATTGCCCCATCTGTCCATAATGACAAGACGGTCTATAGTGGTTGATACATTGGCTTGTACATAGAACAGGTCATCTTGACCTTCGGTGACATTAATCAAGTTCGATTCATATATTATGATCGTTGAATCAACAGCCATCTCATCTTGATATATTAAGGTTGTAGATCCTGACAGTGTGCAGCCATCCGCCGTAAGCAGTTCTAGGAATACCTCTGTATCCTCTGTAATAGAGACTGTAGTCACTTCACAGTCATTACAGTCTAAGTCAGTTGTAGCGCTCCAGCTTATCTCTGAGACGATAGCAGCTGTCATAAAGCTAAGGCTATAGGTGTTGTCTCCAGTTTCTGTTGTGATGAGATCTAGGTCCAACTCAGCAGCACTGACTATTTCTATATTTTCTTCCACACGACAATCATCACTAACTGCCATTAGCGTATTCATTCCAAGTATTCCTTCTAGCGTAATTGGGAATACCGTATCTGGCTGGTCTACGGTCATAAACAGAACACCATTTAGATATAGCTCATAGGGTAGTGGTGCTATTGCTTGAGCTAAGATAAGCTGCGGCGTGTTGCCTTCGCAGAACGGCACTGCTGCTAATAATAGTTGGATATCTATTTCTTCTATGTCGAAGTAATAAATGAGACTATCACACCCTGCTGTCGTAGATAGTAAGATACTGTCCGGTAGAGTGGAGATGGTGTAGCTTTCTCCAAGTACTTCAGTTTCTTTGTCACCACAGAATACGACTTGGATGCTTTCTGTTACGGCTTGTAGGTCACTGGTCTCGATATAATAGATAAGGCTATCACAACCCTCTATATCTTGTAAGATGATACTATCAGGTAGGGTTGCGTCATTGTAGGTTTCACCTAGAATGATAACATCTTGTCCACTGCAGTACGCTACATCTAGTAACTCTGACTCAGGTAATTCTAATTCTAAATCAATAAAATAGACCAGACTGTCACAGCCAGCCATGTTTAATAATATTATAGAATCAGGTACAGTCGATACGGTATATGTTTCGCCTAGTATGTCTATATCTTGGCCCGCACAGGCCATGACCGGTAATTGGTCTGTATCTGGTTGTAATAGCATCAAGGTCACATTGATAATACTGTCACAGCCGTTTGCTGCTTGTCCAGGTAAGGTGGTGATTCCCGTCAGGGTGTTTGCATCGTAGGTATCGTCACCTACTGGGTAAGTTTCATTAGAACAGATTTCATCTATGAGGTCGAAAGTAACTTCATCATAGAAAGCGATACGTACTTGAGTGACACTGTCACAGCCAAATACGCTATTTGGTGCTGGCACTTCCGCTTCCATATTAGTCCCATCAAAGGTGACGCCATCGATTTCTATCGATCCACCGATGCATAAGGTCGTATCTAGTAAGCCCCTAGCTACAGCGGTAAAACTCAAGGAAAGCGAGATAGTGGAATCACAACCAAAGGTGGATCCATTAGCTATGGTGATCAAGGTATCTGTATCCTCAGTGAAGACCATTCCAGCAATAGGATAATCTTGACCCGTACATAGACCTTCGTTGACTATTAATTCTCCACCAGGAAAAGTATCTAGAATGACATGGACGAGTGAATCACAACCTGCTGTTGTCAAGAGGAGTGTGTCTACACTGCTCGTATAAGTAATCCCATTAATTATCGCCGGCTCTCCAGCACAGACTTGCTGAGTAACAGTTTCTTCATAAGTCGGCAGGCGTGTTATGGTATATTCTGATAATAGATCGATGTCTATGCAAGAATTATTGTTATTCGGTATAGCGGCCATTAGGTTAAGCACGATGTCTGGGCTTTGACCGATATAGAAAGTGTCTATCTGCAGGTCAGTTGCAAATAGATCAGAAGGGCATAATAACAATTCGTTGTCACCGACAAGAACTGGCAAATCAATAACCACAGAAGTGATTGTTTCACTATCTGTAATGATTAATTGCACGATACCATCGAAACTCGTTGAGACGAGATAACTGAAACAATCTTCATTGTTATCGCAGCTCTCTATAATAACAGGTGGTATAATCTCTAGCTGATCTTTCATCTCTACATTGATAAAAAAGTCTAGAGTGTCAGCATCACAGCCTGGTGCTGCCGGAATGATGTAAGTAAATAAGGCTCTGTCTCCCATTCCGACCCATATGGGGTCTATGGCAGTATTGAGGTCATCTGTGAAGTAAAATTCTCCTCCTGGGCTTTCGTCTGTTATGAAGTCGAATAGATCGATTTCGTCATCGACACAGACAGTTAGGTCGTCGGGAAAGGTTCCTGCTGATAATTGGTCAGATAGGGCGACTGTAAGGACTGCCGTATCTGGTGGACAACCGGGCGACTCCTGTATATACCATATTTCGTACTCGGGTTCGGGCATGATGATATTGGTATTCCAGTCCGAACCAAATATGACTATACTTCCATCCGAAGATTCGAAGACACCATCGATGTCAGCATCAGAGGACAGCAGTGTCGTGAGGTCTATCGTCAAACCACTACAGATACTAGTGGAAATATCGCTCCCTGCATTTGGGGCAACGCCATACATGAAATCAATAGAACCAAACCCTCGAATACAAAATGGATTATCTAAGCTTTCTTCTATCGCGTAGAAAACGGTAATCGTGCCAGCTGGTAAGACGCCTTGGATAGACGAGATCGTAAAGGCCGTGGAATCGACTATTGGTACTTGCATCCCACCAGGTGCTATCGCAAACCAACTCCCTCCTGGGTCCGGAAAACCTAATAATTCCTCTAGGTCAAATTCTTGATCTAGGTCGCAAGTACTGACCTGAGTATTGAATACCGGTATAGAAGGTTCCGGGACTATTTCAATAAAGATACTACTACTAGCTGGAGGACAACCATTTGGTTCTATAGTGTACAGAATTTCATAACTGCCTAATTCTGCTGATGAGAAATCGATAGCTATCGGCATGTCATTCAGGTCTAAATCTGGAATCGTATTATCTATTGTAAAATTTCCGCCTTGCTCTGGATTTCCCAATAATTCAAATAGATTAAAAGTAAAAGAATCAAAGCCAAGGCATATCGAAATCGTCGTGTCGTTTCCTGCAAATGGTGCTTCGGAAACGGTTAGATCAAATTGCTCATACACATAGCAAGCACCATTGCCGTCTAGGAAGGCGATACTGTCACGCATATAGACTGTGACGTCCTCCGTAATGGGGTCGACGGGATCTAGAAAAGAACCTGGTAGGAAATCGGGCGTTGTTGCATACTCTAAGTTGGGGTTGCTGCCAGAGTTATTTGGAGGGAGGAAACCGACATCACAGAAATCTCTTTGGAAAGGGATATTGAGGCGAGGCGTCTTAATAATCTCTATAATTATCGTATCTGATCCAGCACAAGCATCAGGTTGCGTGGGGTCGAATAGATATAGCGTATCTTGTATGAGGACACCTATATTGTTAATATCAAAACCAATGATATCGCCCGGCTCAAGTTTGTCACCGGTGCCTTCTGGACCTGTGAAATAACCAACATTAGGGGAGGGTGGAGTGATTACAGGTAATATCAGTGAGTCACAACTATTGCGAGGTACATCGGCGATATAATTAACACCGGGGAGGAATGATAATTCTATTTCGAGTTCATCGGTGCAGCCATCTACATTGGTTGCGTAGATGTATAGTGCAGAAATATTCATGTCCTCCGTGATGATGGCGCCTTCTAGGAAAGTATCTCCTTCGCCGTCTTCTTCAGTATTATACTCGACATCATCAGCATCTTCTACCTCGACCTCTGGCAATTGTATCTGTCCACATTCTTCTAGTGGTCCGACTGGCCCTTCGATAATCGGAGCCTCTATAAGTTCTAACTCTATGGAGATTGTATCTCCACAGTCTGTTGTGCTTTCGTCATAGATATAGAGCAAGTCTCCATCATCTATTTCGACAATATCTTCTGGCGAATAGGGGCCATCCGATAGGTCTTCGTCTAGGTAGTATTCCGGTCCTGCCTCATTTTCTATATCCACTAGCTCGTCGAATTCTGGCAATTCATAGAAGAAGCCACAATTACTGATCATTGTTTCTAGAGGCGTGATAGCTGGTTTGATTCTCACATCCAAATCCAACTCATTGAACTCCGAATAACACGGATCCTCGAAGATTCTATAATAGACGGGATTCGCGTCATCTGGGTCATGTTCAGACGGGTCATTGATATCATCATCCTCATCGTCATTATCGTACCAGATTACATCTCCAGCATTACCATCTAGGACCTCATCATCGAAGAGCGTCAGATCGATGGTCTCGCCTTCTTCTAGGCAAAATGGCTCGGTGTCTGGTTCTTCTGCAACCGGCAATTCTTGGGTGTCTATGGTTATAGTTGCATTATCAACATTGCCATTACAGCCTGTATCATCGACGACAGCCTCGATCTCGATATCTAATGGAAAAGGCACAAAAGACGGTATATATACTATAGTAGGGTCACCCGGTTCTGGTACGTCTAGACCGATACAAATCTGTATAATCGTCTCATCGATTGTGATACTAGGTATCGTGACAGGAAAGAATCCATTGATTAATAAATCTACGGTGTATGGTTCGACGCCTCCACTGAGTTCTATTTCGAAGTAGTTGTCTTCGTCTGCACAGCCGTCACCACAGATGATGATATCATTGCAACACAGCTCTGCGGTGAATCCAGCTGCAAAAGCCACTTCTATCTCTGTACTAGTCGTACATGAATTCTCGTCCTCTACTGTCAGAGTATATATTTCGCCCTCTTCTGAGTCAGTCGCGAATGTTTCTTGTGCGCCATCATCATCGATAGCGCCATTACCATCGTTTTCCCACAGCCATTCATCTATAGTCGCATCATCATTAGATCCACCTTGTAATTCTAGGTCTTGGCCTTCGCATATGGGCGAGTTGGTATCTATCGTCGGTTCCCCCCAGCAGTCGACCTCTACATTCTCAAAAATATTGATCTCAGCAGCAGTCCAATTCTGGTTTGTAATCCTAATCGCCACTTCATCAGCGCCATCAGTGCAATAGGGCCCTGATAGAGCGGTGCCAAATTGGTCTAGACAAACTGGTCCGCCGATGAGTTTTTCATCTATGGTATTCCCGTCTAACAGAAATTCGATCCACATAAAGTCCCAGCAGCCATTAGAAGGATTGCAACCTGCAGCAGAAGGATCGGATGGATCACAAGGGCAGCCAATGCACTCATCACAAGATTCCATGTTTCCTGTGCCTATCCAGTCTTGGGAGAAGCCAAAATCCACAGAAAAGCTAACTGAGGAGCAATTATTATCAGCCAAATCCAGGGGATACTCATCGACAACCACCCCATCAATCTCTTGATATTCTATAGGTCCGGACTCCAGTATGATGGTCCGTTGTCCGAAAACAAAATTAAAGGCAACTTCTAACAGAAGTAGGAAGAATATCTTTCTCATTCTCAAATTATAATGATACTAATGGTGGTGACCCTAATATAATGAAATTCATAAGGTCTGTCATATAGGCTCTCACTGATTAGAACGCATTTAATGGTATTTTTGCGCTAGAGTCACACAAAATTGATATGAGCGACAAATTAACTGAGCAAGAACAGGTAAGAAGACAGAATCTAGAGAAAATAGTAGCCTTAGGAATAGATCCTTTTCCTGGTACCACTTTCCCTGTATCCCATAGTAGTACTGAAATCGTAGAGGGCTATGAAGATGGATCAGACAAATATGCTGAAGTCTGCATAGCTGGACGGCTTATGAGTCGCAGGGTTATGGGCAAAGCCAGCTTTGCTGAGATCCAGGACGGCTCTGGTCGTATACAGATCTATGTCTCCCGAGATGAGATCTGTACAGGAGAAAATAAGGATCTCTATAACCAAGTGTTCAAGAAACTCCTTGATTTAGGTGATTTTATAGGTGTCAAGGGGCATGCTTTTGTCACTCAGACGGGTACAACTTCTGTGCATGTAACAGAATTATTCGTCCTTAGTAAATCAATCAAGCCACTCCCTGTGGTCAAGACAGATGCTGATGGTAATGCCTTTGATGTCGTCACAGATCCTGAATTCAAATATCGGCAGCGCTATGTCGATCTGACTGTTAATCCAGAAGTACGTGAAGTATTCGTGCAGAGATCTAAGATGGTCAATGCCATGCGGACCTTTATGACTGAAAAAGCATATCTGGAAGTCGAGACGCCTATACTACAGTCTATGTATGGTGGTGCTGCTGCTCGACCGTTCAAGACGCACCATAATTCGCTAGATACCACCTTCTACCTGCGGATAGCTAATGAGCTCTACCTGAAGAGATTGATTGTCGGTGGTTATGAGGGGGTTTTCGAATTCGCTAAGGATTTTCGGAACGAAGGGATGAGTCGTTTTCATAATCCAGAATTCACCATGATGGAACTCTATGTCGCTTATAAAGATTATGAGTGGATGATGGACTTTACAGAAGAGATGTTAGAGTATGTCGCCATGGAAGTTCATGGGACGACCGATCTCCAAGTAGGTGATAACGTGATCAGCTTTAAGAGACCTTGGAAACGCTACACCATGTTCGAAGCCATAGAACATTTCACTGGGATAGATATTAGTAAGCAAGACGAAACAGAGCTCCGAGCAACTGCAGATAGCTTAGGAATTCATATCGATAAAGCCTTCGGTAAAGGCAAAATCATCGATGAGATTTTCGGTGAGAAATGTGAACACCATCTTATCCAACCGACTTTTATTACCGATTATCCAGTAGAGATGTCACCGTTGGCAAAGAAACATAGAACCAAGGAAGGCCTCGTAGAACGATTCGAAGGGATTTGTAATGCCAAGGAAATCTGCAATGCCTTCTCTGAGCTGAATGACCCAATCGATCAGCGTAAGCGATTCGAAGAACAACTAGAGCTCGGTAAGCGTGGTGATGAAGAAGCGATGCAGTTAGACGAAGACTACTTACGTGCCTTAGAGTATGGTATGCCACCAACAGCAGGTATCGGAATCGGGATAGATCGTCTAGCAATGATTATGACCAATCAGAAAAGTATCCAAGACGTATTACTGTTCCCTCAGATGAAGCCAGAGTAGCTAAGGTCACCTGCCATAACCGATGGATGATAAGAAATAGGTGTTCACTTATACAGCTACAGCGGAGAAGGCTATATTGGTACTTAAAAGCTCATAAACTTCAAAAGCTCGAGTTGGCTTATGGTAAAGTCACTCATTCTGAACTCGAATCACAGGCCATACAAACCGACTCACTGCCCGTACCACGCTTCTTAAGAACAATACTTGTGAAATGCTCATTGGCATAGTCTTGTATCCAACCTAAACCGGAGCGAGAATTATTAATATCAATATTTTCCTTTTCTAACTGTGTATAAAACTTGCCTCCATACTCGGTACGTCCCCAGCAATTAGGGCAAAGACCTTCTGGAGTGATGGTCGCATTTTCTGTACCTCTTAATTTCAGGTGCTGTAAGATTGATTCTACAATTTTCATAACTATATTTTTTACTATTAATAAATGTGTTCTATCCTGTACCATCGCCGTACTATGGCTAAGGCCGGTTTATTTTGTACTGTGAAGTCCGTATCCGAAATAACCTGATGTTGCCAGTTCCAAGAGAATCCACCAGCTA
The DNA here is from genome assembly GCA_937944095.1 of uncultured Saprospiraceae bacterium. Taxonomy (GTDB): domain Bacteria; phylum Bacteroidota; class Bacteroidia; order Chitinophagales; family Saprospiraceae; genus RFSX01. The sequence goes on from CALEAC010000235.1 coordinate 10,549, forward strand.
CCCAATCCTCATTCCAGAACGTTCTAAAAAAGGCTTCATATAAGTTCACTTGCGCCCTATCGTTTCGCTCAGACAGGCCGTCATCATGTATCCATGGCTGATGTCCTGAAAAAGAGACATTGCGATACCCGTATTCCGTTAGCAATATTTTCTTGTTGTGTAAACGACTGAGGTTTTTGAGTTTCTTCTTGATCGGTTTCCATTTCTTTATTGTCTTTTTGACTGAAGGTGTTTCCGATTGATTTACTGGGAAATAGGCGTCGATCCCTAGGTAATCGAGTTGACCCCAAAATTGAACTTTGTCATACTCGTCCCAGTTAGCGCAGTAGGTTATTTTTCCAGAATATATCGCGCGGACTTTATTGATGAGGGCGCTCCAGAATTCCGGTCGCTCAATGACAAATTCTCGCATCTCTGTTCCGATACTAAATAGCTCCACCTGATGCGTTTCCGCCAGCTGCGCTAATTTGAGAATATATGTTTCATAGCTCTCTTCCCAGGTGTTCCAGTCTGTTTCATTCTGCGCTTTGAAGTCGCCTCTCCAACTGGCACCCTTGGTCTTATCTTGACTACTGGTTGATTTAGAACTGGCTCGTTTGTCTAAGACGATATGTGGTTTTATAAATATTTTGAGTCCAGCTTCTTTGGCGAGTTGGATAGCCTGCACTTGGGCATCCATCGTATTACCCCAATGCTTGTTTTCTTGATCCGCTATCAGTCGCAGTGTCTCTCTATCCAGCGTTGCTTCTGGGACGAGTCCGACCCAGTTGGAATTGGTCGTTAGAAGCTCTTGGAATGTATCCTCATCAAGACCAGGTTTTTGCGGACCGATAAAACTCATGCCGTTGATCATAGTATGGTCGGCGAGTTGCTGACCAAAGGCGAGGCTGCTGGCAATTATCGTTAGTAATATGACTAAGGTGATGTTCCTCATAATATCTCGATTAAAAATATTGTCCCAGTCCGATGACAACACCTTTTTGCTTTTTATTGAAAATGTCTATTCCATAATCGATTCTTAAGACAGCACCGTATATTTTTTTGTTGATGATTCTGACGCCCCCACCCACAAACAGACGGAATTGATC
>CALEAC010000236.1 GCA_937944095.1 uncultured Saprospiraceae bacterium
TACTCTAAAGAACTTCTGGATCTGGATCAATACATCATGAAACGGATACAAGAAATCCCTGAGTCCAAAAGACTGCTAATCACTTCCCACGATGCCTTCAATTATTACGGTCGGCGCTATGGTATCAGAGTAGAAGGTATCATAGGCATATCTACAGAATCTGAAGCTCAAACTTCTGACATGCTCAGAGTTGTCGATGCCATAAAAGAATCTGGTGTGCCAGCTATCTTCGTAGAGTCAACAATTAATCCTAAACTGATCCAACAGATTGCCATCGATAATAACGTTGTGATAGGTGGCTCTCTATATGCCGATTCTATCGGGGAAAAAACCAGTGACGGCAATAGCTATATCGCTATGCTCAGATCGAATACAAATATCATCGTCGATGCCTTAGCTAAAAACATTATCACAACTAGTCATCACAGCCAAACGAATAGTCAAATAAGCTGGTTGGCCTATGGTCTCTTAGCACTAGGCATGCTACTCGGTCTGCTCTTATTCATATGGAAAATGTCTAACTGACCATGGCAACACAGAAAACACATATTAAGGTCAGAGGCCTCTCTGTCAATTATGGGACTAAGCGTGTGCTTACGAACATCCATCTAGACATCCATGCAGGCAATGTATATGGTGTCATAGGTCCCAATGGTGCTGGGAAATCTACCTTGTTCAAGTCTATCCTAGGTCTGATCGATTATAACGCTGGTCAGATCGAGGTCTTAGGAGATGAGATCGATGATGTCAGAAAGCGTATTGCTTATGTCCCTCAGAAAGACGAAGTCGATTGGCAATTTCCAGCAACCGTCAGAGACATCGTCTTATTAGGAAGATATCCATATAAGAAAATACTCCAGAGACTAGACAAGAACGATCAGGCCATTGCTGATGACGCAATGGAAAAACTAGGAATTGCCAATCTCGCAGATCGCCAGATAGGGAAATTATCCGGCGGTCAGCAACAGCGTGTCTTTATAGCCAGAGCACTATGTCAGCAAGCTGAGGTATTCTTTCTAGATGAACCCTTCGTCGGCGTCGATATCTTAACCGAAGAACGCATCATACATATACTTAAGGAATTAGCGGACCAAGGGAAAACGATACTTGTCGTCCATCATGATCTCTCTACTGTCGATAGTTATTTCTCTCAAGTCATCTTGCTTAACCAACGATTAATTGCGATTGGCGATACGGCAACGACCTTTACCCAAGAGAACATCGGCAAAGCCTATGGACCACAATTAACGATTCTACATAAGACAGGACTCATATAAATAACAGCTTCTAAAGGAAATTTCCTCACTTTTGCGGTGAGATTTAATAATTATAAAAAAACTTACAATGAGAAAAGAAATTATCGGCGCGTTGCTCTTAGCAACGATGTTGTTCATGTATGCCTGTGGGGACAGTAGTTCACCAGAAGTAACAATCACAGCGCCTGCTGCCAACTCAACATTTATGGCTGGAGACACTATAGTAATCAATGGTATAGCTATGGATGATATAGAGGTGAGTACGCTAGCTGTACAAAGTGCAACAACTGGTCTAGCACTTAGTGGCTTTATCGATATTGCAAATGTACCGGACAAATCGAACTTCAACTTTGCTGCAAATATTAATTTAGACTTACTTCTGCAAGCTGGTGATTATCAGATAGACGTCATAGCAACTGATGATGACGGTAATACTGGTTCTGATTTTATTGAATTTTCTGTCCAATAATAAAATAGATATGATAAAGTACATTCTAGGCTTAGGCCTAATGATAACAATGATGGTTTCTTGCGGTGATTCTTGCGATATGCTAGACGAAAACATCATCGGGACTTGGTCTGCGCCTTTACTTGGCGCTGGTACCTTTACTTTTAATGAAGATGGGACAGTCGTTGATGCTGATGATTTATTACTCGCTGGATCAGTGAGTGGTATGTCTCTAGATATGAAGACCTGGAGAACTGTTGGTGATGAGATGCTTATAGTGCGAGCTTCCGATGGTGCTCAGTTCTTAGAGGCAGAACTCAATGTAACCAGCTTCGATTGCGATGTGATTGAATTAGTGCAAACTATGGTTCCGTTCACCTTTAATAGGCAGTAACTATCCTCAACTAAAGAATACGCTAAGCCTGTCTCAATTGTGGGGCGGGCTTTTACTTTTATAATCTAGGGAAGAGCCGTTGTCAAAATCAAATCGGTAAGATTAAGCTCCTAGGATTATAAATTATTAGTTCCAAAGGGCCAAACCTCATCCCGCTTTTCAGATTGAGCTGGTAGGCTACAGAAAAGAACGATTATAATTAGGAAGAATTTATTCATAAGGCACTAACAGGATTTTCAGGGATGATTCTCAAGGTATGATTTATAATTCTAAAAACTCATATCTCATTATCTGTTATCTATCATCTGCTATCTAATATCTGTTATCTCTTATCTAATATCTGTTCAATAATTCTTCACCACCCAACTCGTCCACAACCGCCGCTCCTTATTCTCCTCAGGCACAAACTCCACCGAGTAAGTCCCAGCAGAAAACCCAGACATATCCAGACTGATCTCGGCCTCATGATAACGCTGTGTACTCTGCCAGACCAGCTGCCCTTGTGTATCGAAGACATATAA
>CALEAC010000237.1 GCA_937944095.1 uncultured Saprospiraceae bacterium
CATTGTACCCTAATTGTTTAAGGCTCTTTAATATGACTTTAAGTGTTCGACCTTTATCGTGTCCTGCGAGTTGTTTCACGTTTTCAAGAATAAAGGATTTAGGTCTTTTTGCTTTGAGGATTCTAGCTATATCAAAAAAAAAGTTCCCCTTGTATCTTTTAATCCTTTCATTTTACCTATAATGCTAAATGTTGCTGGGTCTTATTAAAAGCGACTCTGATGAATTCTAAGCTTAGGGTATCTAACTCAGAACTGAACTTCTCATCCTGACACCAAGCTTGTTGTCCAGCAATAATCATCATTAGTGCTGCTAAGAGTAGATTGATACATTGAGATGATCGACAATTTATTTATATGAGCTTATAATTAGCGTTATCGCCTTTCTAAAGTAATATAATTCTGTAGTATAAGCTCAGTTGTTCTTGCTCGTGCCATCCTATAGTGGTCTCAAGTACCCTCTATGCCCTGAAAAGCCTATTTTTGCACTGTATTTTGTAACCTGGTATAAGAAACGGCGATATAAACCGTTCCTTATCTTGAGATAGTCATATGCAGTTTTTACATCCCTATATTCTTTGGGGCCTTCTGGCTCTCGCCATACCAATCATCATCCATCTATTCCACTTTCGTCGGTTCAAGAAAGTGTACTTTACCAATGTCAAATTCCTCAAGGAAATCAAAGAGGAAAAGAGCACACGGAATAAATTACGAAATCTCTTAGTCTTGTTATCCAGATTAGCAGCCTTTGCACTGCTAATATTGGCTTTCGCTCAACCATTCATCTCCAGAGATGAGACAACCAAGAGTGGGAAGAACAACATCAGCATCTTTATAGACAACAGTTATAGCATGCTAGCAGCCTCAGAAGATGTACCCCTACTAGACAAAGCGAAGCGTAAAGCAGAAGAAATTGTCAAAGCTTATGCCCCAACTGATCAATTTCAAATCATGTCTCATGAACTCAAAGGCAGTCAGCTCAGATGGTTATCACAAGAAAATGCTATCATAGCTATAGAGGATATCGAATCGAGTCCTGAGGTTAATGTCTTATCTAATGTCCAACTAAAGCAAAAGCAGTCAGCGCCGTCTGACGGTAATCACATTGTCTACTTACTTTCTGACTTCCAGGAAAGCATCACCGATCTCACTGACCTCCAGGATACGATCTCAGAAGTTAATCTACTACCATTCCAGGCAATCAATGAAAGCAACATCAGTGTGGATAGCGCTTGGTTCCAGGCTGTTGTTCCAGCTGTCAATCAGAACAATAAACTCTTCGTCAAGCTGAGTAATCATAGCAATAATCGGAAAGACGATGTCAGAGTTAGTATCCAGATGAAAGGACAGACTAGACCAGAAGGTACTGTCGATATCCCAGCAAATAGCAGCATCATAGATACTATCAATGTCTTAGTGACTGATCCAGGATGGCAAGAGATGACTATCAAAGTCGAAGACCATCCTGTCCAATTCGACGATAGTTACTATCTCAGTTTTAATATCAAAGAGAATGTCAAAGTCCTATCAGTTCATGACCAAGCTCCTAATAGATACTTATCTGCGTTATTCGCTGGTCTAAGCCAATTCGACCTCGTCCATACACCTGCTTCTAATATCCAGTACGATGAACTCAAGCTCTATGATCTGATCATCCTCAGCGATCTGAGAACCATCAGTTCGGGCCTAGCTGGTGAGTTGAGCTCTTATATAGCAAGTGGCGGTAACACGCTTATCTTTCCTGCTAAGAATGCGGATAAGGAGAGTTACAACGCCTGTCTAAATAGGTTGAATGCCAACACCATGCTCAACTGGAAGGATGACGAAAACAGTGTATTTAAGATCAATACCTCAGAATTCGTCTTCAGCAATGTCTATCAGTCATTAGGTAGCAACCTGAAGCTACCCAGCACTAAGGGTAACTTCACTTTCAGTGAGCTGAGTGCCAGAGGTGCAGAGTCGTTACTGCAATACAGAAATGGCCAGAATTATATTTCAAAGTATTCATTAGACAAAGGGAAACTATATATCTGTGCAGCACCTATCGATAAGAAGTATAATGATCTGACCATCAATGCAGAGATTTTCGTTCCGCTGCTCTATAAGGTTGCTTTCTCTGCAGATCAGGGTGAATTGCTCGCCTACACCATCGGTAAAGACAACAATTCGACGGTCAAAAACACCACTAACTCTAGTGATATCATCTACAAAGTCAGTGGCGAACAAGAATTCATACCTGGCCAATCGGCGCAAGGCAATACGACTCTATTGAGTTTCAATAATATGATTAGAAAGTCAGGCTTCTACAAAGTGACGCTCAATGAGCAGATGATCAAGGGGCTCGCCTTCAATTATGACAGAATAGAATCAGATCTGACCAGTTATAACGAAGACAGACTCACTGAAATTTTTGACGTCGCAGGATATAATATCTTAAGCAACACGATGAATGCTGACCTAACTAATATCATCAAGGAAAAGGACCAAGGTGTGACATTATGGAGGTGGTGTCTTATTTTAGCCCTGCTTTTCTTAGCGATCGAAACCCTATTATTGAGATTTTGGAAAATTTAATTGCTTAGATGTCCATTCTTATAAAAAACGCAAAAATCATTTCTCCTGGACAAGACCTACACCATACCAAAAAAGATATCCTCATTAAGAATGGGCAGATCGAAAAGATTGCGAATAGGATAACGGCCAATACTGCCAAAAAAATAGAATCTACAAATCTACATGTGTCGCCAGGATGGTTAGACATCGGCACTAATAATAGCGAACCAGGCTATGAACACAGAGAATCTCTAGAATCCCTGTCTGCCACAGCAGCAGCTGGCGGTTACACCGCCTTAGCGACTTTCCCCAATACCCTACCTGTCATCGATAATCGATCCTCTATCCAGTATATCTTGAATACTACTAAAGAGCATCTGGTCGATTATTATCCGATAGGTGCTATCAGTAAAGGCTGTCTAGGGCAGGAAATCACTGAAATGATGGATATGAATGCCCATGGTGCAGTCGCCTATTCGGATGGCCTCAATCCCGTAGCCAGTAGTGGCCTCATGATGAGAGCCCTAGATTACGTCAAGGGAATAGATAGCTTAGTCATACATCATCCCGAAGAAGCCTCACTATCCTATGGCAATCAGATCCATGAGGGTAAAGTGAGCACAGAGCTCGGTCTGAAAGGCAGTCCACATATAGCTGAACTCCTTACACTAGATCGTGACCTTAGGCTGACGGATTATACCTCGTCTAAGCTCTTAGTGTATAATATCTCCTCTCAGGAAAGTGTACGCCGCCTCAAAGGCCTCAGTAAGGAAAACATCTATACTGCTGTCAGTTACCTGAACCTATGCCTCACTGATGAAGCAATCTATGGGTATAAGGTCAATATGAAGGTGAGACCGCCCCTAAGAACCAAAGCAGACAAAGAAGCCTTAGTCAAAGGTGTCAAGAGTGCTGATATCCAAATCATCAGTTCTAACCATCAACCGCTAGAGATCGAAGCCAAAAGAAAAGAATTTCCTTATGCCCTTGCAGGTGCAATCGGCCTACAAACCTGTTTCGGAGGGATAATCACCCACTGCAAAGAGCTCAATCTGGATAATCTGGTTGCCTGTCTATCGATCAATCCAAGAAAAATCCTAGGACTTTCGGCTAATCCGATAGTTAAATCATCAGAAGCTGACCTAACGCTATTTGATCCTAGCAAAGCATGGACTTTAGATGACAAAACAAACCTGTCTAAGTCCAAAAATTCCCCTTTCTGGAATCAACAACTAACTGGCAGCGTTATAGCTGTTATAAAAGGCAAAAAAAGCCATATCAATAAATACTAAGCTAGCTATGAAACAACTACCCTTACTTCTCCTAGTCGTCCTAGTCATGACAGCCTTTGCACCCGAACCAACTCTGAAACTGGGCTTGCTAAAGTATAGCGGTGGTGGTGATTGGTACTCGAATCCGACGGCCTTACCTAATCTTGCTGGCTTCTGTAATGACCAGCTCGGTACTGACCTTAATGTCAACTATGGTACTGTAGAGGTGGGCAGCCCTGAGATATTCAACTATCCATTCTTACATATGACAGGGCATGGTAACGTGGTCTTTTCAGATACTGATGCAGAAAATCTAAGAACTTACCTGGTTGCAGGTGGGTTTCTTCATGTTGATGACAACTACGGGATGGATCCATATGTCAGATTAGCATTGAAAAAGGTATTTCCTGATTTGGATCTTGTAGAACTGCCTTTTGACCACCCGATATATCATTCGGCCTTTGACTTTGATAATGGACTGCCTAAGATCCACAAGCATGATGATAAGCCAGCACAGGGTTTTGGGTTAATCTGGGAAGGACGATTAGTGTGCTTCTACAGTTTCGAATCTGATCTAGGTGATGGCTGGGAAGACCAAGAAGTCCATAAAGACTCACAACAAAAAAGACTAGAAGCCCTTAGAATGGGTGCCAACATCATCAAGTTCGCCTTTGAAGGAGAGTAACTGAATTAGCTAGTAAGTATTATGCTCTAGCGTAGACTCTAATGACTTTTTCCATCAAGTAAGTCCTATACTTCAAAGCATAAGATCTCATATCTGCTAACTGCTGAGCTGTAAATTTCTCCACTTCATTGCCATAAGACATATGGTTATGCGCTTCTTCTGTATGGTTTCTGATACCTAATCTATATCGAGCGATCTGTGACATTTCCCAAGGATGTTGCAAGCCAAAGAAATGGCCCATTTCGTGGACGAGTGTCTTGTTCTCCTCCAGACCTTCATATGCCATAAGGATACGGTCATATTTAGGTGTGACCCTAGCATACGCCGCCTGTCTATCTCTTAATAGTGGGGTGAATCCCATGAGTGCTGCATTCTGGCCTTCTTCACAATAAGTATCGAAAAGGAAGACATTAATCGCACCTTTTTTCTCTATCTGATTGACTAGTGGATCGACGATATCTTGTCGATCGGCCCTGAAGCTCTGATAGATGTCCGGCAAGTAGGCATGATTGGGATCCATGAATAATTCATCGAATATGAAGGTAATCTCGCCTTGGAATGTCTCATTTAAGTAAACGATATTCTCGTATATCTTTTTAGTAATCTCTTCGTCTACGACTTCCCTACCCATCATGTAGACATTGACCCGCATGACAGGCAATTCTTTGAGCACGCCTAGGTCAGCATATCCTTTATTAACTGGATAAGTCCAGCTTAAAGAAAAAAATGCTATTGCAGTTATTACGATCCAGTTTCTCATCCTTTAAGTTTTTAGTCACGATAATCAATGATAGAAATGTGAAATGAAAAAAACTTAGGTACTTATCATGCGCCGGCGCTAGAGACCATTGGTTGTCTATAAGAACCGATTAGGGTTAGCCTATATTGCTAAAATTCCGTTAATCTTGATAGAAAAGTTGAAAAATACTGGATGAGGTAGGGTCAGAAGAATAATCTTCTGATTGTTTCTACAACTACAAGGTCAATAATAGTACCATTCTAGTACAGAATGACGTAAGATTAGTAACATTAACATAGGTGACTTTTACATCATACGTAATGCTCTGAAAGCTAATTATTCATAACGAAGGCTTACTATAACTTTGCAAAATATTCTTTTGCGGCAGCCATGACCTTAGGCGCTAAGATGAGGCTGGCAAGCATTGTTGGGATAGCCATCAGTGCAAAAGTCCCATCGATGATATTCAGCACGATATCCAGTGAAAGTGTCGCGCCTGCAACAATGCTTAATAAATAGAGATAGTTATAATAGTGCTTCTTATGGGCACCTATAAGGAAGCTGGTACACTTACTGCCATAATACCCATAACTCAGCAGCGATGACAAGCTGAATATACTTATACATACCAATAACACATATGGCCCTACCCCGCTTAGCGCAGATTCAAAGGCTTGTGAGGTCAGTGTCACCCCATTACTCTCAGTTGTCTCCCATACGCCAGTAACTAGTATAGCCATGGCTGTCATAGTACATACAATCAGTGTATCTATAAATGGCCCCAGCATAGCCACCAACCCTTCTCTTATTGGCTCAGCAGTCTTAGCCGCACCATGGGCCATAGGCGCCGTACCTATGCCTGCCTCATTAGAGAAAGCCCCTCGCTTGATACCCAGAACAATCAGTGCGCCGACGACCCCACCAAAGACAGGATCCCCCTTATAATTATTAGCACTAAAGGCATCGGTAAATATGTAAGCGATATAATGGGGTAATTCGCTTGCATGCATGACGAGTATGGTCAGGACTGCTAAGAAGTATAGAATGACCATAGTCGGAACCAAACGAGCAGCAGCTTGGCTGATTCTCTTCAGACCACCTAATATGACGATTCCTGTGGCAACAGCCAGCAAGACTCCAGTGATGAGATTAGTATAAAAACCCGTCTCTATCCCATTGGGGACAAGCAGAATATCGCGGATAGCTTGTGTCAGTTGATTGACATTAAAGGCTGGCAGCGCGCCGATCATGCCTGCCAGACTAAAGAACACTGCCATCGGTTTCCATTGCCGACCGAGTCCCTCGACTATAAAGTACATCGGTCCCCCTTGGACCTCTCCTGCTGAATCCTTGCCTCTGTACATTATTGCTAGAGTACAGGTAAAGAACTTGGTACACATCCCGATGATTCCACTTATCCACATCCAAAAGACCGCGCCCGGTCCACCGATCGAGATGGCGACTGCAACACCAGCGATATTACCCATACCTACAGTTGCAGCCAGTGCCGTAGTCAGTGCTTCGAAATGATTAATCTGGCCAGGGTCGTTAGGGTCGTCATACTTCCCTCTCAGAACAGCAATCGCATGACCGAAATATCTAAAAGGCAAGAACCTCGAGAGAATCAGAAAATAGAGACCACCTCCTACAAGCAGAAACAGCAGTGGGAAGCCCCACATAAAGGAAGAAAAGGCTGATGCCCACTGATCAAGTTGCTCTATCATCAAGTATTCATATCTTGTCGAAATATAACACTTGCATTGAGAATAGCCGTAAATACGAGGGTCTTATTAAAGAACAGGATGGAAGGCGTCGCCAGATATATCCACGAAACCACCCAGCGGATAGTCAGGTCTCACCCTGAGCATGAGTTTCACTTCATCTTTGATAGACCTTATGACCCTTCATTCATCTATGCGGATAATGTAACGCCCTATGTATTAGGGCCAGCAACTAGGCATCCACTACTATGGTATCTATGGTTCGAATGGCGTATCCCTGCATTGCTCGGACAGATACAAGCTGATGTATTCCTTTCTGGCGATCTCTCCATGAGTCTTAGCACGCCTGTTTCGACTGTCATGGTAAGTCATGATCTTGCTTATGAGCATTATCCAGAATTTCTCACTTGGAGCGCGCGGACTTTTTACAGACATTATTCTCCGAGATATCATCATGCAGCCAGTAGACTGATTAGCGTCTCTCAAGCAACTAAGTCTGATATCATCGATCAATATGGTACATCTGAGGATAAAATCACGGTTGCACATAATGCCTGTCCGCCTGGCTTCCAACCATTAGCAGAAGAAAGAAAACAAACGATTAGAAATGAGATCTCTGAAGGCCTACCTTATTTCATCTATGTAGGCTCTCTACATCCGCGCAAGAACGTACTTAATCTGCTCAAAGCTTTTGATCTATTCAAGCAAAATAATAACCAGCCACACAAACTGATTATCTACGGTAGAAAAGCCTGGAAAAATGCAGATCTAGAAAGCACTTATGACAAAATGATATCCAAGTCTGAGGTGATATTTCTAGATAACTCGATA
>CALEAC010000238.1 GCA_937944095.1 uncultured Saprospiraceae bacterium
TAGGGTAGTTACTGGGACTGTCACAGATATAGTAACGGGAGAGGTTCTTATCGGCGCTACAATTGCTAGTGGTCCTAGTGCTGGCACAATCACTGATCTTAGTGGCACCTTTGAGCTGGTGCTTCCTACAAGTGAGGTAGAACTTCTAGTTTCCTATCTTGGATATAGTGATTTGGTAGTGCAACTGAATGCGCTTGATAATATAAAGTCACTAGACCTTAGTCTCGAAAAATCTCAAATGATTCTGGAGACGACAACAATCACAGGATCTCGTTACGAGAAAAGCCTGTCTAGGTCTGCCGTATCTATAAATGTAATCCAGCCGCAGCTCTTGGATAATACGAACACTACCATTATCGATAAATTACTCGACAAGATTCCTGGTGTCCAAATGATTGATGGCCAAGCTAATATCAGAGGTGGATCAGGCTATTCTTATGGCGCTGGAAGTCGTGTCTTATTGCTAATAGATGATGTGCCTGCATTCCAGGCAGATGCTGGTCGACCCTTATGGGATGATATTCCAGTAGAGAATATAGCTCAAGTAGAAGTGCTCAAGGGCGCTTCTTCCGCGATGTACGGATCTTCTGCACTTAATGGCATAGTGAATATAAGAACTGGATATGCAACATCTGACCCTGTAACTAAAGCTTCTATCGCATATACGCATTACGGTAACCCTAAGGATATAGCAAAGAAGTGGTGGGATACACCGCCAAGTAAGTATAATCTCAGTCTACTGCATAAGAGAAAGGTCGGGAAGTTGGATGTCGTTGCAAATGGTTTCTATGAGAATTTCAGCAGTTATTACAAGGATGCATTCAAAGAAAAATATAGACTATCTACTAATCTCAAATATCGATTCTCGGATAAGATTTCTCTGACGCTTAATACGATGTATAATTATAAGGATGACCTCAGTCATCTGCTCTGGTCAAATGCACGTAGCGAAGCCTATCAAGGGTGGGAGGGCACTTCTACTGTGGGGACCACTAAGCGATTTTATATAGATCCTCAACTGACAATTTATGATGGCAAATCAAATAAACATAAATTCTTATCAAGATATTATAGCATTAATAATGGTAATGAGAATGGTCAAGCGACGAATTCTGACAACTGGTTTATAGAATATCAATATACCAGTAAGTTGCCCTTGTGGGAAGTTGATCTGACAGCAGGACTTTCTACATATATCACCAATTCTAACTCAGAACTTTTTGGACAAGTAAACCTTAGTTCAACTAATCTTGCAGCTTTCGTACAGTTAGAGAAAGACCTTACTGAGTCATTGACTTTGGCAGTAGGTTCTAGAGTTGAAAGCAATATCCAGAAGAGCCCAGAAGTATTTCTAGGCGATACAATTCCTGACGGTCGGGTATCTGAGACACGAGTTGTATCTCGTTTCGGGTCGAATTATAAGCTCGCAGAAGGTACTTTCTTACGTGGCTCATGGGGGATGGGTTATAGATATCCTTCTCTAGCAGAACGATTTATCATTACAGACTTAGGCGGTTTCTTTATTCTACCTAATCCTCAGTTGAAATCAGAAACTGGGTGGACGACAGAATTAGGTATTAAGCAACTTCTAGCAATCGGAGAGTTACAGGGTTTTATTGATTTGTCTTTTTTTCGATCAGAGTATACTGATATGATGGAATTCACTTTTGGTGAATTTAATGGACAGGCTGGGTTTCAGTCCCAGAATGTAGGAAATACAGTTATCAATGGATTCGAAATAGATGTTATCGGGCAATTCGGAATTGCTGGTATTCCATTTAATGTACTTGCTGGTTACACCCTGATAGATCCTAGATACAGGGATTTCGAGGACAATATTGCGATTAGGCAATCGATTACCAGGCCGATCACCTCAGCTTCGGATGCTAATTTCCTCAAGTACAGAAATAGGCATAATGCTAAGATGGATATAGAGTCTGCCTGTGATGGATTGAATATTGGTCTAGCTATGAATTATTCTAGTGTGATGATCACAATGGATCAGTTCTTATCTAATTTGAATGAAATTGAATTCTATAGAGCAGCTAACCCAAAGGGCTACTTGAAACTCGATGCCCGCTGTTCGGTACCGTGGCGTGGACTTAAGGTTTCCCTACTTGCTGAGAATTTACTTAACTCGGAATACGCAGTCAGACCAGGCGTACTAGAGGCACCCAGGAATTACTCTATGAGACTTGATATGATGTTTTAACAGTGTTTTAATTACAGTATCTGAACAGACTTAATAATTTCTTGTTCTGTCTAAAAATTAATAAAATGAAATATTCGATTCTTAAAGTTGTAGCACTAAGCTTGGTTTTATTCTCATGTCAAGAAGCTAAGAAAGCAGCCAGCTCTACTAAGGTGGAACCGATTACCAAACAAGTTGAATCTCAAATTGTCGAGAATCGACAGAAGCAGGAGAATACATTGACATTAGAGGATAATAAAGTTTCTCGTGCAGTTATAACAGAAACAGCGACTTCGGTCACTGAGAAATCACAAGCAGTCGTTAATGCAAAGAAAGTCAAAGACTCATCAGGTGAAATGGCTGAAGCTAAAGAATCGGAGATGAGAGTAGTTGAGTCTAGAGTAGTTGAGTCTAAAGCACCTAAGACAACACTACCTGACCCTGTAGTGACTGAAACGATAGCGTCTGGGAAAACTCAGACTGATAATATTATAGCGCCTGCAACAGCACCAAAAACTTCAGAGGACCAAAAAATTGAAGCGGTCCAAGTCACTCCACGGCAAACAGAAGAGGAAGTAGCGCAACCAGCTAAAGATTCAAAGACTGAAGTTCAGAAAGGACAAAAGTCACCAAGCTCAAAAACGACACTTCCATTGAGTCATGACTTATTCGATGAGCTCCTGAAAAAGCATGTTTCTGTAGATGGTAAAGTGAACTACAATGGCTTTATAAGTGATATGGGTAAGTTAGACGAATACCTGAGTCGTCTGACTGAGGCGAAGGTTGCTGATTTCTCTCGAAATGAGCAGCTTGCTTTCTGGATAAATGCCTACAATGCATATACTATCAAGTTTGTTACAGATAACTGGCCTGTATCAAAGATTACAGATTTGGAAGGTGGCAAGCCATGGGATAAGAAATGGATTAAGTTAGATGGTCGTACCCTAAGTCTCAATAACATTGAGAATGACATAATCAGGCCGCAATTCAATGAGCCAAGGATACACTTTGCAGTTAATTGTGCTGCTAAGTCATGTCCACCTCTGATGAATAAAGCATGGACTAGTTCTAGCTTAAAAAGAGATCTAAAAGCCAGAGCAAAGGCGTTTATTAATAATCCTACTTATAACCAAATATCTTCCGAGACACTTTCGATTTCTAAAATCTTTGAGTGGTATGCCAAAGACTTTGGAGATATCAAGACCTATATCAGCCAATTTTCTACCACTGAAATAGCTAAGGCTGAACTGAAGTACATGGAATACGATTGGTCGCTCAATAATTAGGTCACCACTTCTGCGTGGCTTACTTCTTTCTCGGCGAAATACATTTTGAGCATTCCGGAATTTTTGACTTTCATCTCTCCACGATAGGAGAAACTGTATTTGTCCTTCAGCAATTCGTAGGTGTTTTCAGATACATTAATTTTGCCAGGTTCTGAGCCTGTTTCCATTCGGGCGGCAATATTAACGGTATGACCCCATATGTCATACTGGAACTTAGTGGTGCCGACAACTCCAGACACGACAGGACCTGTATTGAGGCCTATTCTAATTTCAAAAGTTTGTATGCCTGGAGGCGGGTTTTCTTTGGTTTGTGTGACGAATTCATTTATCTCAAAGGCTGCATTGAGTGCATCTTCTGGATTTGTAGTGTTTTCTTTTGGTAGACCACCAGCGCACATATAAGCATCTCCTATTGTTTTTATTTTTTCTAGATTATTTCGCTTGACGATATCATCGAAACCCTTGAAGTAATAGTCGACACTCTTGACGAGGTCTTCCGGGGATATTTGATCACTGATGGTAGAGAAGCTTTTGAAATCAGTAAATAAGACAGTCGCTTGCTCTATCTTTTGTGCTTCTACAAAGCCGTTTTCCTTCAGCTCCTCTGCTGTTGATTTAGGTAGTATATTCAGTAGGATACTTTCTGCTCTATTTCTTTCGAATGATAACAATTTATTCGTCTTTTTGGCAAACCTATACTGATAAGATACACCTCCAATGATAACTAGCAGTAGACCTGCCAGAGCATATAAGAATTTCTGAAAGGTTGATGCTGACTTTATTTGTTCTTGCTGTATGGCGTTGTCCTTATTAAGTAAGGCAATCTCCTTTTCTTTATTTTCTAAATCAAAGGTGAAGGTCATGTTGTTGATTTGTTCGTTGTAATCATCCTTTTGTATATCGTCTTTTGTTGCCGTATATAAGGTCGAGTAGTCGTATGCTTTTTTGTAGTTACCACTCTGGGAGTGAGCTCTAGATAGGCCGAGATAGCCATCTCTAAGTTCGTTATTGAGGCCACTTATTTTGCCTAGCCGTACGGATTTCTCATGGGCGTCTATCGATTTTTGTATATCACCATACTTGTTGTAGGCGTTACCTAAGCCATTAAGGGCTATGGCCATGTCGGTTTTGGAATCTCTTATCTCAGCTTCTTTTACTGCTAATTTGTGATATTTTATAGCTTCTGGAATGTCGCCTATAGAATCGTAATTGCAGCCTATGAAGTATAGCGCTCTAGATATTTCACCCCCATCTATTTTGAATGCTTCGTAAGACTCATTGAGATAAGTGAAAGCTTCTTCGTTTTTATGCGTTTTGAGATATAGCTCACCGATATTAAGTGCTGCTGTCCCGATACCCGAATAGTATTTTTGTTTTCTAGCGACTTTTAAGGCAGCTTGATAATATTCTAGTGCTTTCTCATAAGTGTTTTCATTATGAACATATACAGCACCTATATTTATATGACTAGTGAGTATCCTGGTGGTATCTCCTATTTCTTCTGCTATTCTTAGAGACTGTAGATAGTAGTCTAGTGCATTAGGGTCATCTCCTTTGCTGAAGTGTACAGCACCAAGATTGTTCAGCAAATTACTTATGCCTTGTTTGTGATCTATTTCTCTAAAAATCCTTAATGAGTTTTTCCAGTTGGTCATGACTTCTGGGAAGTCGCCTTTGATATAATAACCAAGCCCTATGTTCTTGAGAGCATAAGCTAATCTTTCTTTGTAGTTTAATTCGGTTGCAAGCATACTAGCTTGTTCTGCGTAGAGAATCGCCTCATCTGGTTTTTGTCTGAATATCGATTTCGACAAATCGAGTAGGAGGTCAATTTTGTTGGTGTCAGGTTGAGCCGTTTTTAGTTCTTCCCTGAGGCTGTCTGCCGTATTTGATTGAGTTACAGATTGACTGGAGATACCCAGTGATATTGCTAGGATTAAGATTGATGATTTCAGCATGTTTTTTTCTGTTAGGGTCAGAAAGAGGTGTAATTTTATTTAGGTCAAATTATTTCATTTTGCATTCTTAAGTACTTCGTAATTGCTTCCGCTTTGTTTTTTACGTGTAATGATTTATATATTTTTTTGATATGGGTTCTGACGGTTTCTATAGAAATATATAATACTTGAGAAATCTCTTTGTATGTATTTCCTTTCACTATTAACTCTATTATTTGCTGTTGTCTTGGAGTTAGTACGGAGCTCAAATCAGTCGGTTTGTCCTTGTTTAGTCTGTTGATTAGAGAACGAGCAAGAGAAGGTGTGAGGTAAGATCCACCTTTGTTAACTAGTTCTATCGATCTTAGAATTTCTTGTTTGGTCGCGCGCTTAGAAAAGAAAGAGCAAGCACCTGCATATATTGTCGAAAGAATAAATTCCTCAGATTGTGAATCAGTCATGACAATAATATCAAGCTGAGGATAACCTTCTTTTAATG
>CALEAC010000239.1 GCA_937944095.1 uncultured Saprospiraceae bacterium
ATTCATATGGTGTCAACAGTCAAGAATACGGATCTACGTATTACCAAATCATTAATTATTCTCGAACATCTAAAAGCCAATAGTGGCCAACTTGATTTCAAGGAGCTGAATGAGGCAATGAAGCTTAAGAATAGGAAATACTAAAAAGACAATTCTGGTTATTATTTCTTATTATAGATAAACAAACTCTGCTTACCTATCCATATCTTTTCTACAAAAACGAAATCTGTAGCTGCCATCTTATCGATCAGGTCTTCTTCAGTTATCTGATGGATGCAGTAGGGTATAAACTGGTTAGAACGTAAGTCCTCTAGTACAAATAGTGTCCCGTTGGGTTTTAGGTTATCATGAATAGAAGATAACATTTCTGGCACCTTCTTTAGATGATGGAAGGTGTTAGTCATCAGAATTTTGTCGAATCGATCAGTTGGTAAGTTGGTTTGGTTTTTAGACCCTTTGATGACTTCGACCTTGTTGTATCGAAATTTATTTGGTAAGCCCTTATACAGTGTGTTTTGATATTGGAGGAGTTGCTTATTAATTTCTGTTGTATAGATGGTCAGTTTCAGTGGCAACATGGACATGATCAGCGACCGGCTGCCTATACCACCACCTATGTCTGCTATAGTCTCTCCATCCTGGAACTTATAAGCTCTCAGTTCCTCGATGAACGTCTGATTTAAATCTGTAGAATCAGCTGTTATAATTTCTGATGCATATAAACTGAGGATTTCTTTGTTCCGTCTGATCAACTTGACGAGGTCTTTGTTTATTTTTTTTGTGAAGGTCCTTACCCTTAAAGACAGCTTTAATGTTTTTTTGGATCAGCTTATTTAGTGTGCGGTCAGAGACTTTATCTAGGCCTTTTTCTTGGGCAGCGATGGCCGTCATAATTGTTTTGCCTATAATTGCGCTGGCAGTTGTTGTATCTGGGGAGGCAGCTATAAAGTCTTCAGCAAAGATGTTTATTTTATCAATTTCTCCAGGATGATTATCCTTGTAGTGGTTTATGTACTGAGTCACTCGGTACTGGTGTCGAATTGAGTATCGACAGTCTGTGCAGAAACATGAGCTACTAAGAAAAGGAATATTGCTACCCAGGTGTACTTCATGATTACCTAAACATGTACTTCGTCCCGAATCGTATCGCCAGGAACAGCACGACAAGTATCAAGATTAGCCACTGGAATGGTAGATAAGAGAATACGATTAAGTGTGACTTCTCTAGGATGAAGAAGAGCAGCATCAATCCTGCTATGGTCCCTAAGAAGCCTGTCATTTTTCCGAATCCAGGAATGTCCTTGAAATCCACATTTTTCTTAATCAGAAAGAGCGTCAGTATCATACTAAGTACGGGCAAGATCTCCATCATCACATTCATATCATAGATACTTCTCTTCTCGAAGAACATATGATAAAGATTCAGCAGAATCGCAAAGATACCGGGTATGACTGCGAGGTAGATGAGCACTGAGTAATAGATACACCAAGGGCTTTCGTGTCCTTCTCCTTTGGCCATAAAATTGCCAAGTAGTGCAGCGATTGGAATGATAAAAAAGAAGAATAGTGCAAAAGCAGGGTTATTACCCATATAGCCGATGAATTCACCTAAGCTCATAGAATCCGATTTTCAGTTCTCATTTAACAAAATCATACATGGAGCATCAGCTTCATTGGGTCTTCTAAGAGTTCTTTGACTTTTACCAGGAAGGTCACAGAAGTCTTACCATCGATGACACGATGATCATATGATAACGCCAAGTACATCATAGGTCTTACAACAACCTCGCCATCAATGGCTATAGGTCTATTGATGATATTATGCATACCTAGGATAGCTGACTGAGGCTTATTAAGTATCGGTGTGCTCAGCATAGAGCCGAATACACCGCCATTAGTGATAGAAAAGGTACCACCTGACATTTCTTCTAGAGTTAGTTTGCCAGAACGGGCTTTGACAGCTAGGGCCTTGATTGCTAATTCTATTTCGGCAAAGCCCATCGATTCTATGTTCTTAACGGGCGGTACGACAAGTCCAGTTTCTGTAGAGATCGCAATAGAGATATCGACATAATCATGGAAAATGAGGTGGTCGCCATCTAGTGTTGCATTGACAGCTTGCATTTCCATAAGAACTTGCGCACAAGCTTTGCAGAATATGGACATGAAGCCTAGTTTGACACCATATTTCTCTACGAATTTTTCTTGGTAGGTCTTTCTTAGTTTGAAGATGGCTGACATATCTGCTTCATTGAAGGTGGTCAGCATCGCCGAGTTATTCTTAGCATCGACGAGTCTAGAGGCGATTGTACGTCTCATACGGCTCATCTTCTCCCTTCTATCTGTTCGACTATAAGCGACAGGGTTAGGTGCTAGTCCGAGAGCGGCTGCGGCAGCATCTGTTGCTTTGGGTGCTGCTGCTTTTGAGCTATTGCTTGTTGCATTTTCGGCGTCTGCTTTCGTGATACGGCCATCTTTGCCAGTTCCAGTGACAGTACTAGGATCGATGCCTTTCTCTGCAAGGATCTTAGCAGCGGCAGGTGAGGGGTGGCCAGTGGCGTAAGTTGCAGCGCTAGGTGCTGTTGCTACTTCAGGTGCAGCTGTGGCTGGCGTTGCTGCTGGGCTTGCAGGTGCGTCTGCTGGTTTAGCAACACTGGTATCTATCTTGGCGACTAGAGCGCCTATTTCTAGGTCGTCCCCTTCTGCTGCAACATAGGTTAGTTGACCTGCTGCTTCTGCCGGAAACTCTAAGGTGGCTTTGTCCGATTCGAACTCACAGATTGGTTCATCTAGATTGACATAGTCTCCATCGGCTTTGAGCCATTGGGATAGGGTGACTTCAGTTATCGATTCACCTATTGTTGGGACTTTCATTTCTATGACGCTCATCTTAGTATAGTTTTTATGCATATAAAATTAGAGCTAATCTTTTAGTCGTGTTGTTAATATTTAGACTAATGGAAATATTTATTTAGAGTAATCTAAATTTACGTAATTGCTTATTGCCTAGAGCTTTCTTATTTTAGTATTGTGCGAAGTCTCCATTTCATACTTATCAATCTAGTCTACATTCTTATAGCATTCATAGCCATATGGGCCTTACTTCCTGTGTTTTCTAGTAATCCGCGCTATAACTGGACTTTACATGAGTACTTCATGAGTCTGAAGTTCAGTGATGTGTTCATATGGATAGGGATGATTTGGGTCACATCAATTGGTGGCTCATGGTTCTTCTCAGATAAGGAAGTAGAAGAATTAAAATCGGAGCTGACACAGACTGTTCCTTCTAAGGCTGACCAAGCTAGTATAATCGCTTGGCTCAAGCAAAATGAACCAAGAATCAAAGTAAAGATTTCTGGAAACGAAATCTCTTTCAGGATAAATGGTCTTGAAAAGCTCCACATTACCCAGATCCAGAAAGAAAATTCTGACTACTTATATGAGTTGACGACTAAGCGTGCTAGTCTGTTACCTTTCTTTCCATCTAACCTGCTCCTTAACCATACCCATGTGAGACGTTTTGTGAATATCCTTAGAGTGTTGTAATCTATTATCAATAAAATATTAATCCCATGGCTTCATTTAATTCCAAAAAGAAGATAGGTACACTGCTCTACCTAATTACTATCGTTTTATTTATTTGTACCATATACTGCAACACAAAGGATATCAAAATTCCTTATCTAGAGTTGAGTAGTTGGGTGGGCTTAACGAGTTCCTCTATTTATGGCATATGGTTAGGGTCACAAAAGAAGAAG
>CALEAC010000240.1 GCA_937944095.1 uncultured Saprospiraceae bacterium
GGAAAATGTAAGGGTGATAACTGTCAATGCATGGTCGTGCTTTTAGAAAACTTTAAATTCCCTTCTTACGGCCTATATACATTCAAAATCAATCAGTATACCAGAGAAGAACAGCTAGAAGGTATCAACAGTCTGCAATTACAAGTTTTGTCCATAGACTAGACACAGCTTATCTTATCACAGTATTACCACTAACAGCGTGGACCTCTTCACCATACGGCAGTTAGACACGCATAGCTCATAGTCACAGGTCACATCACCGCAACCTAATCTTTGTCTGTGAATGCCTTTTGTCACAGTGCAATACTGGTAATCAACAAGAATTTATGTGTGAAACTGCTGAGGTACGATGTTCGATTGTTGACCTCCATGGTTATGCAAATGACTTAGATTAATTTCAACATAGCCAATATGAACCAGATCGATTTTGCGGTAGTATGACAGCATCAAATAACCCCAATTGATTTGCCTTTGTTGCGTGGTGTACTGAGATAGAAATTGAAGTAGAATTAGATGATTACCGTAATTCTGGCTGGGTAGAAGGTGGACAGACCGCAGTGTATGCTGATTGTACTTTTCAGGAATAAATTGATTGTGATAGCGAATGCTTTAGAGAGCGTGATGTGTCTGCAGATTTAGAAGATTTGACTATAGGGAGAGTGTACTAGTCATGATAGATAAAATAGGATTAATAAGAACTGCTTATTTATAATGTTTGCCCGATATAACGATAAGAAGACTAATAGAAGGGACAGATATAATAAATCACATTTAAATCAAGAATGATGTCTACTTAAATAATGGAAAGAATGGGGTGAAGATGCAATTGAACTTAACTACATAACACCCGATAAATAGATTATGTACCACAAGAAATATTAATAATATAAGTAGGTAAATGAGCCGCATTACAACATCACTTTATAAGTGAAATCATCAACGAAATAAAGGAATATTATAAAATTAGACATTAAGTCTTAGTTTTGTGTAATTTTATATATTATTGAAAAACCTAATGCGTAAATAATGGCTAAAACTACTTTAGCAAAAAAGAAGGCTACACCCAAGAAAAAAGCCACAGCAAAAAAAACAGCTACTAAAAAGACAGTAGCAAAAGCAAAACCAGCTAAGCGAAAAACAGCAGTTAAGAAGACGACGGCTAAGCGCGGCAGACCAGCAGCGAAGAAAACAACTGCTAGGCGAGGAAGACCTGCACGAAAATAATATTGTTTAAAAAAGGGTGGTACTGTTATTGTCACCCTTTTTTATTCTATTAGACTAAAGCCTTTTTTAAATTTAAATTCGTAAAACAAATGGCAACACAGACTAACACAAGCAGTTTGTTCACCCTTGCTCAGAGAGTGCTAAAGCAGACAAATAATTCTGCAGAGGCAAAAAAACTAGCAGAAGAAGTACTAGCGATGGCAACTCCTAAGACGACGACTACAGTAGCCGCGCCTAAGAGAAAAACCGCAGCTAAGAAGAAAGCCGCGCCTAAGAAAAAGGCGGTAGCAAAACGTGCACCAGCTAAGAAGAAAGCGGCACCTAAGAAGAAAGCGGTAGCTAAACGTGCACCAGCTAAGAAGAAAGCGGCACCTAAGAAGAAAGCGGTAGCTAAACGTACACCAGCTAAGAAGAAAGCGGCGCCTAAGAAAAGACAGTAGCTAAGCGGAAGAAAAAATAGAATAAGTCATTCTATTAGTTATCAGAACTTTCTATTACGGTCATTGATCTAGTAGAAAGTTTTTTTATTTAACCTATTTAGTGACTATGCAAGCTATTCTCCAAGAGATAATTATCTATCCTATTAAGAGCATGGGTGGAATATGCTTAGAACAAGCAAATATCCATAGCGAAGGATTAGAATATGATAGAAGATGGATGCTCGTTGATGATAATGGGCGGTTCATGAGTCAACGAGAAGATAGTAGGTTATGCTTGTTTAAGCCTGTACTCACTGATCACGGACTGGCAGTATCCTATAGAGATGATTCTATAACAGTTCCTCTAGATGCAGAAGGGAGATCTCTTAATGTATCAGTATGGAAGAGTAACCTGAGGGCTAATGAGGTCCATTCGAAAGTATCATCTTGGTTTTCAGAGCTGCTTAATCAGCGTGTAACCTTAGTAAAGATGACTGAGTTAACACCTAGATTAAAAGAATTTGATAAGCCACCATATCAGACCAAGGTCAGTTTTGCTGATGGCTATCCGATGCTGGTATTAGGTACAGCAAGTATAGAAGAGTTAAATAAAAGGACATCTAAGGTAATCCCCACAGATCGATTTAGAGCTAATTTGATAGTGACCACTACTGTGCCTCATGAAGAGGACGAATGGGCGGAAATAAGCATAGGTGATTCAAGACTCAGAATTATAAGCCCTTGTGCACGCTGTGTCGTCCCCAGTATAGATCAGTTATCGGGAGTAAAAAGTGCAGAACCACTTACAACCTTAGCAGAATATAGGAAAATAGACTCAAAAATCTATTTTGGTGCTAATGCCATGACCACGGTCCGAGGTAGTATTAAAAAAGGGGACTGGGTCAAAACAACTAATCCATAATTATAAGCCCTTTTCAGCAAGAGCTTTGAACTGGTCCATCCATTTTTGTGTCTGCTTCTGAAACATAGAGGGCACAAAGAAAGACATGAGCTTCATGACTAAGCCTTTCATTTCTGTATATTCTATTTCTGATCGCCATCGCGTTGTCTGATGGTCTAGTGCATCGAAGTAATTATACATGGTGTTCATGCCGAAGTCGCCCTCATAACGCCCATGGAAAGCTTCAGGTAGATCGTTAGTAAGAATTGTTTCCTTTAGGACTATCTGACGATTCCCAATCTGATAAGCAATATGCGAAACAGCCCCGACCTCTCCAGGTGTACCGCTGATATAATCTAATGACAGGAAGCCATCTTGCCAATATTTCATATTATCTGGATTGTTAAAGATACTAACAACCTCCTTTCTGGATTTATTGATGTCTACTTGACAAGAAAACTTCATGGAACTAAACGATATCAGATCTCTACATGGCCCCAGTTTTCTCCTGACGCTATCCGATTAATCTGAGTGATAGATACACCATACTTTTCTGCTATAGACGTCTTGGTTTTCCGACCAGCACGTAGGCTTTTCTTGATAGCTTTGACCTTGGTTTCGTTGAGCTTAGAATAAGTAATCCTGTCTCTATTTATATCTTTATAGGTGCCCAACTTTTTATGTAGTTTAGACCACTCTTCTTTACTGGCCCACATTAGGTTTTTAACTTTATTGTTGGCTTTGTCACCGTCTTTGTGACAGACAGATACCTGACCTTTTTTCTTCTTAGGCAAGAAAAGTTTGGCCACTTCTCGATGCATATAATAAGTCTTCCGCTCACCGTCTGCTGATTTAATATTGAATTGGTGATAGCCGCCTTTAGTATAAGTACCTTTAATTAAGCATTCATCCTTAGTGGTTTTGTCGATACTTTTTAGTCTACCATTACTAGAGATGCTATAGTACATTCTACTGCTCGAACCCTTAGGAAGTTTTTTCCATTTTTCACCACTTTGATCTTTGACTAGTTTTCTACTTTGTTTTTTCTTTGCCATAATGATTTGTTTTAAAGAGGTTTGTTTGTGTTATAAAAATAAAACTAACGGCCCTCATAAAGATGTGTTTAAAGGGTGGTTTTTGGATTTGTTCCAAAGTTAGGGCGTTATTTAGCACAATTTCAATAGTAAAACCATTACCTAAACGGTTAAATAAGGGTAATTGTGTTCGTTATGAATGATTTTGGAGGGATGATGAGTTAAATAACTCTTTGAGATTGGCTGCCTTGGATATCAGTTTTGTCACCATTCCATGCTATATCTAGATGTATGATGCCAGGGGATTTTCCGATTTCTAGGCTACCTATTTCTTGTTCGTATCCGAGTGCTTGAGCACCATTTATGGTCCCCCATTTCAATAGTTCAGTTAGCGGAATTTCAGATTGGAATTTCTTGATCGTCTTAATTTCACTCCAGATGCATAATTGCCAATTAGACATAATGCTGTCGGTACCGATAGTGACTTTGGCAAGATTTGCACTAAAGGTCTGATAATTAGGCAATCGATTCTCTATGTATAAGTTGGCATTGGGGCAGGTCGCCCAATACACATTTTCTGACCATCGATGAGCTGCCTGTATGTCCTCAGCCGTTGACAAAGTATTATGTACAAAGAGGTTTCTTCTTTTAGGCTGGAGCTGATCTAGTATATAATGGATGGCTGATTTCCCCGTTGGAATAAAGTTGTCTAGGCCAAGCCCTAAGGACTCATAGAAGGCTCTAAAACCACCCTGCCCATCGACAAAGAGTTGGTTTTCGTCCCATGTCTCAGAGCTATGGATACTTATGGTAGCGCTGTCAGGGTTAGCGTTGTTAATAAAGTCAAATAAGTCTGGAGTCACGGAGTAGGGTGCATGTGGTACAAAGCTTCTTTTGTTCCCTCCTTTTTTGGCTTGATCAGCAAAGACAGCTCTGCATGATTTGATATTATCATCTGTCATAACGGACTGCATGAGATCGAACATTTCCACGAAAGTGTAGTACTTTATCCTTGATTCCTCTTTGACTTTGGCGGTGTCGATTTTATTAGAGATATCACCCACTGCTTGGATACCTACCTGCCACATCTGTTCATCTTGCTGTTGGATATGGTCTGTGATGACTTTCTGATCGAAGTCTCTTAGTTGAATGACAGTACTGATAAATTGGATTAGACCTGTTCCAGTAGGACACAGTCCCTTCATGTGTGACAGCTCTAGATGGCAATGCGTATTGACGAAACCAGGTACTAGGACACCTCTATAATAATTCAGGTCGACTGACGGATAATCAGTTCTTTGGCCTATTTCGACGATCTTATCATTATCGTCTAGGACAATAACACCGTTAGCTATAGGATCAGTAACAATGGGAAGGAGATGATCAGCAGTGAGAAATTTCATAATTAGAGATTCTTAGCAACGATACCACTCTTGAGCCGTGGCAAGAACCAGGTACTCTTAGGCGGCAGGGTCTCATGATTATTTGCAATAGAAGTGAGTTCATCGACAGACACAGGAAAGATACAGATACCAA
>CALEAC010000241.1 GCA_937944095.1 uncultured Saprospiraceae bacterium
GTGATAACACCGCCTAGTCCCATCTTGAATCCGACATCTTCGATTTGTTTGCATTGGTCGATAGTCCCATTGAAACAATGAAAGATACCTCGTAGACTGCCATTCTGATGCTTAGTTATCAGCCTAATCGTAGTATCTAAGGCATCTCGAGAATGTATAATAATTGGTAAATCATGCTCTAGGGCCAAGCCTATCTGGAACTCAAATGAACTAATCTGCTCTTCCTGATAAGTCTTATCCCAGTATAGATCTATACCTGTCTCCCCTATACCATAGTACTGACGCTTCTCTAGTTGTGTAACAATGAGATCGAGTTCCCCTCTATATTCTGCTTTTACAGAGCAGGGGTGTAAACCAATCATGGGATAACATAGCTCCGGGTATCGATCCGACAAGTCTAACATACTCTGAGTTGTGGAGCTATCTATATCTGGCAGCATTATATGTGTGACACCTATATTCTGAGCCCGAAGTATGACCTCATCGATATCTTCGTTAAATTGCTCTAAATATAAATGCGCGTGTGTATCAACATACATAGTTTTGGATTATATGAGTAAATCTAAGAATAAGTTTTATGTCGTTTGGGTTGGGAAAAAACCAGGCATCTATAAGACATGGAAAGACGCACAAGGGCAGATAATGGGTTTTCCAAATGCAAAGTATAAAGCTTTCAAAACTCTAGAAGAAGCAAAAAGCGCTTTCAATGGGTCTCCAAAGGATCACATCAAATCCAAAGTAGGGAAAAACAAAGTACTCAAAGTTAGTCGTCATTTCAATATTGAGAAAAACAGTATAAGTGTGGATGCAGCTTGTAGTGGTAACCCTGGCATCATGGAATATCGTGGTGTTCATACAACGACAAGAGAAGAATTATTCCATATGGGTCCTTTCCATGACGGCACGAATAACGTCGGAGAGTTTCTGGCATTAGTCCAAGCACTTGCTTTCCTGAAGAAACTTGATAAGCCTACAATCAAAATCTACTCAGACAGTAGAACTGCAATGGCATGGGTCAGAAACAAAAAGGTCAAAACGACGCTTAAGAAGAGCCCTGCGAATGAGCGATTGTTTGAGCTTATGGAAAAAGCTATTAAGTGGCTTATGGAAAATGAACCTAAGAATGAAGTGCTGAAGTGGGACACTAAAAACTGGGGTGAGATACCCGCAGATTTCGGTAGAAAGTAGTCATACTGAAGCAAATCTCATGCGATAGTTGACATCCACTTTCCCTTTTTTGATGGCCTCTAATTTTCTTTTAATGAGTCTTTTTCTAAGTGGCAATAATTTTTCCGTGAATAGTTTTCCTTCAATGTGATCATATTCATGTTGTATTACACGAGCTGTAAACCCGGAAAATGCCTCCTCTATGGTTTCGAAATTTTCATTCTGATAACGAATTTTGATATCTGATCGACGAGTGACATCACCTCTTATATCAGGTATACTTAGACAACCTTCTTCGTAAGAGTTTTCTTCGCCTGTTTCTTCGATGAGTTCTGCATTAATAAATACTTTCTTAAATCCAGACTCCGTGTTGCCATCCTCATTCTCTATCTGTATCGTATCTACAAGGAAGATTCTAAGACTCTTACCTATCTGTGGTGCCGCTAACCCAACACCTTTGGCGTTATACATAGTTTCCCACATATTCTCTATCAGTTCAGTAATGCCCTCAGTGTTAGATGCCACCTCGGAGGCTTTCTTTCTTAATACAGTCTGTCCGTAGGCATATATAGGAAGTACCATATAATTTAAATGTGTTTTAGATATCGTTGCAAGATAATAACAGCTGATATCTTATCAAGTTTAGTTTTGTCTTGTCTTTGTTTTTTTGTGTAACCGCCCTTGAGCATTATTTCTTTGGCCATAACAGAAGAGAAATTCTCATCTTGAAAAGAAATTTTAAGATGGTCATTAGCCTTCTTTAATTTTTTAGCAAATAGATGTATATGGGGTACTAAATAGGTCGGATTCCCATCAGCATGAGTCGGTAAGCCTATGACGACCTCTTCCACTTCCTCTTCTTCGAAATATAGTTTAAGGTAAGCGGGTAGTGAACTGGTCTTAACAGTTTTTAGAGGATTGACTATTATCTGCAATGGGTCGGTTACCGCAATGCCACACTTTTTGATTCCATAATCAATACCTAAGATTCTTGCCATAGATACAATATACAGTGATATAGAACTATTGGTTCAAAAATAAAAAAAAAGAACCCCCTCCAACTACATGGAGGAGGGCCCCATCCCAAAAACAGTAAATCTTATATATCTTATTTAGTCAACTAAGACCATTTTAATCGTTTGTCGATGATCACCTGATTGTAAGGTCAGATAATATATACCTGGACCCGCTAGGTCATCTTTGCTCACTGTTATCGTGTTAGCTCCTTTTGTAAAACCTCCTTGGTTATTCATCACTAATTTTCCTTCTACATCTTGGATTGAGTAATTCAACGTCATGTCTTCATTGAGAGAAAACTCAATCGAGGTTGTAGCATTAAATGGATTAGGATTATTCTGAGCTATTGTGAATAAGTCACTACTTACTGAAGAATTAGATATTGTTGGTGTAACAACACCGCCGTTACTTAGATAGACTTCAGCTCTAACACCTGCAGGTGATAGATCAAACTGCTTGCTTAAGTCACCCGACTCTTTGGCAATTGCCAATATCTCGAAGAGTGCTTCATCGCTTGCAACTTTAGAATCCCAGCTTATTGATATTTCGTTATCCTTAATCTGATAATGAGAAGCATCCATCGTTCCTTTCGCATGGCTCACTTCTAAAACAATTAGTTTATCAGAATCAAAGTTCATAGACACCTGATACCCATCGAGGCTCTGTTGGTTCTCCATTGTGAATGGAATTCTAACAACTTGGCCTTGGGTCATTTCTTGGTTCTCGAAAGTGATTGTGTTTCCTGTCGTAGTTACGGTTCCAGTTACGATTTCTTGCAACGCGACTTCGACACTATTATTGACGTCACCAACTTTGATTGCAATAAAATCTACATTCATATTAGACTCTAGATTATAGATCTCATAATCCTCTGTAAAATTCTCCCCTAGAGGATCTGATGGATTAATGAAGCTATATCCTTTGTCCACAAATCTCCATGAGTCATTATTAGGAAGTGACTCATATACGCCTAGAATTAGCTTACGCAATTCTACTATATCTAAACCATTAATCTGGTTGTTATTATCTATGTCTGCTGCTATCTGCTTATAAGGTGAATCAAGTGTTTCGATTCCTAATAAGTGTCTCTGAATCATGATTAGATCCAAAGTAGAAACACCATTAAGTGGATTCTGATTACTGTATGGATTAATTACATAATCACCACCACTTGGCATATCTGGAAAGGCATATTGACCATAATTTCCTGTCATAGAAGACAATGGACTTCCTTCTAATGAAACACTGACATTCTCTATAAACTGTGCGTCTTCTGTAACAATATTGCCATTCACGACTAGACTATCAGGTAGTCTAAGTCCGTTACAAGAATTCATGTTATCCTGGATATCAATGAAAGTAGAACAGTAAGTCTGTACTTGCTCCCCAGAAGGCGTTACAACAGTCGCCCATATTTCAACGATCTTATCACCTGGCACATCCGCACATGTAAACAATTTGTTTGTTTCTGTTACATCCGAAGAAAACGACAATTGCACAGGATATCCACACGGATGGTAACTTCCAGCATCAAAATCAGATGCCCACAACTCAATCATTCCTGCATCGATATCACCGTCATTATCTGTGTCTATAGGCATTAAGTCTACAGCAAGGCCATTAATACAATAAGCTGTTGCAGCTTTGCAATTGTCTATTATAAATTGCTGATCTACTGTCGTTGCATTTCCACAAGCATCAAAGTAGGTCCATCTAATAATGTGACTTCCGACTGGAAATTTTCCTTGTACTAGAATATGGTCACCAGAACCAGACTCTGTAACAGCTGGATTATTAAGATCTACTGGACCTAGTCCAGATTCCCCTACAAAAATGCTGTAAGTCCAATCTAGGTTAGCTGCAGTTGTACAATCATCCTCTGCCCATATCTCCAATTCTATATCTCCAAAAGCACAATCAGAATCATATGTACAAACAGATATTGGCTTGACACCAGTGATAACTGGCTTGCTTCTATTAGTTATCTTAATGACTTGTGCACAATTCCATGTCTTATATCCTGTCGCATCTACTTGACACCAATCGATAATCTTCCATTCTCTTAATATTTTGAAACAAGCATCTCCACTTGAATTATTAAAGGTGAATACTTGATCATTATAGTCAGCTCCTACGAAATCACACTGGTCACTTAAGAAGGTAGGTTCTCCCATAACATCGATGCCGAAGTCTGATGGGTCACTACAACCAACTATAATAGTATCTCTTACTGGGCATATAATATCTTGCTCATCAAATAGATCATCATTCTGAACAGTAATTATTTGCTTACAATGCGACAGTACTTGGGCATTAGGTTCGTTACTTGTAACAGCTTCCCATAATCTTGTTATACTTCCTACGCGACACTCTCCTAACTCTGTTACGCTATATCTAATGTTAGAACCACAACTCGCACCAACGTTAACATCACCAAATTCTAGTGACATGTTATTAATATCAACATAATCAGTACAATTGATTGTTCTGTCTACTGGACAATTCAATATTGGTGCTGACTTATCTTGCACCTCAATATTAACCATACAGTCATTAAAGTTACCGTAGAAGTCAATAACTCTAAATACAACCATATGGTCATTATTCAAAGCGTCATCACAACAGAATTTAGCACCGCTACTGAATCCACAACCTTCTGGCAACTCGAGTATGTATCTTTGATTTATAGAACCGTGTACATCAGCAGTACAATCAGTTACTAACCACTCGTTATGGCTATCCATCAAAAAGCAATCGCCTCCTGTGGTAGGTATGACACCATTAGAAAAGTTATAGTAGCTAGGACTAGTATGGTCATCCCATAAGAAACTACCAGCATGCCTCTTCAGTCCTATCCAGAAAGATCCTGCAAAGCTCTTTCTTACAGTTCCTACAAGCCATTCTTCTTCTTCAGGATTATCCAGTTTTACAAGACCACCACCATAAGCAGCTGCTCTTCCTTTTGCGATAGTAGACGATGTTTCATAATCAGATAGGTAATAGTTACTACCATTAAAGTTTCCTAAAAATCTTAGATTACATAAGTCAGGTGTTCTACATTCGCAAGTCCCATTATCCATTCTTCTAACTAAAGCACAGTGAAGCTTACAATCATCATAAGAACCATCATTAAATGATTCAGCTGCTACAACTGCTGTTCCACCAGTTGTCAGACTTACACTTGTGTTCTGATCACAAATTGCAATCGGAGGTGTATTATCTATAATGTTAACAGTAAGATGGCACTGTGTTGAGTTATAACAGTCATCATATACTTGATATAGAACGACATTAGTACCCATCGGCAATGTTACCTCAGAACCATTATAATCCTTAATGAATCCTGTGTTGAAAGTCAGATCAAAATTCGGATCTGCACTACAATTATCAGTTGCAGTAGGTAGAGGCAAATTTACTTTAGCGCCACAATTAAAATCTTGGTAATTGCCTGAACTAGGATTACCTATTAGTGTATTCGTAGTGAGCGTAATATTACTAGAGCCATTAATTACACATCTACCATCAGCATCTATTTCTAATTCAGGTCCAAAAGAATCATTAATTTCTATGACCTGAACATACACGCTGTCTCTTTCTCCCATACAATGCCATTCATTAATTCTCCACCTTCTCATGATTTTTTGAGTACAACCTATCTTAGGTAGAACTGTATCCTCGAAAGTCACAATTGAGTTACAATAGATGTCTGGATAAGGATAAAGATCAACTCTTTCTCGGCCCCCAGCAGGTCCTGGTGGTGGTAGATTAACAATATAAAACGGTACTCCTATACTATCAGGCGGAATCTCACCTTGGTCGATTCTCCCATTACCATTTGTATCATAATCAGTAACGACACTACAGCTTAGTGCAGAATTGTTTTTTACTAACAAACTATCAGGAAATCTAACTCTGTTGAAATTGAATCTTCTTAGCCTAAAGGTTACAGTGCAGTCATTAGCTGACATATTGCCTTTATTATCTTGGGCTTTATAAGTTCTCTTAACTATTTTAATAATATTAGCATGACAAGGTGTCTCTATATCTTCAGATACTAATACAGGAACGAGATCTCCATCACAGTTATCAGTGAATATAGGACCTTGATAAGCATTCATGTCTGCGCAATCCATTGTCACAACTGGACCTATAGGACAGTCGGCAATCATGGGTTTTGGTCCTAACTTATCCTCAATTATTATATAACCCCAGCAAGAGTTACCACTTATATCATCGACTACCATTGCAGTCAACGTCTGTCCCATATAATCTCCAGAGACCTCGTTTCCACCTGGTATAGGTCCATAGTCATCTGATACGACGACACTAAAGTCATTGGGTATACATGATGTGCCATCATCACTTAATATCATATTAGGGGTAATAATCGCATTACATGTAGCACTTAGAGATACCTGAGTAGTACCATTACATGATAACGAACATTGAGCTACTAGCTGCACGTTTCCCATAGTTAAGAAGCACGACAATACAAATATGTATGCCAATACTGTCTTCCCGTTAGAGAATTCAAAATACTTCATGAGATCCTTTTTAAGTTTTACTGTTTGGGTGAGTGGCTGTCACCGCCTCCCAAATGAAAATTGTTTACTTCAGTCGGATCTATTAGTATTCTTAGGTAGGTAAGGTTAGAAAAGCAAGCATAAAGCTTACTAAGCATAGACAAATGTAGTTTTATTCTAATATGTTATATACCACATCCTATGGTATTTTAAACATTTTTATTTTTTAATATAAAAAAAGCCCCCCTCTACAAAGTAGAGAGAGGCCATCCCAAAAACCGATTTTATTCTAGTACTATTCGATTATAATCATCTTCTTAGTCGCTGTGAAATCACCACTATCAAACTGATAGTATAATACACCACTAGCTCCTAAACCAGATTTACTCAATTCAATTTCATTGTAACCCTTTGTGTATTCTCCTTTTATAACAGAGATTACTTTTCCAGTTACATCGTATACTGTCATCGTTCCATTTGCTGCTTCTGGCAACATAATTCCAACTACAGTAGTCGTTCTGAATGGATTCGGCTCATTTTGCATAAGTGCATAATCAGCTGCAGCCTGTCCAGAATTTGCTAATGCTATATCAACTATATCCAAGTTAGATCCAACATATGCTTCTGCCCTAGTAATGCTACTAGTTACATTAAGTATATCAGCAAGCTGTCCAGAAACAGTAGACTTGAATGTCATTGTGAATAAGCTCTCAGATGTCGTAACACCTTGTGTGTTATTCCAACTAGTTGTCACGATATCACCGAATACACCGAAGTTAGCTTCAGAAACATTCAATGCACCTGCACTGATATTTACTAATTCTAATCCTGGTGTCGCAAGTGTGAACTGATAACCATATAGGTCAGCTACCTCTGCTTTCACTGCAAGCTCTACTGTCTGACCAGCTTCTACTTGGGTGTTTTCGAATTCTATCTCTATAACATTACCAGTACTCATTTCTGGAGAACCAGAAGCCAAGTTAGGTACGACACTCTCGTTAACATCACCAATCTTAACACCGATGAAGTCTTCTTCGAACATTGCGCTAGCAAGATCATATACCTCATTTGCTTCGTCAAAAGCCCATGGATTAGACATATCAAATGAGAAGTCTGTATCTACGAATCTCCAGCTGTCATTCTGTGGAAGCTCAGTATAGATACCTAGTATTAGCTTTCTTAGCTCTACAAGATCTCTACCATCAATCACCTCATCATTATTAACATCTGCAGCAATTAACTTGTAAGGACTTGTTATAGGTGCTATACCTAAGATATGTCTCTGAATCATTACAAGGTCAATCGTACTAACACCATTCAGGTAGTCATCATTCTTAGAAGCAGTTATTTCATAATCCATACCTGCATCACCAAAGAATATAAACTGTCCATCGTTATCAGTCATTTGCATTTCTTGATCGATAGTACCTGTCATTTCAGAATTCATAACCTCAACATCAGAAATAATCTGTCCTTGCTCAGTCGTTATAGCACCTGCTATAGTACTTCCTGTAGGATTACCATTTCCACAACTGTTGTTATTATCAACTATTCTAAGATTAACAAGACAGAAATCTCTGTTTCCACAACCATCCCATACATATATAGGTAGTGTAAGTAGAGCAGGGTTACCTCCAGCTAAATCATCACAAGTGAATTTCATAGATGCACTTCTATACTCTTCTATTACAGTAGACGGATCGTCTGTAAATGTGTATAGAAGATTATCATCAGCAGTACAGTTATCGAAACTACCAGCATCGAAGTCTATAGCCCACAATTCTACACATGCATCATCTGCAGTTCCACCAGCTGGTATAGACATAAGTGCTGTACTTAAGTTAACACAGTAAGGTGTTGGTGCTTTGACATCTTGTATAGTAAAGTAACTAGTAGTAGATGTTTGATTTCCGCA
>CALEAC010000242.1 GCA_937944095.1 uncultured Saprospiraceae bacterium
CTAATGGCTCCTCAGGCTGCTCTAACCGACGCCTGTATAGAAAAAAACATAGCCAAGCTAGAGCCGCTGTGAGCCAATCAAAGACCCGATATATGACCAACTCTGTCTGACGCTGATTCTTCATTCGGAGCCTAAGATAAGATGTAGAGTGTTATCTCCTGATCGATCAGTTAGAGAAATGAATCAATTTCATATTATCTACCCAGACAGAGCCCTCTTCCGTCAATGGCACACCAGCCAGCAGTATCTGAAAGGAATCATAGCTGCCACCATTGATCTCGGAGGAGAGATCCAAATAGATCTTGTCCCAATCCTCTTGGGGCTTCAGAAAAATAAAGAAAACGGTCTCCGAAATCCCATTGCGATAACCAATATATCCGACACTAAATTCGACCTCACACTTATAGTCCATCTCTAAATATAATGAGGTATTACCGAGATCAGCAACTGAATAGACCTCAGTGGTCGTCTGCTGGAATAAAGCATTCTCTGGGGTGAGGTCGATCTTAGCACAATGCGAGCCATAGGGTGTCTCTGTAGACCTGTATAAGGCCGAGGTATCATCACCGTCCAGGTCTTCCGTAAAAGTGAGCTCTGTATCAAAATTCGCTAGTAATGGAAATACCAAACCCTCATCGTAACTAAATTGGAGTTCGATGTCTAGCACCTGATCAGGCACATAATTATAGCTGCGCTCTATAGATTCATAGAAAGCATACTGGTCTGGCTGTAATACGAAGCCATTCTTCCGGACACCAGCAAAAAAGACGAGATCTACTTGATCCCCATCGGAAAGAACTGGTATCGTGGCAGGCAGCTCAAATACGCCAATAGAAAATCCATCCGCATAAGCCCAGACATCCTTTATCTTTGCTGTATTGAGTCCCTGTCCGGGCAGGGTCAGTAAGTCTACCTGATCCGCTCCGATAGAGATAAACATGGGCACTTCATCGAAGTTATCGAACATGCCACAGCTCAGACAATTCAGGAGTAAGATGGCTAATATTAGTCTTTTCATCATATCATACTGGCATTAGTATTAGCGACATCTTCTATTCTCTGCGCTAATAATGAAGTTCTAAGGGCACTTTCTAGATTGACCTGACTCTGAGTGCCTGCTGTTATACTTTCGTAAAAATGCAATTGTTCCTGCAATATTGCATTCCCAGCTAGTGCCCCAGATGACTTTAGGTTCACATGTTTGCTGTTAGCGCCCACTTTGAGTTCCATAGAGGTTTCGGAAGCTGCATCAGCTATAGAAATGAACTGACTCTCTCGCTTATAGAGGTCCAGACTCAGATAGCCGTTGTCCTGAAAGATTCTGAATTTCCGCATATTCTTCATACTCATACGACTGGCTGTGAGGTTAGCCACAGCACCATCCTCGAATTCTATTCGGGCATTACAGATATCGAAGAGCGGTGTGATTATTTTGACACCCATGGCCCTGACTTCTTTGACAGGACATTGCTTGATGCTGAGGAGTAGGTCGATATCGTGGATCATCAGGTCCTGGACCACCGAAACTTCTATGCCACGTTCATTGAACTGAGCCAGGCGATGTACTTCTATAAATTTAGGATTCTGGATGTCATCCCGGATGTAACTGTAAGCTGGATTATATCGCTCTACGAATCCAACTTGGGTTATGAGCTTGGGCTGTGCTGCTGCTGCTGCGACCAGTTTTTCTGCATCTGCTATGTTGCTGGTCATCGGCTTTTCGATGAATACATGGACACCTGCCTCGATGGCCATCGCTGCCAATTCATAATGCGTCGGCGTCGCAGAAGCTATAATACAGGCATTTACTCTAGACAGCAGCCCTGCAGCAGATGATTCAAAGTCAGCACCCTCGACCTGCTGATCTACATATTTCGGATCATAAATTCCACCTAGCTCAAAGGGTGTTTCCAGCAAACATTTATGATGGATCTTACCGAGATGGCCATAGCCGAATAAGCCTATTTTCATTAATTATTAAAGTAGATGAGGGTAAAACAAATCAGAATCAAGAAAAAGCCAATAATCGCTATCGTCAACATCAGCTGTAAGGCATCGCCGAATGCAATTAAGTCTTTAGTTGGTGCTTTGTGGTTCTGGTGTATGTACTGATGTCTCTTAGACTTATTAAAGAGGAGCTTGCGGTCCAAGATGATTTCTTTATCTTTCACAACTTTGTATCGCTTGATTATTCTGAATCTGATATACAAATGCAGCAAAAAGAACAAGACAAAAATCGGTAAAACCAGATATGAAATAAATATGGACATAAGTAAGCAATATCGAGTCTCGCAATATGGTGAAATTATCAGCACATTCATAATCATCTGCTTCATGGGTGCCTATTCTGCACTCTCAGCACAGGTGACCATGAACTATTACTTGCCAGACCTTAACTATGATAAGGATATACCCACACCTAAGGCGGTTATAGGACATCAAATCGGCGAATGGCATCTCAGCCATGATAAGCTCTATAACTACTTAGAAAAGCTCTGTGAAGCGTCAGAAAACTGCTTACTGAGAGAATATGCTCGAACACATGAGCATAGACCCCTTGTCCAGCTCGTCATCTCTTCTAAGGAGAACCTCAAAAACTTGGATGAGATCAAAGCCAAACGGCGACAATTAGTCGAAGGGAAGGCAGCCATAAACGAGGCTGAACTCAAAGACCTCCCTATCGTCATCTACCAAGGATACAGCGTACATGGCAATGAAAGCAGTGGCGCTAATGCATCGAGCTTAGTCGCCTATTATCTCCTAGCGGGCGAAAGTGCAGAACTAGATAACCTACTAGACGAGGCCATCATCCTCCTCGACCCCTGCTATAATCCAGATGGCTTACAACGCTTCTCGACCTGGGCGAATATGCATAAGCACCAGACCCTAGTGACCGATCCTGCTAGCCGAGAGTTCAACGAAGTCTGGCCTGGAGGTCGGACTAATCACTATTGGTTCGATCTGAATCGAGATTGGTTATTCAATATACATCCGAGCAGTAAGGGCCGGATCGAATCATTCCAAGAGTGGCAGCCGGATATCCTCACAGACCATCATGAGATGGGGTCCAACTCGACTTTCTTCTTCCAGCCTGGCATCCCTAGTCGGACTAATCCCAATACGCCTCAGATCAATCAGGACCTCACAGAAGAAATCAGCCATTTCCATGCAGCAGCACTGGACAGCCTAGGCTCTCTATATTACTCTAAGGAGAGCTTCGACGATTTCTACTATGGCAAGGGCAGTACATATCCAGATATCAATGGCAGTATCGGCATCTTATTCGAGCAAGCAAGTGCCCGTGGGCACCTCAGAGACACAGACAATGGGTTGCTTAGTTTCCCATTTACAATCAGGAACCAAATAGCAACCTCACTATCTACGCAGCGCGCAGCCATTAATCTCAAAGAGGATATCCTCGCTTACAAAGCCAATTTTTTCAGAACTAAAGAAAATAAACAAGGGGCCTATGTCTTTTCGGCTGAGGACAGATATATCGCTGATTACTTCATACAGATGCTTAATCGACATGAGGTCAAAGTCTACGAAGCCAAGGAAGACCTCAAATTAGACCAGCAGGCCTTTCCACAAGCCGCCACCTATATCGTCCCTAAAGACCAGCGACAATCGATGCTGATCAAAACCCTCTTCGAGACCGTCCATGATTTCAGAGACAGTCTGTTCTACGATGTATCGACGTGGACGCTGCCACTGGCACTGAATCTACCTTATGCCGAATCAGCTAAGAGTCTGGGTCTAGGTGACCAGGTGATGCAATTAGAAGAGAAGGCAGCTCAGGTTCTTAGTGAAGACTGCTATGCGCTGGCCATCGACTGGGAAGCCTACCTAGCGCCAGCAATGCTCTACCAATTACTTGCGGATGATATCAAAGTCAAAGTCGTCCAAGACAACGCCCGTGTCAAATCAACTGACAGGGAGATCGATCTCAAAAAAGGCACCTTGATCATCCCGATAAACAATCAACCAATAGAGAAATCGGCATTGATCGATAAGATCACTCAATTAAGCGATACCTACCAGGTCACCAGTTACACGATCAATTCTGGCAGGACAGTCACTGGCAAGTCGATAGGTAGCCCGAGTCAAAAAGCGCTGTCTCTCCCCAAAGTTGCCATGATTATCGGATCAGGTGTCAATCCCTACGAGGCTGGTGCCACCTGGTACCAATTAGACCAGAGATATCAGATACCAGTGAGTATGCTCGATAAGCAAGATCTAGCCAAACGTCATCTGAATAACTACGATATCATTATCATGCCCGATGGGCAATATCATAAGGAAGAATTTCCGACTGATAATGTCAAAAAATGGATCGAAAGTGGCGGTTGTCTACTTGCCTTCCGAAAAGCGATCAATTTCTGTAATAATATGGGCTGGATCAAGGTGCAGAAAAAAGCAGCAGACCAACGCTCCAAAGCCAAGGTCTACTTCGAAAATATGGCGCAGGCTAGAGGCGCAGAAGTGATCGGCGGGGCGATATTCAATACAGAAATAGACCTCGCACACCCCCTTTTCTATGGTTATAATACAACTAACCTGCCTGTATTCAAGCGCGGCACTCAGTTCTATGAACCGACAGAAAACCGGATAGCCACGCCCATGAAATACACGGTAGACCCAGTCATGAGTGGTTATACCTCTAAGCGGAATGCGCAGTTTGCCAGTGAGGCTGCAGCCATCACTTGCCATGGATTAGGTGCTGGTCGAGTCATTGCTATGGTAGATAATCCCAATTTCAGAGGCTATTGGCTCGGTGGGAGCAAGCTATTTGCCAATGCGCTATTCTTCAATGACTTGATTCCCGGTGCTGCTCTAGAAAAATAAAGGGTTCAGTTAGGTAATAATCCATGTGATCAACTTATTATTTACTTTTGCTGCCTATTATTACGTGACTAAAAACAATAATATGAGCGGAACGAAAATAGCTTTATCCAAAAGGGGTAAATTAACTGTGCCTAAGGACCCTATTATCCCATTCATAGAAGGAGATGGTATAGGTCCAGATATCTGGGCTGCAGCTCAGCGTGTCTTTGACGCAGCTGTAGAGAAAGCCTATGCTGGGGATAGAAAAATCCACTGGAAAGAAGTCTATGCTGGCGAAAAAGCAAATGCGAGAAAAGCTGGTGATTGGCTACCAGCTGAGACCACTAATGACATCAAGGATCACCTGGTTGCCATCAAAGGACCTCTGACCACCCCTGTAGGCGGTGGCTTCAGATCACTGAATGTGGCTATCAGACAGAGACTAGACCTATATGCTTGCGTCAGACCAGTCAAATGGTATAGAGGTGTCCCCTCTCCGGTCAAAAAGCCAGGACTCGTAGATATGGTTATCTATAGAGAGAATACGGAAGATATCTATGCAGGTATCGAGTATCTACACGGTACACCTGAGAATGACAAGATGAAAGCCTTCCTTATCGATGAGATGGGTGTTACAGGTATCAGGTTCCCAGATACAGCCTCACTAGGTGTCAAGCCTGTATCTATGGAAGGGACAGAAAGACTCGTCAGAGCAGCTATCAATGCCGCTATAGCAAATAAAAAAGCGAAGTCAGTGACTCTCGTACATAAGGGTAACATCATGAAATTTACCGAAGGTAAGTTCAAGGAATGGGGCTACGAATTAGCTAAGAAAGAATATGGCGCACAAGACCTCGATGGTGGCCCATGGCAAGTGATCAAGCATAAGGATAGAGAAATCATCATCAAAGATGTGATCGCAGATGCATTCCTACAGCAGATTCTCCTGAGACCTGCAGAGTATGATGTCATCGCGACACTTAACCTCAATGGCGATTATATCTCTGATGCACTCGCTGCCGCTGTCGGTGGTATCGGTATCGCACCCGGGGCCAACATCAATTATGAGACTGGTATCGCTGTATTCGAAGCGACACATGGAACAGCACCTAAGTATGCAGGACAGGATAAGGTGAATCCTTCGTCAGTAATACTATCTGGTGTCATGATGTTCGACTATATGGGCTGGGGCAAAGCTGGCAAGACCATAGAAAAAGGAATCAAAGGCGCCATCAAAGCAAAGAGAGTCACTTACGAT
The DNA here is from genome assembly GCA_937944095.1 of uncultured Saprospiraceae bacterium. Taxonomy (GTDB): domain Bacteria; phylum Bacteroidota; class Bacteroidia; order Chitinophagales; family Saprospiraceae; genus RFSX01. The sequence continues at coordinate 6,083 of CALEAC010000242.1, forward strand.
TTTGAGCGATTAATGAAGGGTGCTACCCTCGTTAAATGTTCTGAATTCGGTGATGAGATCATCAAGCATATGTGATCATCCACTCACAAATAAGTATGATGAAAGGACTGCACGCTGTGCGGTCCTTTTTTTTTTACAAGATCTCAGGATAACCATACAATCCTGTTCGAACTAAAAGCTAACCTGTTCGGCTGTGCCTGCGTCGCTGTGTAATCAAGATTTCAAACTGTTCGGCGTAGGCCATACCTGCGTCGCAGTGTAATCAAGATTTTATCTTGAATAGCTGAATAGCAATACCTCGATAAAAAGCAAGTCAATAGATTCACTAACACTCAAGCGGACCCACAGCCTACGCTTAACGGGCATCATTTCTTCCAAAACATAGGAAGAAATATCCACAACGACATTCCCCTAGTGTTAGCTATCGGCGTTCAATTTTGACAAGTATTCTTTAGGGCGAAATACTGGTATAATTGAATCTTTA
>CALEAC010000243.1 GCA_937944095.1 uncultured Saprospiraceae bacterium
GGTCACTCCGTGCAGCTAGACTACACTATAACTAGTATTCTTGTGACAGGAGCTAATATAGAATGAGATATATTGCTCATATTTACGTTATTGCAATACGTCTATTACAATCAATCAGACATGACACCATTCAAATTCGAACATGAAACTCAAGATCTAGAGATTCTTGATTATATCAATCGACGAGTCTCTGCTGGCGAAGATTTCAAGCAAATTATAGAGCAGATCATGTCTGTCGGTGTAGCGGTATTACAAAGAGTTCAATCCTCCCGTGATGTCGAATTCGTTAAGAAAGAGACAGAGAAACTGATTCAGAATTTTCAGTCGACAGTCAACAACCTCGAAAAAGAAATTTCTAAAAAAGTAGAAAATCAGATTTCTGACCTATTCAATCCTGAGGTAGAAGATTCATATACTAAGAAATTCGGAAAATTCTTAAATGAAAACCTAGATGGATTCCGTAAGGATATCAAAGTAGATATTAATGGCGCTAAAGAAATCTCTCATCTCCTGATTAAAAGCACCAAAGAGCTCAATGAGGAGAAGATGTCTAAGATAGAGACTGGACTAAAAAGTGCAGAGGAGAACTTTAACCCAGAGTTAGAATCCTCTTATTTCGGAAAGATAAAAACAATAATCACCAAAGTAGACTCTGATTTACAAAACCAGTTAGACGATCAGAAAATAGGCAGTTTCGCTTATCGGCTCAAGGAAGATGCCAGTGAATTATTCGGTGAAGACTCCCCTATTATCAAAACAATTACGGAGATCATAGAGGACAAGACGGCGGAATTCAATGAAAGCCTCCTCAAATTAAGAGAAGAAATTGCTAAGGAACAAGGCAAGGACGAAGGCGCTAAAGAAGCAATGGAAAAGTCTGCACTCAAAGGCAGAAGTTTCGAGGAAGAATTAATGGAGCAATTAGAAGATACCGCTAAGATATTCGGAGATATGGTAGAGAGCACTGGAGATACGGCAACCCAGGGTTCCCTCAATAAAAAAGGTGATTTCATCTATACCCTCAACACCAAACAACAAATCTTAATAGAAGCTAAAGATAGAGCCCTAGGACTCAAGCCATCTCTGAAGTATCTGGAAGAATCCATGAATAATCGAGGTTTAGATTTCTCGATTCTTGTGTTCAAACATACCGATCAACTGCCTCGACAAACTGGACCATTCAACTTCTATGAGGATAATAAGATATTGACCTCAGCAGAATACCTTAGGTTCGCACTACAATGGGCTCGTATATACCAGAACAAAGCTGAAAACAAGATGGTAGATGGAGTCAATGAAACTCTGGTCCTGCAACGCATAGAGGATATTCTTGCTCGATTTAAGGATATTTCCAATCTGAAAACTAAGTTGACTCAAATGCAATCATCCGTCAACTCCAATTCTGACTCTATCAGATCTATATTGGATAGTTTAAAGGACGATGTGTTCTTCTATCTGAATGATATAGAAAACGAATTCATCAAATCCGAATCTCGTTCTGATCGACACAATATTGCTGTGAATGAAAAAGAAGAACTAGAGAAGCGGGCTGATATGAATGAACTTTTTGACATTCAATAAAAAAAAAAGGAGATGACACACTCACCTCCCTTTTTTATTATTTATTAGTTCTTTTCTAATTAGTCATTGATTATAATTTTCTCGTACAAGACTTCATTGTCGATAATGACCTCTAGCGTATAGATCGCATTCGGTAAGCTAGAAACATCCATCAGGTAAGACTTTAAGCCTTTAGCCATATCGACGTCTATTACTATACTTTTCTGTACGACGCGTCCCAATTGATCAAAGATATTCACCTCTAAGTCACTAGACTCACGGTATAGGCCTATATCCAAATTAATCTCAGAACTCGCTGGGTTAGGATAGATAGCCACTGTTGTCTGCTTAGCCGTATCTGAGCTTCTATTGTTAATAGCAACCACATCAGAGAAGCTATGGTTACCATTTAGATCATACTGTTTCACTCGGTAATAGTTAATACCCCAAGAAAAGAATTTATCCTCTGCGCTATAGTAGACGATATCCGATGTCGTAGAGTACTCAGACTCTTGGCTATGGATCGTCACATACTTCTCCCTAGTCTCTTCGGATCTCTGAAGTTCATAATGGCTTACACTATTTTCTGAAGCGACAGACCATCTGATTCTATTTATATCTTTGACAAAGGCACCATCGATATCTAACCACTCTACTGGTAATGCCTCATCCACAAGACCTATATCTACATTGTCTATATCTTGTCCGAGACCAACAATAACTTTTGCAGTGGTATTAGGCCCATAGCTGTTATCCACGTCACTATCTACTGTATCATCGTCGCCATTATTTGGTAGCGTAATAGAATATCCGTCTGGTACAATCACTTCTAAATAATAAGAACCGTTAGCTGGTACTTGCACGCTGAATGCCCCATCTTCTGTAGATATCGTAGATTCGACCATCTCTCCATCCATATTGAATCCATTGATTGTGACGCCGCCCATACCACCTTCGGTATCATCCATAACACCATCTAAGTCTTCGTCATACCAGACAAAATTACCTATAGAACCCATACTGAGTTCTCCGAAACCTGCACCGATATTAAGCATATCAATACCAGAAGTGGTTACAAATGAGTCAGTGGTATAATTGCCAAATGCATTAGTCACATCACTATCAGCATATTCATCTTGTCCTACATTGGGATTTACCAACGTAAGGCCACCAGTATTAGTCACTCTGAAATTAAGATAGTACTCACCGGGTGCGACACAGAAATGATAGTATCCATCGGTGGAAGGTGAACCTGGCTTTCGACCTGTAATTGTATGGTCGAATAAGATCCAATCATTTCCGAACTTCTTATACAACTCCACTCTCACACCATTGATTCCATTCTCATTAGAGTCTGCAAGATTATTACCATTAGAGTCAAACCATATTAAGTCACCAATATGACTACATTCATATACACCTAAATCTAATGAAAGGTCACTTTCTCCAGCATCCAAAGAAATAATAGGTGTCGTGAACACCCCATTACTACCATCGACATCACTATCTGTTCCATCATTTCCAGAGCCATTAGGAATCGTTATTTCAAAACCTTCAGGCGGCGTAAAACTCACATAGTAATCACCAGCGAATAAATCCGTAAAAAGATAATTACCGTTCTCATCAGTGTATTGGAAATCGATTAATACATCATTGTCATTGTACAATTCTACTAGGACACCTGCCACTGGGATCTGACCATTATCTTGTGTTCCGTTTCCATTTGTATCGACCCACACATAATCACCAATCTGTCCATTATTAAGAGGTGGTAGAGTAATAGTAACCTGGTCTTCGTCATCATCGGGTGCGCCATCTCCTAGATCATCATTATCCTGATCAGAATCTGGGTCACTGTCACCATCATCGCCATCATCTGCCGTTATCAAGGCAAAATTTGTGAGATCCCCCATAATGTCTGGGCTGATGATGTATGTTATTTCAACAGTCTCTATTTCGCCAGGCCCAAGATTTGTTACTTGATATATATTAGTCGACAGAGCTGTTACATCAACTAAAGTGGCAGAATTATCACTAAGATAGTTAAGGCCAGTGGGCGCTATATCTGTAAATTCTAGAATTGCAGAAGGAATATCCCCTTGATTCTCTATCGAGATTGAATAGGTTAATGTATCACCTTGCTCAAATGGGCCAGCTGTTACAAGCACTTTATCTAAAGCGATATCATAATCAGACGGTAAGACAATAACTACTGTAGCCTCATCGTCGTCAGGCAGACCATCACCTAGATCATCTGTATTCTCATCTCCATCCGGGTCACTATCCCCATCACCACCATCATCAGTTGTTATCTGGACCAGATTCACTAAGTTTCCGAATGACCCTGCATTAATTGTATAAGTTAACTCCAGCGTTTCTGTATCTCCAGGAAATAGATTAGTGACTTCATATACATTGCTGGATATAAAGTTAACCTCTGGAAGAGCGGTGCTGTTATCACTGACAAAAGTCAGTCCTGCAGGTGGCGTATCAGTGAACTGCATCGTGTAAGAGGGTAAATCTCCTTCGTTTGTCACTGTCACTGAGAATGTGATCATATCCCCTGCAAAGAAAGGACCTTGTGTAACTATAGCTTTGGAAATCGCCAAATCATAGTTAGATGGAATGGGGATGATGACTACAGCTTCGTCATCATCAGGAAGGCCATCACCTAAGTCATCAGTAGTCTCATCTCCATCAGGATCGCTATCGCCATCGGAGCCATCATCTGTTGTAATTTGTGCTAGATTAATCAAGTCACCTACAACATCTAAATCAATCGTATAAGTCAAATCCAAGGTCTCGGAATCACCTGGTGCTAGATTAGTCACCTCATAGATGCCACTGGAAACAAAACTAACTTCTGGAAGTGTGGCACTATTATCACTGACAAACGTCAGACCTGTCTGAGGCGTATCGGTGAATTGCATTACCTGGGATGGTAACTGGCCCTGATTAGTTACAGTAACACGGAAGGTGACCATATCTCCTGGAAGGAAAGGCCCAGCACTCACGATATCCTTAGTGATTGCAAGATCATAATCTGTGGGTAAGACCACTATGGCTGTATCCTCATCATCATCATCCAATCCATCACCATAGTCATCTGTCCCAGAATCACTATCCGGGTCACTATCTATATCATCTCCGTCATCAGCTGTGATCTCAGCAATATTAACTAAGTCACCAGAAGCCGATAGCGAGATTGTGTATGTCAATTCAAAAACTTCGAAGTCTCCCGGTGCTAAATTAGTTACTTCATAAACCCCTGATGATAGAAAATTGACTTCAGGTAAGCTAGTAGAATTGTCGCTGACGAAAGTCAATCCAGCAGGTGGTGTATCAGTTACAGTAATACTAGAAGACCCAGCAGATCCCTGATTAGAAACTCTAATTTCAAAGGTGACCATATCACCCGGCGCAAATGGGCCTGCAGACACTAAGGTCTTCTGTAAGTCCATATCATAGTCGCAATTAGGAGAGACCCCAACTGACTCTACAGAAAAACAATTACTAGCATCAGTTACTGTAACTGCGAATACATCAGTAGGTGTACCTGCAGTTACAGTGATACAAGGTGTCGTTTCCTGAGTGCTCCATGTATAGCTATAAGGCGCTGTCCCTGCAACCTCATTCTGAACACAGATCTGAGTCGGACTGCCTACACAAATAGGTTCATTGACTAAATCAAAAAGGATAACTGGACATGCACAAGGACAACAACCTGTTACAACATCGACATCACCATAGAATCCTTTCTGTTGGCTGCCAATATCCCGTGCTAAATCCATCAGCACAGAATTAGTTGGATTACCACCATCGATAGGAATATACTGGAGTCCATAGAGGCAACCAGTCGTCGTACAATTGATACCTGTGAGGGCATCCCCAGTGGCAACGATAAAGCTACCTGGGTCCTGTGTACACCCTGTGGACCCTATGCCTGCATAACCAAAGTCAACACCACCAAGGGCGTTAGTACCATCACTTACTGTACCTATTTGATACTGATAGTCAATATTTCCCATCGGTGGAACATTTTCAATATTCCAAGCTGTTGTGGATCCATCATATCTCAGAACTCGTGATTCATGTGGAATCTTAAGTGGTACAGAAGAATCATAACCTGATTCTGATAATAACATTATTGTTCCAGTCTCATCGAATTCTATGTCTAGTACTGGTTGACTGTAATCTGGCGCGTTTGCTTCAGTTTCAGATAAGAAAGGCACTGCGATTTCTTCTATATCGCTAGCTGTGACAAAATCACAGGACACTGGATCGATACTGACTGATCTTACTGTATTTCTAGTCCCATTATTAATCCTATCATTAGCCCAGATAGAATAGTATAATCTACCATCTATCGGATTATAAGCTAACCCAGTAACTCGCTCACCAAGGGGTGCAAGACCAGATACGCCATCATCTGGTGCAAGGGGATCGAAGGTAGACAACAAAGTGCCAGTCGTACTGTATCTGTATATCCTACCATCCTCTAAGTTCGCCACATACAACTGATCGCAAGTCGGATCATATTCCACCTGTGCTGCACCCCAGTCACCTGGTAGTGTCGCTATAACAGTTGGTATGCCTGTAACACCATCTATAGCAATAACATCTGTGGTCATTATCATTGATACCAGATCATAAAGACTGGTATTAGCAGTATATATATTGTAATCACCATCTAGAGCAACACCGAATACTGCACCACCTAAATCACTGGTGCTCCAGCTAAATGCCTTACTCTGAATCATGCTAGATACATCAGTGAATACTTGACCACTGTTATAAAAGTCATTAAAGCCCTGAATTCTATCCACTGCTAAGGTTACCCTATCTGGCAAGGTTGGGATACAAGTGTAAATAGCGTCACCAAATTGTAGTATCCTGCCTTCAGAGCAGCCGATATAAAAAATACCATAGCTGTCTGTACAAACAAGGTTTGTATCTCTAACCTGAATATCATAATAGCCAGAAAGCAAGCCAGGAAAGGTATTGCTACTAGCCCATGTGGTTCCACCATCTATAGAATATTCATAAGTGCCAGAACTACCTGAGGCAGTAATCGTTAGGCTACCTTCACCCAAGGGAGAACAAAGGTTGTCTGGCGTATATTCCACCTCGATGATTATTCCTGATGCACTTATTGATTCTGAGCTAGACTCAGAGATTGCGGATTGTGACCAAGTGAGTAATATAATACTCATTAGCGTCCATAAAATCGGATTTGTATTATTCATAACAACAGGACATCTAAAAAATTAATGAAATATTTAAGCGATGTTACTGTTTGGGATGTTAAATCGTAAATACAATGAACAAATATATTATGATTTATTGTAATATGTTATTCCTTGATCAATAGTTTTTTAATAAAAATATCTAAAAATCCATTGTCTAAATCTATGATTCAAGTTCGGAAGACTCTTATTTCGTATATTTCCTCATCTTTGTCTTACCAACCTAACGACCAATGACCATAGACTTAAATGATCTCTTTCCACAGGTAAAAGACCTGGATGACAAATCAATTTTCGCACTTTTTAGGGCAATCAAGAGTCATTTTGACCCTGCGACCTTTGATTATATCAAATTCAGGCAGTCAGTCAGTGCACTTATCCAGATGTCTATGGACGAGTCTGTTTCATACAAATCTGCTTTTGCTACGGCTTCCACCATGGGTCTCACTAAGGAAAAGCTTCTAAAATCAGCAAACAGATACTTTTCTGTCTTAGAAGACGAACGTGAATCGTTTGCCACTGCCCTGCTCCAACAAAAAAAGGTTAAGATCGAAGGTCGCAAGTCGGAGGTATCGAATCTAGGACTACAGATAGAAAAGCATAAGCAGAAGATCCAGGAGCTAGAACGTGAGATAGAGATATTCCAAAAGAGGATAGATAATGTAGATCAAGATGTAGATTTAGCCACCCAAAAGATAGAAGGAACAAAAACCAAGTTCTTAGACGTTTATAATGTACTTTCTCAAGAGATCAAAAAGGATATAGATACTATAAATTTGCATTTATAAAAGATTAAAATAATGGCGACAAAAAATTACAAGGATAAGGCAAACCGTACATTCTGGCAAAAACCAGAAGGCAAGACTGGACTCGTCTTTCTCATCGCCATGTTAGGCATAGGAGGCTGGGCTGTACTCTCCTTCGGAGGCATGATATGGGCATTCTTAAGCACAGTAGCAGGTATGGCAGTGGGCCTAGGTGTCTTAGGTGTCATCATCTATATGGCCCTAGATTCTAAGACTAGGACCTTATTTAGCTATATGTACCAGAGTGTCATGCGGAAGATCACGGGCTTCTTTGTCACAATAGACCCAATGGGTATCCTAAAAAATTACATCAGTGACCTAGAAAAGAATCTCAAGAAAATGGGTAAGCAAATCGCAAACCTAAAAGGTCAAATGAGAAACCTCAAAAATCAACTGACTAATAATAATCAAGAGATAGAGAAGAACCTGGCCATCGCTCGTCAAGCCAAAAAACAAGGTAATGAAAAGCAACTTGTACTCTCCACCCGAAAAGCAGCACGGTTAAAAGAAACCAATCAAAAGTATGTTGCTCTCCATAGTAAGTTAGCAGTTCTATATAGAGTCCTCACAAAGATGTACTCCAACTCTGAAATCTTACTAGAAGACACGAAAGATCAGGTTAGAGTCAAAGACCAAGAGAGAAAAGCGATACGCGCTTCGCACTCCGCTATGAAGTCTGCTATGAGCATTATCAAGGGTGATCCAGACAAGAGAGCGATGTTCGATCAAGCTATGCAAGGTATCGCTGATGATGTGGCCAATAAAGTCGGTGAAATGGAAAGATTTATGGAAATGTCATCTGACTTCATGCAATCCATAGACCTCCAGGAAGGTATCTTCGAAGAGAAAGGAATGGCCATGCTAGAGGAATATGAGAAACAGAGTACCCTAATGCTGCTAGGTGGCAGTGAGGAAGCAGATGAGATACTCGATCTCAATGAACCAAGAAAGGAAGTCCAGTACAGAACCAAATCAGACTCTTCTGATTATGGCGACCTATTCGAATAACGCGCAATGAACGAAACAAAAAGCAAAAGGCCGACTGATCAATTAGTCGGCTTTTTTAATACACTTCCGTATCTATTAATATTCTGTCTCTGTATAGCCAGTTGCAAAACTGAGAAAGAGACTATATCATCCTATCTGCGAATCTCAGGACAGACGATGGGCACGACCTATCATATCTCATATAATAGCATGGCTAATGTCGTTACCAAACAGACGATAGACTCTCTATTAGTGGCTATTAATAATTCCCTGTCAACTTATATCCCAGAATCTACCATTTCACAAATCAATAAGAACCTTGGAGATCGATCTCAATCGATTGAAATATTAGAAAATGGGATACTAAGAAGTGTCCAGAAAATAGAAACCCCTTATGATCCGCATTTTGTAATCAATTACAACCGAGCGGAGCAAGTCTATATAAGTTCTGGAGCGGCGTTTGACCCGACAGTCATGCCACTAGTTAATTACTGGGGCTTCGGGTATACACCTAAGAAGCCTGTGACCAAAGTAGACAGTGCCAGAATAACTCAAATATTAGAACAGGTTGGCATGGATAAGTTTGAGTTAGTGTCGGACAACCAGACGATGAGAATTATCAAACCGACTAACGGCGAAATTGATTTCAGTGGGATTGCTAAAGGGTATGCGGTGGATCAGATTTCATTAATTTTTCAACAAAAATTAATCAAGGATTTCATGGTAGAAATCGGCGGAGAAGTATATGCACAGGGCGTTAACAAGTCTGGTAACAAATGGACTATTGGCCTGAGTACACCGAGATCAGACGCAAATATCAATCACTTCGCTCAATTAATTGAGTTGGATGGACAAGGGCTGGCTTCTTCTGGTAATTATAGAATATATCATGTCGTCGATCAAAAGAAATATGGGCACGAGATTAATCCTAGAACAGGATATCCAGAACTCAATGATATCTTAGGTGTCTCCGTTGCTGCAGAAGATTGCATGACCGCTGACGCATATGCGACTGCTTACATGATACTAGGTTTCGAAAAAGCCAAACTGCATCTGAAGAGTCATCCAGAATTACAAGCCTGCTTTTTTGTTTCTGACCCCAATGGTGTTATCTCTCCACACTATGCAAATGGCTTCGAGACATTCATCAAGAATTCCAACGATTAGTCAAGCCTATTCCATATCAATTTCAGCAAGAAAGCTGAGACTATAGCGACTGCACTAGCAAGGTAAAGCTTAGGATAAAAACCGAACAGCCAATAGCCAATTGCAAAAAGTAAGGCATAAACCATCATACTCCCTAACAGCATAGCTAGAAGTTGCATGCCTAGACTCGTCGATTCCCCTACTCTATCATGCTCGCCGATAGCTGCTTTCCAACCTAATGAATACGGTCTAATCCTTTTATAAAACTGTGTAAGCGTTGCTGCTTCCGTCGGTGGTGTAAGAAAAGTCACCACGATCCAAATAATGGTTGTCAATGCGACATTAACCAATAGCTTATCAGTACTGGTCATATCACCATCGTATCCCTTTTGCAGATATAAAGCGATTACAAAAGAAGCCAACATAGCAGAGATCTCAGAGTATGCATTGATCCGCCACCAGAACCATCTTAGAATGAATATGAGACCCGTACCTGCACCTATCAATAGGATAATGCCGAATGCTTCTAGGGCATTCTGAAGGAATAAAGAGACCACCATTGCTGCGATCATGAGGACTATAGTTGCGAGTCGCCCTACCAGAACTAATTCTTTCTCACTAGCAGCTGGTTTATACAACGTCTTGTATAGGTCATTAGAAATATATGAGGCACCCCAGTTTAGATGACTAGAAATGGTGGACATAAAGGCGGCAATCAAGGAAGCCACTACGATACCCAGTAATCCTGAAGGTAGATAAGTCAACATCGCAGAATAAGCTAAATCATCGTCAATAATACCATGCTCTACATGACCTAAGTTCTGCTTTATCGCAGCCAAGTCTGGAAACATCACCAGTGATGCCAATGCGATTAATATCCAAGGCCAAGGTCGTAAAGCATAGTGTGCCATATTGAATAACAAAGTAGCAGATAATGCGTGAGATTCGTTCTTTGCCGCTAACATCCTTTGTGCGACGTAACCACCACCTCCTGGCTCTGCACCGGGATAATATGATGCCCACCACTGGACAGATAAGGGAATCAAGAATAATAGGTAATAGTCCTGCTTGTTATCCATCGATGGTATCAAATCCAATTTGCCGCTCACATTAGGATGTTCAAACAAAGCCGCTAACCCCCCTATCTCAGGCATATTAACAATAAAGTATGCCGCCCATATTGTTCCGACCATGGCTAGAATAAACTGGAAGAAATCGGTAAGGATTATCCCTTTTAGTCCACCAAGAAATGCATATAAGACTGTAACTGTGGAAGCAATTATGACTGTCTGGATGGGGCTCATGCCTAAGAGGACATTTCCTATCTTAATACCTGCCAAACAAACAGTAGCCATCACTAGTACATTGAAAATAACACCGAGGTAAAAAGCTCTGAAGGTCCTTAGAAATCGGGCCGAGGTGCCACTATATCTCGCCTCGTAGAACTCTAGATCTGTTAAGAAACCAGTCCGACGCCATAGTCTACTATATACAAAGACCGTAAGCATACCTGTTAGCAGAAATGCCCACCACACCCAATTGCCAGCAATACCGTTCTTACGGACTATATCAGTTACTAGATTAGGTGTATCAGCAGAGAAAGTCGTTGCAACCATAGAGATACCTAGTAACCACCACGGCATATCTCGCTTCGAAAGGAAAAAAGAAGCAGCTGACTTACCGGCCTGTCTAGAACTATATAACCCGATTGCTAAGGATAAAAGAAAAAAACCGCCTACTATCCACCAGTCTATTGCTGTTAATCTTACCATATCTCAATAAATTCTAATGTTTCATCTAATATAGACATCATATTCGCAGATATTATCAAATTTGTGGCATCAAACAAATCACGTGATTTGTCGTTAATGTAGATGAATCCCACGATCACAGAATAATCCATTTGATGTTACAACTTCCCCTTTACAGGCTTGCTCAGAGTCTCATTATCTCGTTAGCCACTTTCGTCCTGATTCTTTCTGGAACACTAAGCCTTACTGCACAGGACCAGACTGTCGTTGTAGGACACGTCTACGATGCCAAGACCAAAGAAGCCTTACCTTTTGTCGATGTCACATTCAAGGGAACCTATGTCGGCGCCTCCACTGATCTCGATGGCCAGTATAAAATAAAAACAAGGAACCCTTCGGATACGATTATGGCCAGCTTTGTAGGTTATTTATCCAGTTACAAAGTCGTCTCGAAAGAAGATAGACAACGAATAGATTTCTATCTGACAGAGGAAGGCATCGTAGGTGACGAAGTCACGATCATAGGTAAGAAAGCGAGATATAGTAAAAAGAATAATCCTGCTGTAGACCTCATTAAGAAGGTCATGGACAATAAAGATCAGAATAGAATAGAGTCCCAAGACTACTATAATTATAATAAACACGAAAAGATAGAGATAGACCTCAATAACATCACTGAGGAATTCAAGAATAGAAGACAATTCAAGAACTTCAATTTCCTATGGAATTACTTGGACACGTCCGAAGTGAATGGTCGTACTTTTCTTCCTTTATTTATGAGGGAAACACTTTCATCAGTGCACTATAGGAAAGATCCCGAAACTAGAAAGGAACGTCGAGAAGCCGTCAAGATGACTAAATTCGATGATGCAATCGACTTGCATACAATTACAGGAGCAATCGATTTACTCTATGATGACATAGACTTATATGATAATTCTATAAGAATCTTAGATAACGATTTCCTCAGTCCCTTAGCGCCATGGGGCATACAATATTATCGCTACTATATTATAGACACCACGATAGTCAATAATAAAAGCGCTATCCATATGGCATTCATCCCTAGAAACAAAACCTTCATTGGCTTCACCGGGGACCTCTATATCTCTAACGATGAGGAAAACTCTGTCGTCAAAGCAATACTAGGTGTGACCAAAGATATTAGTCTGAATTTTGTAAGGGATATTAAGGTGGTCCAAGAATTCAGAAAAGAGGGTGAGGTCTATATCATGGACAGAGATGAATTGACTCTAGATATTTCTATTGCCGAGGGTGGTCTAGGCATCTATGCCAAACGGTCCAATGAACTGGAAAATTTTAGTTTCGAACCGCCAGAAGACCCAACTAAGTTAGAAGGTCTGGGTGGTATAATCGAAGCTGATAATGCCTACGAAAGAGCTGATAGTTTCTGGTCTAATAATAGAATATCAAAGTTGACCGCTGAAGAAGAAGGTATCTATAGAATGATAGATACGCTGGTCACTGTGCCATCCTACAAAAGATTTATCGTTGCCACTAAAATATTTACGACTGGATATATCCCTTCTAAGGTATTTGAGGTAGGTGACCTAGCTGCATTTGTGAGTAATAATGATGTGGAAGGTTGGCGTTTCAGATTCGGAGGTGAGACGTCTCATGACCTATCGTCTAAGTGGCAACTAGAGGGCTACGGTGCTTATGGACTTAGAGATAAGAAATTCAAGTATGAGGGTGCACTTACTTATACACTTAATGATGATTGGCGAAAGAACCCGAAGCAATACCTCAAAGGAAGCTATACACATGATGTCATCTTTCCTGGCTTACAGCTGGAATTTATCGAAGCAGATAATTTCCTGACTTCCTTCAGAAGAGGAGAGGCAAATCAGATGCTATTCATGGATAAATATAGTCTAGAATACTTCTCTGATCTAGACTTTGGCTTCTATAAATTCGGCTTAGAAAACATAAAGAGAAGACCCTATGGTGACATGACGTTTCTAACTGAAAGAAATGGTGAGCAGGCTAATCTCTCTGATATCCAAACGATGGAAATTAACTTTGCTGCAGAATATTCTCCGAATGCCACCTTCCTACAAGGTCGCAAGAAGAGAGTACCAGTTGTGGATAATGTGCCCCGCTTGCAAGTAAGTTACAAAGGGGCGATTAAAGGTGCACTAGGAGGCGACTATTCTTATCATAAATTAGCTGTTATACTTAAGAAGCGAATTCCTATGTCTATTACTGGACGGTCATTAACGGAGCTAGAATTTGGAAAAGTATTTGGTCCACAAGAACTGCCCTACTTGCTACTTTATCTACCGACAGCTAACCAGTCGTATTCCTTCCAACCAAATTCATTCAACACTATGAATTTTATGGAATTTGTTGCCGATGCTTATATCAGATTTTCTTGGCAACATTTCTTTGATGGCTATCTGATGAATCGCCTACCGCTCATTAGGAAGCTTAACTTAAAAGAAATACTACATGCCAAGGTTATCTGGGGGTCACTAAAAAGCAATAGAAATCCGTCACTAGCAGAGAATTCGGAATTACTCCAATTCAATCAAAATAGTGGCGGCGAATCATTCAGCTATCCATTGCAAGGTGATCGTCCATTCCTAGAATATGGTATTGGAATCTATAATATCTTCAAATTATTCAGAATCGACTTAGTCAAAAGAGCCAACTACCTCGAACATCCAAACATAGAAAAACTGTGGGGTGTAGATGGTCTAGGATTACGTGCAAGAATAAAAGTCGAGTTCTAACCAATATCGACAGGCTGTAATCCTAACTTTTTTCCTTCCTCAATCATGTAAGAGTAAGCAGCGTCTTGCTCATTAGGAATCACACCATCTAGTATTGCTTCACGAATACTGTTCTTGATATCACCGACTACCCTACTTGGTTTTAGATCAAATCGTTGCATAATCATTTCTCCAGTAATGGGTGGCTGCCAATTTCTGATTTTGTCATTCTCTTCGACTTCGGTTAATTTCTCTTTGACCAACTCATAATTATTTAATATCCTAGTGACTTTAGATTCATTCTTGGAGGTGATGTCAGCTCGACAGAGCATCATCAGATCATCTATATCATCACCAGCATCAAAGAGCAGTCGACGGACAGCCGAGTCGGTAATATTCTCATTAGTCAATGAAATAGGCCTCAGGTGCAGTCGCACTAACTTCTGGACATATTTCATTTTGGAATCTAAAGGCAACCTGAGCCTTTTGAATAACTTAGGTACTAATCGAGCACCGACAACCTCATGACCATGAAAAGTCCATCCATGATCTTCTGTATATTTCTTAGTATGTGGCTTTGCAATGTCATGTAGGATTGCAGACCATCTAAGCCATAGGTCATCTGTTTCTGCTGATAGATTATCCAGCACTTTTAGTGTATGATAGTAATTATCCTTATGTCCATTGCCATTAATACGACTGACACCTCTTAGGTTTTCGAATTCTGGAAGAATATAATTAAGCAAACCAACCCGAGACAAAAGATCGAGACCAGTGGATGGTTTCGGAGCCAGTACAATCTTATTGAGTTCTGTGATAATTCGCTCAGCAGATACGATTTGGAATCTTTCCTTATTCCTCTTTATGCCTGCCAGCGTTTCATCATGGATATGAAATCCTAATTGTGTGGCGAACCTTACTGCTCGAATCATCCGAAGAGGGTCATCTGAAAAAGTAAGGTCTGGATCCATCGGCGTTCGAATCACTCCTGCTTCTAGATGCGAGAGACCGCCAAAAGGATCTACCAGTTCTCCATAGGAAGCACTATTAATACTAACTGCAAGCGCATTAATCGTGAAGTCGCGTCTATTCTGGTCATCTTCTATAGTGCCTGGGGAAACTGACGGCTTACGGCTATCCTGACTATAAGATTCCTTACGTGCACCCACAAACTCTATCTCATGGCTACCGTACTTAAGCATCGCAGTGCCGAATCGCTGAAAAACAACCACCTTGCCACTAAGGCCTAGGGCTTGAGAGACTTCTTCGGCGTACTTGATGCCATCTCCAACACAAACGATATCTATATCCTGGGTTTCCCTATCGATCAATCTATCTCTAACAAAGCCACCGACAACAAAGGCCAATATATTCATGCTGTCAGCGACAGCACCTAAGGTCTCGAAAAGTGCTTTCTCATTATCTAAAAATCGAAAAGTCATGATCAGACTGCTAATAAGTTTTCTGAAGAATAATGCTCTTGCAGTTCGTCTAAGATCTGGAAAAGGTTCTCTAGGCTAGGTTCGGTAACAAGTTTGGATCGGAAGTACTTGACATTCCTCAGGCCTCTGAAGTAATTTGTATAATGTCGCCTCATTTCGAGAATACCTAATTTCTCCCCTTTCCACTCTATCGAGCGTGTTAGATGTTCTCTGGCTGCATCCACCCGTTCAGTCAGGGTAGGCCCAGGTATTAGCTCTCCAGTCTCAAAATAAGCTTTTATTTCTCTGAAAATCCATGGATTTCCGATACTTGCCCGTCCGATCATAATCCCATCGACGCCATATTTATTACGATACTCAAGCGCTTTCTGAGGAGAGTTAATATCTCCATTGCCGAATATGGGAATATGCACCCTCGGGTTTTCTTTGATTTTACCGATTTCAGTCCAGTCAGCTTCACCCTTGTACATTTGCTTTCTAGTCCGTCCATGAATAGATAAGGCTTGTATACCTACGTCTTGTAGCCGTTCTGCGACTTCCTGTATTCTGATTGTATTATCATCCCAGCCTAATCTGGTCTTAACTGTAACAGGCAGTGAGGTGGCCTTGACAATAGCCGCAGTTAAGGAGACCATACGATCGATATCTTGCAGGATGCCTGCACCTGCCATCTTACAAACCACTTTCTTGACAGGACAGCCATAATTAATGTCGAGCACTTCGGGTTGGGCCTCCTCTACAATCTCTGCTGCACGCTGCATAGATTCTAGCTTAGCGCCAAAAATCTGGATACCTACAGGTCGCTCATCATCATAAATGTCAAGCTTCTGTACACTCTTAGTTGCATCACGGATAAGACCCTCTACAGAAATAAACTCTGTATACATCATATCACAGCCCTGCTTCTTACACAAGGCTCTAAAGGGCGGGTCACTCACATCCTCCATAGGTGCGAGTAATAAAGGGAACTTGCCAAGATTAAGCTTACCGATCTGAACCATGCGTCAAAAGTAAAAGGTATTTAGTTATTTTGATGAAAATAATATATGGGCACCACAACTTATCTCAAACCCTTCAGATTTCGATGGGACGACCTAGATTCCAATAGGCATGTTGCTAACTTTAGTTATGTCAAAGCCTGTGTCGATCTGAGAATGAGATTATTGGAAGATAATGGCATCGATCAGGCATATTTAAAGCAAAACAGCCTAGGATTTGTATCCCTAAGCGAGGAATCCCACTTTATTTCTGAGGTCATCGATAAAGAACAATTATATATTGATATCGAACTGGAAGCCTGGTCAGCTGATCTACGGTTCTACAGATTTGCACATCATATCTACAGTTCCGACGGAGAAATCGTTTTTTACATGAACACGATGTTAGCAACGATGGATATAGCTGCAAGGAAACTGGTATCACCGACAGCTGAAATCTCAGCATTACTTAACAAACTGCCGAGGTCTGAACACTACTCTACGCTTGTCAAAGCGGACTTACGTAAAACCTACGTGCCTTATAACAAGACGATAAGTATACCTGATCAAATAAAGTAAATCACACCTATTAGTCCCATTATACCGAGTACAATCGTATATGGAAAAGCCATCTTGACCATTTTCATATATGATAGATTAATCAGTGGCGCTAAGGCTGAAGTCAATAAGAACAAGAAAGCGGCCTGTCCATTAGGTGTTGCGACACTAGGTAAGTTAGTACCTGTATTAATTGCAATGGCTAACTTTTCGTATAATTCTCTAGATATATTGCCGTTTTTGAAGATTTGTTCTACTTCATTGATATAAACGGTGGCCACAAAGACATTGTCACTAATCATAGATAATAAGCCATTAGCTAAGTAAAACATCGAAGGCCTCTGAGATTCTGGAAGTTCCATCACCCAATTAATAATAGGCTTAAATAGGTGCTGATCATGAATCATCGCTACGATAACGAAGAAGACACATAATAGACCAGTAAATGGCAGCGCTTCTTCAAATGCTTTTCCGAGTGAATGCTCATCAGTGATCCCCATAAAAGCCGTTTGTATAATAATCAATGCCAAGCCAATAAGACCTACTGGTGCAATATGAAGCGCCAAACCTATTATTAGTAGAATGCCTGATACAGCTTGTACTATAAGTCCATATTTTTCTCTATCCGTCCTTTTTCTATCTTCTTCGGCTGTGTAATTCTCGATAATCTTACGCGCGATGGCCGGTAACTCAGCACCATAACCAAACAGCTTGGTTTTTTCTAAGAAAAAAGTCGTCAACAGTCCCATAAAGAATACTGGAATCGTAATCGGCGCCATCTTCAAGAAAAACCCGATAAAATCCCAGCCCAATCGATCTGCAATCAAGAGGTTCTGAGGTTCTCCTACTTGTGTACAGACACCACCCAAAGCTGTTCCGACAACACCATGCATGACTAGACTCCTGAGGAAGCTTCTAAATTGCTCTAAGGTATCACCAGACAGCTCTTTCCTATCCATAACCCCACTATCATCATAATCGGCAGACGACGAGTGAATCTTATGGTAGACTCCATAGAATCCAACTGTTACACTAATTAGAACAGCAGTCACCGTAAGTGCGTCTAGGAATGCAGATAGGACAGCTCCTAAGAATACAAACAACAGAGATAAAAAAGTCTTAGACTTAATTTTGGTGAATACCTTACTGAATACAAACATCAATAAGGGCTTCATGAAATAGATACCTGCGACCATAAATACCAGTAATAGTACGACTTCCAGATTCGCCTCTATCTCATGGTAGGCGTGCTTAGCGGTAGTCAGGCCTAGAGCGACGGCTTGTATAGCTAATAGACCCCCTGATTGTAGAGGATAGCACTTCAGCGCCATAGCAAGTGTAAAAATGAACTCTAGAATAAATATCCATGCAGTTACCGCTGGGCCCAAGGTATAATAGAATATGACATTGGCTACAAAGAATGCAAGCATGGTGTACTTATACCATGTTGGGCTTTGACCTAGAAAGTTTTTTAACATCTGCGTTCTATTAGTTGTACAAATAGTCTAAAAGGGGCAAAATTAATTTTTTCCACTCGTTAACTGTAGTAGAACCTTGATATATCTCAGGTTACCTAAATTAAAAAGCAGGTTTCAATGAACACATCGAAACCTGCTTTTTACCTAATATGGAATGCTACTTATTCTACGAGTATCATTTTATGTACGAGTCTCGCATTTCCAGAAACGAGCTCATAGTACATAACACCATGAGCGTCAAGGTTAGATCTATCTAGTTTCAAGGAATTAAGGCCTCTTAGAGCTGTTTTTTGTTCCTGATAGAGTAATTTACCATTGATATCATAGATACTTAGCACAACCTCATCCGCTTGCGGCATGATATACCTAATCTCAGTTTCCGTACGCCAAGGGTTTGGATTATTCTGGGACAAGAGAATTACATTACTTGCATCTACTTGGCCTGTGAATTGTAGGTCTAGCGACAAGATTTCATCATCGGCATAGACTTCAGGTACTAATTGGGTATCCAGTGAGATGACCTCACTTACCATAGTATTAGACTTAGCTTCCACAATCAATGTAATGGCTGGAGGTGCTGTCTCTTCGAGGTTATCCCAACTGACGATCAGCTGACCGCTTCGGAGTTTATCTATATTGATATTACTTTCTGACAAGCCACCTGTCAACTCCCAATCCAAAAGCTCGAGTAAATCCATATCGAAGTCTACCGCATATTGGTAACCATTTACGGCAGCTTCAGACACATTCAGAACGATCTCATGGATACTATTAACAGCTAGGAATTGTTCTTCTATCAAGATATGACCGCCAGAAGAAGTCCGCTGATCCAGATTCTCAGAACCGAAGCGGACTGAATTATTCACATCGCCGACCTTGACACCTACAAAGTCCACTTCCATATCGTTAGTGAAATTATATATCATATAATCTTCTATTAACTCTGAGATGAAAGGATCATTCTCATCAGCAAAAGAGTTTGACCTATCTAAGATTCTCCATGAAGTATTATTTGGAAATTCATTATAGATTCCCAGAATTAACTTCCTCAATTCGACTAAATCCACCCCATTAATTCTTCCTGATCTGTCTATATCAGCGGCTATCATTTTGTACGGAGAAGATAAGGGTTCTAAGCCAAGAATGTGTCTCTGAATAGAGATAAGATCCAAGGTGGACACACCATTTAGATGATCGCTATTTTTACTTGGTACGACTCTGTACTGGCCTCCTAGAGGCATCCCAGGAAAGGCATAGGTACCTATTTCATCGGTTGTCGATATGGGGAAGTTTGCACCTTCCAATTGCACCAATACTTCTTGGACTGCAATCTCATCTTCTGTTGTTATTCTACCAGATACAGTGTTATTTCCTGCTATACCCTCGATACATTCTACTGTAAAATTCTTAGAACAAGTCATTAATGCATTACAAGCATCGATGACCTCGATATTACATATATGATTTCCAACAGGTGTCGGAAAATTGTAATCATATGATCCAAAGGTGTACAAATCCTCTCTGATATCTATAGTCCCATCCGAATGGAAATCAACTTTTGCAATAATAGTATGCTCTTCATCTATCTCACACTGATTCTCGACTGCTATAGAGAAAGCAATATCAGGATTACCAACGCAGTCTTCTTTCTGAAATAATTCATCTTCACAACCGGTTATAGGATCTAAACCAGAGATGACTGGCGGTGTTATACACACTCTTTCTATAAGTCGTGAACATGCTATTATTTCTCCACAGGCTTCTAAGGTATAATGCACTTCACTTAGACCAGACGGAAACACCATTGAATAAGAGTATTGATCGAGAACATCATCTATTTCGAATGTCTCATCTATCGTACCGTCCGCACCTAAGTCTACCTCTAGAATAAATAGGCCTGGCTCATCACAGGAAACAATTGTGCCCTGGCATATATTAACAGGGTCGCTACAATTGCCACCTTGTACAAAAAAGTCATTACAACTCTCTATAGAGTGTTCTATTGGACCACACTCTCTGAATATAACCTGAGTATCTTCACAGATGACCTCTATTTGTAAATTACATACCGCTTCATCTGGTGTTATACAATCAGGAGAACCCATAGTATATATTGAGAGATCAAGAGAATATATACCACACAATACTAAAGTCTCAACTGGTAATACGATTCTATCATTGAAGATCGGTTCTTGTCCATGTTGGTGATATACCTGATCTCCATTATAATCGAGATCCCAATTGGCATCAACTATAGCACAGTCAGGTATACCCTCTACTAAAAACTCAAAGTTCACTTCTGCAGTTGCTGGTCTATCTACAACCACAACTCTGTCTTCGCAGTTCGAGATGGTAATACCACTCTGGCACTGTATGGTTACTAGACCTTGACACTGAAGTGTTTCGCCACAGCCCGTCACTGTATAATTAAAAGTGTGAGTACCGACTGGCAATGGTCCTGTATACTCATAATCACTGCCCCCTCCCTCTTCATAAAAATCAATTATACCATCAGACCCCAGATCCACTTCTACACTAAGTTCTGTCAACTCATTACAATTAGCACTATGTGTATGGACATTTATTGGTATACTAATTTCGTCTAAATCACAATCAATAGTATGTGTTTCCTCATTACAGCCCTCTATAATCAGCTCTACGGGATTACATTCTATCGTCATCACCTCCTGACATGTGGTTGTCGTACCACAAGCCGAAATAACATAATTAATGAGATGTTCTCCTTCAGGAAGTATTCCATGATAAACATATGAATCAGGCATGTTTTCCACCAAGTCTACTGACCCATCACTGCCAAAATCAATGTGTGCTTCTATATGAACGCTTTGGTCACAGTCAGGCGATTCTGCTTCGATAAAATGACTGACATAATCCATAAAACACTCTATTGTAAGCGTCTCGTTAGAGCACCCAGATACAATTATTTCTGAGGTCACAACAGGACAGAGCTTAGGCGAATTATTGTCCTGGATCTGAAGGATACTTGGCACTGCACACTGAGATACATTACCACGAGAATCACTAACGAAAATAGGCACTGTTATCATCTGCCCCATATCCTCACAAGTAAAGACTCTAAGGTCATCACCTATATCCGGTGAGAAACTAGCAGTAAGATTATATCCACATGGACTAGTTGTAGAGGTAATAAATAAGTCAGGCTCTACCATAACAACTATATCATCAGGAGTCGTCGGATCACTATCTAAATCCATCTCTTGGATATTAACAGATAAGTTGGGCTTACAAGTCACAGAAGGTACAGTAACGTTAGATACTTCTATCCTCTTAGTACAACTTGCTGTATTGCCGCAGCTATCGGAAAAATTGACAACTAGACTATGCACACCAACTGGCAGTATCTCACTAAATGAGAAACTAGAGTTCGTCGGACCATATACTTTATCTTCACTACCATTGGAAAATTCATCTAGAATAATGTTACCTATAACACTATTTATAGGAGCACAATCATCTACAGCTGATATCTGAAAATCCACTTGTCTAGGATTGCAATCTGAGGTTAGAAATTCTTGGTCACCACAATTTGATATCACTGGAGCAACAACATTATTGACTATAATAACTTGCTGATAACTCACTGGATTACTGCCTACTACCGTTGGACTACACTGATCCATAACAGTCCAAGTTCTTACTGTCTTAGAACAAGCTCCTGATCCAGAAAACTGAAAAGTCTGATCAGAATAAGTAGGCGTTGCTATATCATCACATACGCCTATGCTAAATCGGGGAAAAGCGCTCTCTACTGGTAAATCATTAGGTAGAATACCATCACCATTACAACCTTGATCAGTCGTATAATCATTCGGCCAATCAATTATACTGGGGTCAAACCCACCGCTACTTGTCACCGTTATAGTTTGATGACAGGTACCCTGACCAGTCGCATCTGAAACTGTAAAGGTTCTTACTATCTGACCTAGACCACAACCATTAATTCCTGAATTATCTACAGAGATCACAGCCGAATTAACCTGGCACTGGTCAGAAGCACTATATGTATCATTAAGAGTATAGTTAGTTCCACAGACCACAGTCGTGTCAGAAGGGCAAGAAATAACAGGAGCTACTTTATCTTGCACTAAGACATTAGCTGTACAGGTACTATATCTACCAGAGCCATCTATTACTTTGACTGTAACAGTTTGTTCTTTTCCTGCATCATCACAGCAAAAATTAATTCGATCGCTGAATGCACATCTTGTCTCCACTTCAAATATATATCTGTATCTGTCGACGCCAGTAACTAATTCCCATTCTCCATTCTCATTGATAATAACATAATCGCCTGTAGCGACTAAATTCCCGGAAGCATCTGTCTGGCCAGGCGCCCAATTAGTGTAAGCCAAGCCACTATGATCAGACCATACATAGGTTATTGGTGAACCCTTGCCATGTAATCCGATATAAACAGAATCTGCGATAGCTATTGCTGCATCGACAACCCAAGCCTCTTCTTCTGGTGTATTAAAATCTACTAGATGTCCGCCAATTGCGGCAGCTAACTCCATCGCCCATGGTGCAGACTCTCTACTATCAGATAGATAGTAATAATGTCCTTCGTGCTCACCCAGATAGCTCATATTATTGTAATGAGGTATCTCACAGGGACACTCAGGGTCTTCTCTTTGTATAAGCGTCATATAGAGGTCACAATCATCAAAACTCCCATCATCGAAAGTATTAGAATGAGCAACTGCGGTACCATCTGATCTTAGAGACACTACAGAATTTCTATCACAAATGGCCACTGGTGCACTATTGTCCCTAACTATAACTTCCGTTATACACTGGGCAGAATTATCACAACCGTCATAAACAGTGTAAGTTACCTTACTGGTACCACTCAATGTTACTGTAATATTAGAATTTACATTGTTAGCAAAGCCCCCCTGGTATGCCACATCCATTTCTAAGTTATCATCACAATCGTCAACAGCCTTAGGGACTACTAATTCTAACACCTTTGCACAACCCATTGCTGGATCAGCATCCACCAACATAACTGGTTCGCAACTTACAAACTCAGGA
>CALEAC010000244.1 GCA_937944095.1 uncultured Saprospiraceae bacterium
CAATATAGTAGGTGGCTCCTTGGCTCGATATTATGACAGAACAGATACAGCACGACAAGAGATGTATGGTGACGATATCCATTTACAAAAACAAGAGAATGCTGACGTCTCTTTCCAAGAGCTGAGGTCAGCTTGTGAGTCCGGCTGGGATTTCAGTTCGAGATGGCAATCAGATGCGACTCGTCTACATACGACACGGACGACAGACTTATTACCAGTAGATCTGAATTGTCTCATCTATGATATGGAACTGTTGATTTCAGAGGCTTATTCGTTAGATGGAAATAGCACGCAGTCAGCAGTGTATAGTAAAAAGGCAGTCAGTCGGAAGCACTTAATCATGAAGTATTGTTGGAATGATCAATTGGGGTGTTTTTCGGATTATGACCATGTCGCTGGTGCTGTACGCTCGACAGTCAGTTGCGCAGGTATGTACCCACTTTATTTCGGTATTGCCGATCAGAATCAAGCAGAAAGAGCCATCATGATTCTGGAGAATGAACTATTAAGTACGGGTGGTTTGCTGACAACGGCTATCTATTCAGGTCAGCAATGGGATGCACCTAATGGCTGGGCACCTCTCCAATGGATGTCAGTAATGGGTTTACATCGCTATGGTTACACCCAGCTGGCGACAGAAATTGCCCGTCGATGGGTCCAACTCAATGAAAAAGTCTATGCCAATACAGGTAAATTTGTCGAAAAATATAATGTGGTCGATATGACCCTAGAAGCCGGAGGTGGGGAGTATCCTGTCCAAGATGGCTTCGGATGGAGTAATGGCGTTTACTTAGCTTTGAAGAATTATATCAAAAACAACTAGATTAGTGATAGACAAAAAGAAGGTGAGATTGATAGCGGGCTGTATGCGCTGGGGAATCTGGGGTTATAAGATGGATAAGCCTGGTTATCAGGAAATGATTCAGAGTTGCCTAGATGTAGGGATAACGACTTTCGATCATGCTGATATCTATGGTGATCATACCACAGAAGCAGAGTTCGGTACGGCCTGGCGAGATATGGATATTAAGCGCGAAGACATAGAACTGATCAGTAAGTGCGGTATTAAACTAGAGTCCAAGTATGGCCTAAAGTCTTATGATAATTCTAAGCAATACATCCTCGATTCTGTTGATCAATCACTAGCAGATTTACAGACAGACTACCTTGACCTCTTATTGATACATCGGCCAAGTCCTCTTATGGATCCAGAAGTTTTAGCTGAGGCAGTTACAGCACTAAAGAAAGCTGGTAAACTCAAGCAGTTTGGAGTCTCTAATTTCACTACAGCCCAGATGACCCTACTTAGTAAGTATGTGGATATAGCTGTGAATCAGATAGAGCTATCCCCCATAAGAACAGCCGCCTTTGTAGATGGGACCTTAGATTATATGCAAACGAATGATATCCAGACGCAAGCCTGGTCACCTTTGGCGTTAAGCCAAGATCTTGCTGAATTGACAACGAAGAAGGCACAGAGAGAACAACGAATAACAGCGGTAGCTGAGAAGAATAATTGGACAAGAGCAGAGCTGTCTTTGTTATTCCTGAAGCATCATCCGGCGGGCATCAGACCTATTATCGGAACGACCAAACCTGAGAGAATCAAAGCGGCAGCAGAAACTATGAAAAAAAGCCTCACTGATGAACAGTGGTTTGAGATATGGACTGCTGTAAAAGGCCAGAAAGTTGCTTAATTTTAATTACTAAAAATTTATCATGACCTTAGTAAAGAAATGGTGGAAGGAACAAGTGATATATCAGATCTATCCGCGAAGTTTTCAGGATAGCAATGATGATGGGATAGGGGACTTAAGAGGTATTATTTCTCGATTAGACTATCTCAAGGACTTGGGTGTCGATATCATCTGGCTCTGCCCGATATATGATTCGCCGAATGATGATAATGGTTACGATATCAGTAACTACTATGATATACATCCTGAGTTCGGCACCATGGCAGATTTCGATGAGCTATTAGCGGGCTTGCATGCACGTGGGATGAAGCTCATCATGGACCTGGTCGTGAATCACAGTTCAGACGAGCACGAATGGTTCGAAGAGTCTAGAAAATCAAAAGACAACCCCTATCGTGATTATTATTTCTGGCGACCTGGAAAGAACGGCGGACCACCTAACAACTGGAACTCCATCTTCGGCGGCTCTGCTTGGGAATATGACGCGCATACTGATGAATACTACCTACATCTATTCACTAAGAAACAGCCTGACCTTAATTGGGAGAACCCCAAAGTCCGTCAAGGCGTCAAAGACATCCTTAGGTTCTGGTTAGATAAAGGGATCAACGGCTTCCGTATGGATGTCATCCCTTGTATATCCAAAGATCTTGACTTTCCTGATACTGATATCGATGACTTCAATAGAGTTATCGCCGAGGTCTATGCTAATGGCCCCAAAGTACATACCTATCTTAATGAGCTCTATGAGTCCGTCATACAAGAATACGATGTGATGACTGTCGGTGAAGGGCCAGGAATCTCTACAGCGGTTTGTCTAGATTATGTCGGTCATGATAGGGGAGAGTTAGATATGATTTTTCACCTAGAACATATGTTCTTAGGACATGGACCCTTGGGTAAGTTCGATCCGATACCCTTCAGTTGGGAAGATATCAAAGTGATATTCAGACGATGGGATAAGGCCGTCGGGGACTCTGGCTGGATTAGTGTCTTTCTGGATAATCATGACTTCCCGAGAATGGTCTCCAGATTCGGTAATGACAAAGACTTCAGGACAGAGAGCGCCAAGCTTCTCGCTATGATGGTGCTGACACTGCGAGGCACGCCCTGTATCTATCAAGGCTCAGAAATCGGTATGACTAATGTGCATTTCGATAAACTAGAAGACTATCGCGATGTCGAGACCTATAATGTCCATAAGGAATTCCAAGAGCGCGGTGTCTCCACAGAGGATTTCGTTAAGCTGGTGCATGACAACGGAAGAGATAATGTCAGGACACCGATGCAATGGGATGACAGCCTACATGCTGGCTTCTCTGGTGGCGATCCATGGATCCGCATCAATCCTAATTATAAACAGATTAATGTTGTGGCTGATAAGGCTAAGCAAGATTCGATCTTTGGTTTCTATAAGAAATTATTGGCCTATCGAAAGCAATATAAAACCTTCGCCTATGGCGTATGGGATGAATTCAAAGGCTTATCCGAAAACTTATTTGTCTATACAAGGACAGATGATGAGCAGTTCTTAGTTGTGCTGAATCATAGTGAGGAACATGAGTCAATTGAATTCGAATTGGAAGGCTACCACTTAGAGCTTCGGAATCTGGAGAATAAAATGGAAACTGTCTTGTTGCCGTGGGAAGCTAGACTATATAGAAAAGTATGAGAATCAGCGTCGCGTTAAGTATTTTTTGGCTAGCTATCTTAGCTTTGGGTTGCAAGGCACCTTTGCCGGAGGCAGAAACACAAAAATTGCTTTCTGATGCGGAGCTATTCCATCAGGCCCTCGATCACTTAACTGATGTCATCGTCCATGATATTTTCTCACCACCTGTTGCAAGTCGGGTATATGCCTATCCGTGTATTGCTGCCTACCAGACGATACAGCAGGCTAATCCAGAATTCATAGATCTGTCGACGGTGCTTAATGAACTGACACCAATCTCTAAGCCTAAGGAAGACAGTCAGGTCTCTTATGACCTCGCAGCCATCTCCGCATTCATGTATGTCGGTCAAGTTTTGGTTTTTTCCGAAGCGACTTTTCTAGAATATTTCGACGAGCTTTTCGATGAGCTGGATTCGTTAGGTGTAGATCGACATTTGGTGACCGATTCTAAGGCGTATGGCAGGCAAGTTGCTGACCATATTTTAGCCTGGGCAGATACTGATAACTACAAGGAATCTAGATCATTCTCTAAGTACTCGATTACAGATGATCCGAGTCAGTGGAAGCCAACACCACCTGCGTATATGGAAGGGATCGAACCGCACTGGCGAGAGATTAGAACCATGGTCATCGATTCAGCACAGCAGTTTAGGATCGCAGCACCGCCAGCTTTTGATATGCAAGAAGGTACAGAATTCCATAAACTGAGCATGGAGGTCTATACCGTCGCCAATAGCTTGGACAAAGAGAAAAAAGAAATTGCAAGTTTCTGGGATTGTAATCCCTTTGTAATGAATCAGACTGGTCATATCATGTATGCGACTAAGAAGATCACACCTGGTGGTCACTGGATGGGCATCTCCAAT
This sequence comes from uncultured Saprospiraceae bacterium, assembly GCA_937944095.1. Lineage (GTDB taxonomy): Bacteria > Bacteroidota > Bacteroidia > Chitinophagales > Saprospiraceae > RFSX01. The sequence goes on from CALEAC010000244.1 coordinate 4,236, forward strand.
ATTGCTTCTAAGAAAGCGGGCCATGACTTAGCGCACTCACTGCAGACGGCGACTTTTGTATCGATTGGACTCTACGATGCTTTTATAGCTTGTTGGGACGAGAAGTATCGATCTAATCTGGTCAGGCCAGAAACCGTTATTAACGAGTATATCGATGAGGATTGGATCCCTCTATTGCAGACACCGCCGTTTCCAGAGCATACCAGTGGCCATAGTGTCATCAGTACAGCAGCTGCTGAATTGCTAACACAACTATTAGGTGATAACTTTGCCTATACTGATGATGTAGAGTTGAAATACGGCTTGCCTGTAAGGCATTTTAGTTCATTTCGAGCTGCCGCCTCAGAGGCCGCTATTAGTCGTTTATACGGTGGTATCCACTATATGCCAGCCATTACCGAAGGGGTGACGCAGGGCCGCTCTATCGGGGAAACCATCGCCTCTAGACTCCACATTTCTAATTAGACCTTACATTAACCTTTACGCTCTTTTGCAGCTTAATACTAAGATTAATTAACTATTTTAACGCTAGTTAATAGCTGGTGTACAACGTAATTCGATTTTGTTAGTTTGGTAAGTTAGAATCGAGTGCGATTTATATTAGCATAATAGTCACTTACAGCAAACCAACCAATGAATTTCACTCTAGGGACCCTCGATATCTCTATCATAATTGTATATCTCATAGCGATTGTGCTACTCGGTTTTTACTTTGCAAGTAAGCATCAGTCTGCTGAGGATTACTTTCTTGCTGGACGCAATCTGACCTGGCCGATTATTGGCTTTTCTCTCTTTGCGTCTAATATGTCTAGTAATAGCTTGGTTGGTTTAGCTGGTGCTGGATATAAGGATGGCTTTTCTGTCTATAGTTACGAATGGATGGCCGTTATCGTGCTCATACTCTTTGCTGTATTCTTCTTACCCTTCTATCTGAAAAACAAAATATTCACCATACCTGAATATCTAGAGAAAAGGTATTCCTATGCCGTTAGAGCCTACGCCTCTATGGTGGCCATTATCCTAAATATTCTTGTCGATATCGCGGCAACCTTGTATGCAGGTGGCCTGGTCATTAATCTCATTTTTCCAGACTTTGCTCTGTGGCAAATCATCGTCGGCCTAGCGCTGATTGCAGGCGTCTATACGATTGCCGGTGGTCTGAGCTCCGTCATGTATACCGATGCCGTACAGGCTGTGATCTTGATTCTAGGTTCTGCCTTGATCTCCTACCTTGCCTTTCAGGAAATCGGTGGCTGGGAAGCAGTCTATGCGATCACTGATCCTTCTCACTTCAAAATTCTTAAACCCATAGATGACGAAGTAATGCCCTGGCCCTCGGTCTTTACCGGGGTGCTATTGTTGGGTTTCTATTTCTGGGGCACCAATCAATATATCACTCAGCGAACTCTGGCCTCTAAGAATATCAGGCAAGGTCAGTGGGGTGCACTCTTCGCTGGCTTTCTGAAACTGAGTATCTTATTCATTATGATCTTCCCAGGTGCTTTTGCTCGGGTACTCTATCCGAATATGGAAAAGATGGATATGATCTATCCGACGATGCTTTTCGATTTATTACCGCCTGGTATGCTGGGTCTTGTGCTAGCTGGTCTGATTGCAGCGATGATGTCCAGTCTCGATTCTGGACTGAACTCTGTCTCGACCTTAGTCACGATGGATTTTATCAAAAAATATAAACCCAATGCGGACTCTAAGTCACTAATGAATATCGGCCGTATCGTGACAGCTATCGTGATGGTCATTGCTATTTTATGGGCACCACAGATAGGTCATTTCACGAAGCTTTGGGATTACCTACAGAATACCTTGGCCTGGTTCTGTCCGCCGATAGTCGCCCTGTTTGTGATGGGGTTATTTGTCAGACGGGTTAATAATGCTGGTGCGATCGCTTCGATCATCATCGGTACTGGAATAACCGCCTGGCTCATAGGTCTTAGGGTGGTTAACTCAGCGGTGCAACTACCTAATTTTCTCTACGTCGCTTTCTGGCATTTTGTAGTTTGTTGTGTGGCTTTGGCCCTATTCAGTCTGATGGGCACACCCAAGTCAGAAGCAGAACTCGCTAAGGTCGTCTGGACGCGGCAGGCACTCCAGGATGAGTCAGTGACGCTCAGAGACTATCCTTGGTATAAGAATTATAGATATCAGGCCCTGGGCTTGGTCATCGTCCTAGTAATTATCCTATTGAGCTACTAGCCTATAACCCACTAACTTTACCCACATGATTGCTGTCATATCCTTTCTGTTATTCACGATACTTGTTGCAGGTGTTTCATGGTGGTTCACACGTCATGCGGAACAAGAGAGTTCTGACGGGTACTTCCTCGGTGGGCGTAGTCTGACAGCTGGTGTCATCGCCTCCTCATTGCTACTGACGAACTTATCCACGGAACAGATTATCGGTCTCAACGGGCAAGCGTATACCGAAGGGATCCTCGTCATGTGTTGGGAGACACTCGCTGCGATAGCGATGGTGGTCACCGCGCTGTTCTTATTACCACGTTATCTGAAAGGGGGTATCACTACAGTGCCTCAGTTCCTAGCCGTCCGTTATGATGTCATGACTAAGACACTGGCCTCTGGTCTGTTCTTGTCTGGTTATGTCGTTGTACTCCTGCCTATTGTATTGTACTCTGGGGCTCTCGCGATCGTCACCATCTTTGATGTACCAGCCGCCTTTGGGATATCGCATACAGCTGCATTATGGCTCTGTGTATGGGGTATCGGTATTCTAGGCTCTATCTATGCGATCTTCGGAGGCTTACGTGCTGTTGTGTATTCTGATACGATCAATGCCCTCGGTCTGTTGATTGGTGGTATTCTGATTCCCATCTTCGGCCTGATGTATATCGGCGATGGTTCGCTTGGGACAGGAATCAGCAAACTCTATAATTCTAATCCTGAGAAATGGAACGCGATAGGGGACAGCTCAGCGTCTGTCCCATTCTCGACGATATTTACAGGGATGATGCTGGTGCAGTTATTCTATTGGGGGACGAATCAGGCCATCATACAGCGCGCACTTGCGGCTAAGAACTTACAGGAAGGGCAGAAGGGCTTACTCCTCGCTGCTGGTGTCAAGATTCTTGGCCCACTCATCTTAGTGTTGCCAGGGATGATCGCCTACTACATCTTCGAGGGTGCGTTAGAGATTCCAGATCAGGCTTATCCTAAATTGGTCAAAGAGGTCTTGCCTGTATCGCTAGTCGGTTTCTTTGCGGCCGTCTTATTCGGTGCGATACTCAGTTCATTCAATAGTGCGCTGAACAGTTCCGTGACACTCTTCGGTCTAGATATCTATAAGCAACATTTCAATAAGACTGCGACCGATGCACAAGTCATCAGAAACGGTAAGCGTTTCGGATTGCTCTTAGCTTTGTTTGCCATGTTCATCGCACCGCTCATCGCCAATGCGCCCGCTGGACTCTTCGGCTACCTACAGGAAGTCAATGGCTGTTATAGCATTCCGATTCTTACAATCATCGTCGTCGGCTACCTGACGAAGTACGTTCCAGCCATAGCCGCTAAGATTGCGATTATACTCGGTGCGATCTTATACTTCATCAGTCAGTTTATCCTGAAGCCCTATGTATTCGGTGAGGAGAATTATCCGCATTTCTTACATGTCATGGCCATCCTCTTTGTGATGAATGTCATACTGATGCTGATCATCGGTCTGATCAAACCTCGTGAAGTGGCCTTCGAGCTGCCCTATACTAAGCAGGTCTCTATCGAACCCTATAAGTATGTCAAAGCCGTTGGTCTGACCATCATTATTATAGTGGTAATGACATATATCGTGTTCTCATAGAAAGCCGCAAAGGTCTGCTAGGGTTACCAATTGCTGTTGAGCTAATGGGACTTTCCGTATTTTCTCCTAGCGTATTTGACTCGAGTATGCGAGGCTATCTAACGTTAATATAATATACATGGATTGTCTCCAATTAGTCGTTAATATCTGTTAGCAAGGATTAGGGGTTGTTATCTTAATGAGATAGACGTCCTAAGTGGAGTAATTTCCGTTTACTAAGGTCGTTAGGTGCAAGCTGAGGATGAAAAAACTGAATAAATAGACTTAGCATTAGAGTTAAAGCATTAGCCAAATTTGCCCAACCTCAAAAAAGCGTCAGCGTCTTGCAGACACCTGGCTTTTGCTGCCGCCCGTATCTATTCCTACCACCTCCCTGCATGTGAAAATATAACTGTATATTCGTCCATAATCGGACAAGTCTAAATATGGTACTATGACTTTTGGTGAAAAACTCAGAGAA
>CALEAC010000245.1 GCA_937944095.1 uncultured Saprospiraceae bacterium
GCTTTGTTCCCACAACAAACAGGCACCTATGACCTAGACCCTGCGAGTATCAAACTTGGAATCGCGACGGAAGGTCGGTCTCGAAGTTTCTTTTTCTCTGCTCAGCTAAAACCCATGTTAACAATCGCTAATGGCGCTAGAATCACCGTCAAAGCGATACCGACAGCTACTACTGCAGCTACAGGTGCAGTAGGTAGGTACTCGATGAAAGTATCAACAGAAAAGAGGAGCATTACGACAGATGAGGCAATTACAGTCCTGATGCAGATCATAGGTAATGGAGACAATAAAACAGTCCAGCCCCCCAAATGGCCTTTGCCGGAAGGCTTAGAAATGTATGATCCAAATGTCATCGAAGATGAAGTCTTCAAATCCAAAGATCAAATAACACACAGAAAAACCTTCGAATATCTGATAGTTGCCAAACAACCTGGCACTTACATTCTAAATCCACAATTCACTTACTTTAATGTAGATAGTAGTGCTTATACGACATTAGAGAACAAGCTACCAAGGGTCACCGTCCTCAAAGGGAGTAACACACCACTCGTTATAGAGAATGATGAATTAGAACTTGCTGAGAACTACGATACGACTACCTTACATGCCGTCGCAACGAGTCACTACAACTCACCCCTACATCTAGGTCTACTCGGAATAATCTTGGCCGCTGTTATAGGTATCTTTGGATATGGCAGACAGCTGAGTAAGTCAGGGAAGCTAGACCCCGCTATCATTAGAAAGAAAAAGGCCTACGAGCTTGCTAACAATCGTCTCAAAAAAGCGCATGAGTACCTAGAAAGAAATGAGAGCAAAGCCTTCCATGAAGAGATGATCTTGGCAATAAAGAATTACCTAACTGATAAGTATAAAGTGCCTGCTTTACACCTTAAGAAAGATCAACTTATAGATCGACTATCTACCGATACTGACCTCGATGCTAACAGTATCAGTCAGCTGAAAGAGATCCTCTATAAGTCCGAACAAGCGATGTATGCACCTGGACTTACGTCTGACCTCAGGTACTCATACGATGCAGCCGCTACTTGGATTTCCCAAGCCGAGAACTGAGCTGATTCGAATCAGAGAAATAACGTATCTTTGGTCGCTGCAAAACCAAGTAAATAAATGGCTTCTAGAACCAAGATCAAAGAGATATTAGGAACAGAAAAATCTGATTACGAAGCAACTGTCAAAGGTTGGGTCAGAACATTCAGGAATAATCAGTTCATCGCCCTGAGCGACGGATCCACCATTAAGACCTTCCAGGTCGTTATCGATCGTGATAATACTCCAGAAGAAGTCATCAAGAAAATATCCACAGGAGCCGCTATCAGTGCGACAGGGAAAGTTGTTACATCGCAAGGAGGCGGTCAGAAAGTCGAGATGCAAGCAGAAAGTATAGTCGTACTCGGTGTCGCTGATCCAGAAAAATATCCTCTACAGCCTAAGAAGCACAGCTTAGAATTCCTAAGGGAAATCGCACACTTAAGATTCCGAACAAACACTTTTGGAGCCATCTTTAGAATCAGACATTCGGTTGCTTTTGCTATCCATAAATTCTTTAACGATCGCGGTTTCGTATATCTACACACCCCTATTATAACTGGGTCTGATGCAGAGGGTGCAGGAGAGATGTTCCAGGTCACTACGCTTGATCTCAAAGAGTCACCGCGTGGAGAGGATGGTGAGGTTGATTTCAAAAAAGACTTTTTCAATAAAGCGACTAATCTAACCGTCTCTGGACAACTAGAAGCAGAATTAGGTGCTCTGGCCTTATCCGATGTCTATACTTTCGGACCTACTTTCCGAGCAGAAAACTCTAACACCTCACGTCACCTAGCAGAGTTCTGGATGATAGAGCCAGAAATGGCCTTCGCTGATCTCAATGATGATATGGATCTGGCAGAAGATTTACTGAAATATGTCATCAATTATTGCCTAGAGAACCATGGGGACGACTTAGAATTCTTAGAAGAAAGATTGATCACTGAGGAAAAACAAAAGCCTCAGAACGAAAGGTCAGAAATGACTCTTCGTGATAAACTCAAATTCTGCGTGGATAATGATTTCCAGCGACTAACATATACGGAAGCTATAGAGATTCTCCTTCGTAGCAAGCCAAATAAGAAAAAGAAATTCCAATACGTCATCGAAGAATGGGGTGCCGACCTACAATCTGAGCATGAGCGATTTCTCGTAGAAAAGCACTTTAAGAAGCCCGTTATCCTAACTGATTACCCTAAGGAGATAAAGGCTTTCTATATGCGTATGAATGAAGATGGCAAGACCGTCAGAGCAATGGATATCTTATTTCCAGGTATCGGTGAGATTGTCGGCGGCTCCCAACGTGAAGAAAGACTAGACGTACTCAAGGAACGTATGGCGGCCTTTGACATCCCAGAACACGAGATGGAATGGTTCTTAGATACACGACGATTTGGAACTTGTGAGCATGCAGGCTTTGGATTAGGCTTTGAGCGCTTAGTGCTTTTCATTACCGGAATGGGTAATATTAGGGATGTCATCCCATTCCCACGTTATCCTGGATCTGCCGAATTCTAAGCTTAGAACAAGCTAGTTCCCAAAGCATTCTATTTTTATTAAGGTTGATGAGCTACTGCTCATTGCGACCTTAGCTTCTATGATTGTAGGTCTTTATTGCATATCAGATAATAATTCAGCTTTTCTGCTGTCTCCAAGCAACTTTATAGGTAACTTATCAAATCAAATGGTAGGGCCTCTTCTTGGCGCTCCTTTTCAAAATAGGTGAAGCATTTACTCATGAGAAAATCTACGTTATTACTTCTGTCTAGTGTCATATTACTGTTTTCTTGTGGCAGAGACCCCGTCGACACGCCACCGAAAATAGTGGATATAATCATTGATCCTCCTACAGAGCTAATCAATAGCACAATCACAGGAGCTATATTTGATGAAAGAGGGCTACCCTTAGCTGATGTAGAAATCAAATTAAGTGAGGTCACAACCACAACTAATGGAGCTGGTGCGTTCTTGTTCGAAAACGTCCCTGTATATGCAGATGGAACCAAAATTACAGCTAGCAAGGCTGGTTTTTTCCAGGGTTCTAGAAAATTTTATCCTATCGAAAATGAGACCAACCAGATCCGTATACAACTCATCCAGATAGCGACAGCAGAAGATATAAGTAGTAGGAATGGTGGTCGTGTCTATTTTGAAGAGGCCTATGTAGACTTTCCAGAAGGCTTCTATATTACAGAAGACGGTAGTCCCTATAATGGCGCTGTCACTGTAGAGGGTAAATGGCTCGACCCGACCCTAGAAAACTCGCATTACCAAATGCCCGGCGCACTTATAGGGCTTACTGCTGATCAGCAATTAAGAACATTGATACCTTATGGACTAATCAAGATAAATACGACTTCTGATGCAGGCCTCGCAATTAGGCTACCAGAAGACGAAAAAGCAACCATACATCTACCTGTACCACCAGCTCTAAGACATTCAGCACCAGAAATCCTACCTCTGTGGCACTATGATGAGAAAAACGCCATCTGGATAGAATCATCATCTGCACAACTCGAGAATAATTTCTATGTAGGAGAGGTCGATATGATGTCATTTTGGAATGTGACACTACCGATTTCTGAAGTCACTGTCTCAGGTAATATAAAAACCCTAGATAAGACTATAAACGATGCCAAAGTCAAACTAAGCTCCGCTAATTCAGGATATCTACATTATACCTATACCACAGAACAAGGTCACATACATGCTAAGATGCCTCAGAATGAGACTATAACCATTGAAATATTCGAATCTTGTAACAATGCTAGTCATAGCGTCAAATTCGAAACTGGATCTGAAAATATAGAAAACATGGAATTCACCTTGGCCGCCTTGGCTGATAACATATCCATCTCAGGTACTGCACAAAATTGCTCAGGTCAGAACATATCAGAAGCATTAATATACGAGTCATTCAGAAACAAAAAGACACTTCACTATGCTGATCTTTCCGGCAACTTTTCGCTACCCCACTCGAGCTGCATGGCTGAAAACATCGCCATAACGGTAATAGACCAACAACAAAACCAAGCAAGTGACACTTATGAGGTAAACTTCAATTCAATGATAAATCTTGGTAATATTCCCACTTGCAATAATATATCAGGGTCACATCTTATAGACCATGACGAGCTACTCTGGGACGGATCGATTGTGCCAGATACCGAATTAAGTTGGATAATTAGAAGAATAGTGGGTGCCACAACTCAGATCATTATCAGTCCGACATTCATCGACAGAAACACAGGTCATGAATATTATTCCGGCGCCTTTGTTCTAGATGAAGGGTCGTCTCAGGCGCAATACCGCCTTGAGCTAGACTCAGGAAGTCTTAAGATCTCCGGTATCTGCGAGGTTCAGGTCGATAATCAAGGAGGTCCTACGACTTACCGATTTACCGATAATAATGTTGAAGTTAGCAATAGCCTTAATTCATTGAATTTTGATTTAGTATACTATGATTAAAATAATTTCCTGATAGGATTGGATGTAACTGAACTCATATATAGACTGAAAAAAGGCGAAGAATCAGCTTTCAAGGAACTGGTCTTAGCTTACTCTGGGCGACTGTTAACAATCGCAAAGATTTACAGTCGAAATTCTGAAGATGCAAGAGATATGTTACAGGATGCCTTCATCGTCATCTTCAAAAAAATTAACAACTTCGATGCTAATGTGGAGAAAGCATTATATGCATGGATGAAAAAAATTGTTATCAATCTATGTCTCAGCCGTAATCAGAAAAAATATTTGAAGATGGAACAGAGCATGGAAAACATGACACTCCATCATGCTGTGGATGCTATAGCCATCACAGAATTATCCCACGATGAGATTATCAAACTGATCAATGAATTACCTGATGGCTACCGTCAGGTTTTTGCCCTATTTGCTATAGAGGGCTATTCTCATAAGGAGATCTCAGAAAAGTTATCTATAGGAGAAAGTAGTTCGAGATCTCAGTATCTCAGAGCTAGAAGATTATTGCAAATTAAAGTCACTAACCTATTTAAAATCATGTCAGCATGAGAGATGCATTCGATAAGATCATAAAACAACAAGTGGACAAGCATGCCACTCCAGTAGATCCTCAAGTCATCTGGCAAGGGATTCAGAAAAAAAGGAATCTCCAAAAGAGAAAAAGACGCATAGGATTTTTCTTTTTATTTCTAATAGGTATCTCTACTAGTAGCCTCTTTTATGTGACAAAATCTAAGGAAATAGATCTAAGCAAACAGCAGTATCATAAACAAAACCTTTTAGCACAAAGTCAACCCACTCTGGTTTCTGACCTTAAGAAGATGCCTAAGCAAGTGACAATCTCAGAAGACCTGCATGTGCCAAAGGGTTTAGAAAAAAAGGTAAATGAAAATACAGTTGTGACTAAGGTATTGGTAAATAATTCAAATAACTCAGTCAGTATTCCTGCGAAAAAGGTGACTACTAATAACCAGAGAACAATAGAGCAGAAAGTAATAGAAAAATTTACACCTAATTCCGAGAGTGACCTTACCTTAACAACACCTACCCTAAAGTCTCTCTTGTCTCCTCTTATTGCATTACCGCATCTAGCAATAGACCAGTTGGCTATTGCTTCTGAGCCTCCTATTCTTCTTAGAACAATAGAACCTTATGAGACTGACAACAGAGGCTTTAGAAGCTTAAGCATTATAGGTGGTGCATACAAACTAAACAAGACCTACACACCGAATAACCAGAATCAAGAGCTTCAGATATTGAGAGTGAAAGAAACAACTCAGCCAATCGATGCATATAGCTTTGGTATGAACATAGAATACGGTATAACATCCAGAGTATCTTTCAGTACAGGAATTAATTACTCTAGATATTACGAAAGATTCGAATCAGT
>CALEAC010000246.1 GCA_937944095.1 uncultured Saprospiraceae bacterium
ATTCAGAAGGAGAATCTTGAATTCCTCGTGACTGAGGTCTTGCATATCAGCATAGAGACAATTATATGCATCATTACTGCTTGTGATCTTCGGTCTTTCTTTGACCTTTGTGACTTGTCGCCTTCTTCCTAATTCTAAGGCTGCAAGTATAGTGATGGCTTTTGCCTCCCCGATACCTTTGAATTGGGTCAGGTCGGTGACGCCTATGCGACCCAGCTCATTGAGGTCATTTTTATAATGATTTAGAATCTGCTTTGCTAGATCGACAGCAGAGACACCTGGGGAACCGATACCGATCAGGATGGCTATTAGTTCAGCATCGGACAGGGCGGACTTACCTTTGAGCAAAAGTTTCTCCCTGGGCTTATCCTCCTCGGCCCATTGCTTGATACTGAATGACTTTTTGTATTCCACAATTTAAATTACTAAAAATGTGAACTACCTCAAAGCCGAAATGAGATCGAGCCCGAACATTCTACTCATCGAATACAGCTGCACGGGCCCGACATAATTTCTATGACCTTGAAGTCTTAGCTTCTGGTATAATAGAGTCCTATATTATAGCTTAGAAAGGGCTTTATCTAAGTCAGCGATTAAGTCACTGATGTCTTCTACACCTATCGATAGACGAATAAGAGAATCTGTAAGACCGACTTTTAGTCTATCTGCTTTCGGTATGCTTGCGTGCGTCATAGATGCAGGATGACCGATCAGTGACTCTACACCGCCCAGTGATTCTGCTAGAGCAAATAGCTTAGTCCCACTCAAGACCTTTTTTGCAGCACTGAATTTATTGATCTTAAGATCAAAAGAGACCATGCCTCCGAAGCCACTCATTTGTTTCTTAGCAACCTTATGTCCAGGGTTGTCTTTGAAACCGGGGTAATAAACCTTAGAGACTTTCTTATGAGCGAGTAGGAATTCTGCCACTTTTTTTGCGTTATCGCATGACCTCTGTACTCTTAGATGTAGTGTCTTAATCCCTCTGAGCATCAGAAAACAGTCTTGAGGTCCGGGTACTGCTCCTGCAGCATTCTGGATAAAGAACAATTTATCAGCAAGCACTTTACTCTTTGTGATGACGGCGCCCATAACGACGTCAGAATGCCCACCCAGGTATTTTGTGCATGAGTGCCAGACGATATCCGCTCCGAGATCCAGTGGATTCTGGAGGTAAGGTGAGGCGAAGGTGTTATCGACGACGACCTTGACCTTATACTTAGCTGCGATTTTGACGACCGCCTTGATATCCACGATACTTAGCATCGGGTTAGTTGGTGTTTCCACCATGATTAACTTTGTATTCTTATTGACATGCTTATGGATCTCTTCTGGATCAGTCATGTCTATAAAATGGCTCTTGACGCCGAACTGTCCAAAAATCTTAGTGAGTAGTCTGTAAGAGCCACCATATAGGTCATTAGTTGCAATGACTTCATCCCCTGACTTGAGCATTTTTATTATCGCATCCATAGCAGCAAGTCCACTAGAGAAGCAGACCCCATATTTTCCGTTTTCTAGAGCAGCTAGACTTTCTTGTAAGGCATCTCTTGTTGGATTTTGTGTCCGAGCGTATTCATACCCTTTGTGTTTGCCAGGGGCATCTTGTACATAAGTAGAAGTCTGGTAGATTGGTGTCATGATAGCACCTGAGACTGGATCTGGCTTCACACCAGCATGAATTGCTTTAGTTCCGAATTTCATATTATTAATTATGTGTAGCTAAAAATATTGGCGCAAAATTAAGATTAATAAACACTATGTGCAGCTTCTATAAATCAAGTCTGTAGAGTAAGCGTAATTTAAAAGCAAGATCCTTGTAGGGCCTGTTACCAAGTGGAGTAGGTCTCCATCGTTGTCTTATAGATACAAAATCGTAAGCCATGAAAAATATATTAACATTTTGTACAGCAGTAATCTTCTCGATCACATCTCTATCTGCAATGAATGTACCTGAGACCTTAATAAGTTCTCCGGAGGTAATTGTTGTGGCTTTAGAAGAGGTAAATATCTTCTTGGATGCGGATTATAATGAGGACTCAGAAAATGTCGAATTCAATACTGTAAATGAAATTTCAGTCGTCCAGATATTTAATGAAGCAGGTGAATTGCAATTTCAACTACCTGTCATGTCTACTCAGGTGCGGATTAACAAGAACCTATTCAGCCACGGAAATAGTAAACTTGGATTTATTCTAAAAGGAGAGAAAAGTATACATTTTACCCAGGTTACGATAAATTAAGAACCCAAAGCAATTGATATACAATCAAAAAGGCCATCCATTTTGGGTGGCCTTTTTATTATTTCTTCATCAGTTTTGTAGCTGCCTTGATAATTGCTTTTGGCGTAAGCCCATATTTCTTGAGCAATTGCTCTGGCTGACCGCTTTCACCGAAACTATCATCTACAGCGACGAAGGCCATAGGTGTAGGTAATTTTCTTCCAAGTAATCCTGCGATACTTTCACCGAGTCCGCCATTACGCTGATGTTCTTCAGCCACAATGATCCGACCAGTTTTTTTAACTGACCTTAGGATGGCTTTTTCATCTAATGGTTTGATGGTATGGATATTAATCAGTTCTACAGAGACACCGGACTTAACCAGTTCTTTTGCCGCTTCTACAGCATACCATAGCATGTGGCCAGTAGCTACGATTGTGAGGTCGGTCCCTTTATTGAGTAATAGGGCTTTGCCTATCTCGAAAGACCCTTTGGGTAAGAAAACAGGCCAGCTTGGACGACCAAATCGAAGGTATACAGGACCTGTGTGCTTGGCGATGGCTAAGGTCGCTTCCTTCGTTTGGTTATAGTCTGCTGGATTAATCACTGTCATTCCAGGGAGCATTTTCATCATACCGATATCCTCAAGTATCTGATGCGTCGCACCATCTTCACCTAGAGTCAGCCCTGCGTGAGAAGCACAGATCTTGACATTTTTGTGTGAGTAGGCGATTGATTGACGTATCTGATCATAGACACGGCCAGTAGAGAAATTAGCAAAGGTCGTTGTGAATGGAATCATTCCAGAGGTTGCAAGACCTGCAGCGATACCCATCATGTTTGCCTCAGCGATCCCGACCTGGAAGTAGCGTTCTGGATTTTCTTTGATAAAGTCTCCTAGTTTCAGTGAGCCAGCTAAGTCGGCACATAAGGCTACAACTTTTTTGTTCCTTCTGCCTAGTAGCGTCATTCCTGCACCGAAACCATCTCTCGTTGCCCTTTTCTCTTTATATGTTAGTCTATCAATCATTGTGTCATTGGGTTTTCTAGAAATCTCCTAGGGTTTCTTCTAATTGAGATAAAGCATTTTTGGTTTGCTCCGCATTTGTTGCTTTGCCATGCCAGTGGTGAGTGCCTTCCATGAAGTCGACACCCTTGCCCATGGCCGTTTTCATAAGTATACATACTGGGCCATTTTTGTTGGTAAGCTTCTTAGCCTCTCCTAACGTCTTAATGATCTCCGA
>CALEAC010000247.1 GCA_937944095.1 uncultured Saprospiraceae bacterium
GGGATTACTGGGTATAACTACATGAATAAAGACGAATCTTTGGCGCTGCGCTAATCTGCACTTCTTTCATTAAGAAGGTCAGCTATGACAGTAGGGTAGTGTGTATGCTCTAATACGAGCACTTTCTCAGCAATCTTATCTGGAGTGTCTCTATGGTCCAATTCTACTTTAGCTTGGAATAGAATCCGACCTTCGTCATAATGTTCATTTACAAGATGGATTGTCATACCAGATTCCTTTTCATAGGCATTAAATACGGCCTGATGTACTCGACGACCATACATACCAGGTCCACCATACTTAGGTAAGAGTGAAGGATGTATATTAACAATGCTATTTGGAAATGCTTGAATGAAGGGGACAGGGATTTTAAGTAAGAAACCGGCTAAGACGACGAGATTGATTCCTTTAGATTTAAGCCCGTGTATAAAAGCTTCAGTAGATAAGTCCTCTTTTGAAATGACTAGAGCTGGTAGCTCATGCTTGTTTGCCCTTTCTAGGACGTAAGCATCTGACTTATTGCTGACCACCAGCGCGACCTCTATGTGAGGTACTCTCGAGAAATGTTGGATGATAGTCTCCGCATTAGACCCACTGCCTGACGCGAAAATGGCAATTTTCTGGCTTGCCTTATTTGATGCCACCATACTCAGAGGCTCGTGCAGGATCTAATTTGACCATGATGTCGTAGATCTTTTGTTGATCACCACGGCTAGCACCCTTGAAGATCTCGATGACCTCATCTTTCTTTGTATCACAAAATAACTGGACGACACCACTGTTAAGCAAGGACCGGTTGACCTGGTCTACAGCTGTGATCGCACTCATCATGATTGCACGCGAACGGCTTGCATCCTCAGTCATATTATCTAGACTCTTCAGGTGATACTCGTACATCGCCTGTCTTAGAGGTCTGACACGGGGCTTAAGCAGGTCTTCTACTAGATTATGTCTACTAAGGTTATCTCTGATAGTCGGATCCCATCCTGTATTGCTTGCGGAACTACTAGGCACATTATCCACAATAGATTCGGCAATCTTGAAATACGGGTCCCCACCGAACGGTGAGAAGGTATCATAATCATAGCCTATAATGAGGTAGGCATAATAAGTCAATAGAGAGGATAGGGGATCTGTATAATTGTTATAATTGTTCTGAATAGGCTGATTTTCTCTATAGCTAAGCGCGATGCCTTTGTCTACGTAATTAAAAATCTGAGTCTTGTAATTACTATTAAAAACCGGCCTGATTCCTTGTACAAGAAAATCTACTTTGAATGCGGTGGGGGAAAATTCCTCAGTGATAGAAATATTCACACTACCCTCTATTTTTTCGAAGTCCTCATATTCATCCTCAGTCCACTTGGTATTATTTAAGAACTCGGTAATGTCCCGTTCCATCGTTTCGAAGACTTTCGGATCGACGGTCTGTAATCTAGGTGCATTGACCTGTACATTGATCTTGAGTTCTTGGCTTATTGCTGACAAGCATAGTAGGCAGCAGATAGACGTAATGAGGAGGTTATTCTTCTTTGATATCATATACACAATTGCTCGTAGATAAGATTAAACGTAAATATCCAGCAAAGTATTGATAATATCCACTGCAACTAGATCTTTGGTTTTCAGTTCGTAAGCCTGACTAGTGCCATTTCGGGTAAATATGGTCACTTTGTTAGTGTCATGCTGGAAGCCTGCACCTTTATCTTGCAGTGAATTCAATACAATCATATCGAAGTTTTTCTTCTGGAGCTTACCCAGCGCATGATTGCTGCCTTCTTCCGACTCCAGTGCGAAGCCAATATGAATCTGATCCGACCGTTTCTGAGCACCTAAAGTCGCTGCGATATCGCGCGTCTTGGTCAGAAGGAGTTCTAGTTCGTCCCCAGTCTTCTTTATTTTTTCGGTAGAAACCGCCTTAGGCCTGTAATCGCTTACGGCTGCTGTAAAAATGGCTATATCTGTCTCTTCGTGCTGTTGCTTGCATCTTGCATACATTTCTTCACCTGTCGTTACTCTAGTGACGTCGATGTTAGGATCGGTAATTTCTTGCGAGGTTGGTCCTAATATTAAATTGACCGTTGCACCTCTCTTAACACAGGCTTTAGCCAGAGCAATACCCATCTTACCTGAACTGCGGTTACCTATAAATCTCACTGGATCGATAGCTTCGTAAGTCGGACCTGCGGTGATAAGCACTTTCTTTCCAGCTAAGGTCTGTTCGATGCTTAGCTCACTGGTAAGTAAGGCTAGTATGTTCTCTGGTTCTGCCATTCGACCTTTGCCGATAAGGCCACTGGCTAACTCGCCATGTTCTGCATCGATTAGTTGGTTCCCATAGCTGATAAGGGTGTTAATATTGTTAGTTGTGGCTGGATGCAACCACATATCGCGATCCATGGCTGGCGCGAAATAGACAGGACACTTCGCAGATAGATAGACGGCAGTCACGAAGTTATCGCTGATACCATTGGCCATCTTACCTAGTGTAGAGGCTGTAACTGGTGCTATGAGCATGACGTCAGCCCACAAGCCTAGCTCGACGTGGTTATTCCAGGCTGCACCATCGGTCACGTCAGTATATACTGGATGGCCAGAGAGTGTCGCAAGTGTGAGTGGACTTATAAATTTAGTAGCAGCAGGTGTCATAATGACTTTGACCTGCGCTTTAGCTTTGATTAGTAATCTGGTTAGTGCAGCGGCTTTATATGCAGCGATGCTTCCAGTTACGGCTAGTAGTATTTTTTTGCCTTCCAATAGAGGGGCGATGCTTATTCCTCTATTTCTGCATCCCTGTATCTGTAGTCCAGACCGTTCGCAAGGAATTCGTTCGTTGCTATGATGGCAGCATTAGGTAGTTTCTCGTAGAACTTAGATATCTCTATCTGCTCTTTGTTTTCCTGTATCTCTTCGATGGTCTCAGAGTTCACAGCAAATTCATCCAACTTAGAGTGTAGTTCATGCTTGATATCAACAGACAATTGTCTAGCTCTGCTTGTAATTATACAGAGTGTCTCATAGATATTACTAGTATCCTTGATAAGCGAGTGCATATCTCTTGCCTCAGCATTGGGATTTATATTCTGTACTTGATTCTTGATATCACTCATTTATAAATCTTTTTAGTTCGTTATTACAATAGTTTTTTACCTCTTTAAGTTCCTTTAACTTGTCTGAGCTGGGGTACCTCTGCTCATATTTGTCACATTTCTCTATCGTTTCTTTGAGACGCGCTTCCATCTTCTCATAGATACTGTTTCTCGCGAGCTCTTCGCTGGATTTGACTATAAGGTACCTAACTTCTTCGTCTCTTTGTGTTTCTGGGTAATCTTTAAGCATATTATTAAAAGAAGTCATCGCGGCCTGATAGTTTTTCAGGTCATAATATAACTTCCCTTGCTTGTAGACCTTCATCTCCATTTTCTTCCTCAGCTCATCCATCAGGGCATTACACTCTTCTATTCTAGGACTACTAGGGTAAGTATTGATAAAAGTTTGCATTTCTATCATGGCCTTTTCTGACGGCGTCTGGTCTAGCTTGTAATTAGGAGACAGCTGATAATTGGAATAGGCTGACATAAAGGCCATCTCTTCTTTTCTTGGCGAATTGTAGAAGGTCTTGACGTAGTTGTTGAAGTAATGGGACGCTATGTTGAAGTCTCCTTGGTTATAGTAGGAGTATGAATATCTATAGAATAAGTCCTCTGCTTCTGTCTTGCCTCTATAATAAGGTATGATCGTCTCGTATAGACCCTGTGATTTGAGGTAGTCCCCTTCATCAAAATACTTATTAGCTGCAGCTAAAATCTTTTCAGGATCATTACTTTGTCTGACCTCCTCGTAGGCCGTCTTACAGGAGGTATTTCCAAGTGTCAGAAAGATAATAAGGAATATTGCTAATCTGTTTATCATAAGCGCGCGCAAAGATAGGTTAAATTCTTAAAGCTCACAATGTGCCCAATGATAACGAAAGCCTTGTAAATCATTGTGTTAGCCCAATTTAATTAAGAGATATTTAAATCTTGAGTTTAGTCTATACAATCTGCTAATCCACGCGTATTCATCAGTCTAGGCACCTTGTTCTGACCACCTAATTTGCCGATGGCAGACATATATCGTCTGAATGCACCTTTCGACACTGGTCTGATCTGAGCCGTCCGAAGCACTTTGTTAGTAATTAGGTCCTTATAATAGATGTTCTGGTCAGTCATAGCAGCATCTATGGTCTTGCATATGACGTCTAAGTTAGCAGGCGTTTTTCCTGCAAATTCCACAATCCATTCATGATAGGGTGCCCCTCCTCCTGGTGGTGATATCTGAGGTGCGACGGAGAATTCTATGATATTCAGACCATGCCTAGCTATAGCTATGCCCATGGCCCTTTCGACTTCTGCTGAGATCACATGTTCGCCAAAAGCGGAAATGAAATGTTTCGTCCGACCACTGACCTTGACTTTATACGGATCCAATGAAGTGAATCGGACAGTATCCCCGATTAGGTAAGCCCATAATCCAGCAGTCGTGCTCATGACCACAGCGTAATCCACACCTAGGCTGACTTCGGCTAGACCGAGTCTAGATGCATCATCCGAACCTAATTCGGATAGGGGAACAAATTCGTAGAATATGCTGCCATTGGTGTTGAGCAATAGGCCTTCGTCATTTTGGTCGTTCTGGAAGGCGATGAATCCTTCAGATGCAGGATAAGTTTCTAGTGTCGCGATGGGCTTGCCGATAAGTCGATCTAGAGCTTTTCTATAAGGGGCATAGTTAACGCCGCCATGTACTAGGAGTTGTAGCTTAGGGAATAGCTCTATGATACTCGAGGCACCAGTAAAATCGAGTAGTTTCTCGAAGTACATCTGTAACCAAGGTGGTATCCCACTGATGAGGGTCAGGTTCTCAGCACAGGTTTCTTCGACGATGCGCGCCAGTTTTTCTTCCCAGTCCTCTATGACATTGGTGGGCATGGTCGGTAGCCTATTACCTCTGATCCAGAAGGGAATCTCATGATGGACGATACCCGATAATCTGCCAGTTGGGATGCCGTGTTGCTCGGTAAGCCTCGGTGAGCCTGATAGGAAGACCATCTTACCATCGAAGAGGTCAGTTATAGAGTTCTTCGAGGCGTAATTGAGAATCGCATTGCGAGCTGTTGCGATATGATCCTTAATAGACTGTGAGCTTATGGGTAGATACTTGATACCGCTAGTAGTGCCGGAAGTCTTAGCAAAGTACTTAGGTCGACCTGGCCATAGAACGTCAGACTGACCAGAGACACAGTCATCTATATAGGTCCGAAGTTGCTCATAATCTCTAGTCGGTACCTGCTGGATGAATTCCTGGTGATCTGTAATTTTGGAGAAGTTATGTGCCTTACCAAAACGGGTGTTTTTCGCTGTTCTGACCAGTTGCTGAAGCAGCTTATTCTGGTCTCGTATAGCACAAGAGGCCGCCTTATCCAGATTCTTAGAGATATGATCCGCGTATTTGCTGATCAGTAGTGATCTAAGGCTGCTCAAGGTCTTCGCTTAGAATTCTTCGATAAAATTACCCCAAGCCCAGCCTTCTGTTCCGGCATATCTAATCTTGCACCATTTTCCAGGTTTCCCTTTGAGATAATAAGTCTTAGTATCGTAATAGATGACATCGACTTCTGCATTAGCTGGAATTTTCATAACGATATTAGACACTAACGAGGCTTCTGATCTGAGATTCATAGTCTCACTGTCTACGAGGACCATACCTCTCTTGTATCCCCCGGTACCCTTACAGGCGGCTAGTTGTTCTTCTAGAACAGTGATAAGTGAGTCTTTCTCTGCTATAAATAGCTGTCTATTCTTTTCTGCTGGGTTAGGAATGATACTAAAAAAGGAAGAAAGCACCTGAGTCGGGCTCTTCTGAGTTATAATAGAGCTAATCAGCCATAAAGCAGTCAATATGAATGCACTGATGTACACCCACCGTATTATGGGGCTATTCTGCCTCTGACCATATCGTGGTTTCGCCATAAGTTGGGTTAGCCTCTATTAAGTTTAAGTGTCACAAGGTTGGAAAAAATCCGATTCTTATTGCTTAGCCAAGATAATAAGTTCTAGTGTTTATTCTTAGTTATCCATTTATTGAGTGCCTTTTTGCGAAACTTTTGCTGGCTATTAGACTAAACTAAAAAAAGACCCAACATGACGCTGAGGCTTTTTTTCGGTGGAAAGGTGACTAATTAGAACAGTCAGGAGTTTATAGATAACAGATAACAAGTTATGAGCTAAGTATACTGATTGTTGATAGGTTATAAGTTCCAATTCTTTTATCTTTTTAAAACCTGAGTCTGCTGTAACTAATGGCATATTATGCAAAATAGCTGTTGCTGCGATAATACTATCTGGTGTTTTGATTTTATACCTTTTTCTGAGGAAGATGGAAATATCTGCAATTTCAGTACTCAAGTCTATGATCTCAAATGCCTCTAAAAAGTATTTGATTGACTTTCTTCCATTTTATTGATGTTGTGAAACCCTAAAACTTCAATTTTAGAGATGATCGAAATGGCTGTATAATTATGTTTAATAAGAGAAAAAGTCTTTGAGTCTTTACCAGCAAGATGATTTATGAGAATATTAGTATCAAATAGCAGTTTATTGCCACTCATCACGCAATTCTTTTTGAATCTCTAAAGCAGTTTTATTCTTATCGAATATTACGGCTCCTGCCGTCGATTTAAGGATTTTTATTTTTTCCTGTTTATGCTTTTTCTGCATTCTTTCAAGAAGTTTTTTGACCTTATCTTGTGTACTAGTAATGCTGTCTCCCTTTTTTAATGTTATAGACATAATATCATTTTGCAAGCTAAAGGTATAACAACTAGCCTAGAATAGTAAGTTGGGCTAACTACTCGTCCACTTTCACAAACTTCCCAGTACGCACGTCGCCACGA
Organism: uncultured Saprospiraceae bacterium; assembly: GCA_937944095.1. Lineage (GTDB taxonomy): Bacteria > Bacteroidota > Bacteroidia > Chitinophagales > Saprospiraceae > RFSX01. Next base: position 6,935 of record CALEAC010000247.1, read on the forward strand.
CTATTTTCTAGTGATAATAAGTATACCCCAGCAGGGAGGTCAGAAATTGCAATCCTATTTAGATCAGTCAGAGCAGGCTTACTGCTGATCGAGCCATTGAGACTATAGATGGTGATCTCAGAATCTGGGTCTAGATTTTCTGCATGTATGCTGATATAAGCTGAAGCAGGGTTAGGAGATAGAGTCAGTGCAGCTGATAAGATAGGCTCTGAGACAGAAGTCCCACAGACTTCTGAGAAGTGATATGTGTAACCATATTCTCTCACTAACTTTCCAGACCCGTCAGCAAAACCATCCAATTCATACACCTTTCCATGATTTGACCTAGGCAGATAATTTTCAGGGAAACTGTTAAGACCAGAAAATCTAAAATACACAAGTGCTGATCTCGTATTCACATCTTCAAATCGTATGTCTTCATCATATATATATTCTACCGTTCTTAATACTCTATCATCATCCCAGGGTCTTACAACAGTCCATTCTGTTTCTTTTCGATGTGCTAAATCACCGTTCTCATTGTATTCATAATACACTGGATAGAGGGTATGAATTGGATCGTGGTTTGGTGACCTATTCGTCGTCTGGATTATAAGTCGATTCTCGGTGTCATACTCATAAGTGATGTAAGATTCATAGTCATATTCTTTTTCTGAGGATGACCATTTATAACTATTTTTCTTTTTTCTTAGGCCTTGTTCATTATACTCATAGGATATACTGTCTCTGCTAGTAATTCTGTCCGGCTTATATCCCTTACTAACTGAATTAACAAGTTGATTGTCTTCGTTATGTCTATAGGCTATTCTGTAAGAGTCATAGGCTTTGTCATATACATTTAACTGAGTTACTCTCCTTACAAAACTATCTAATAGACCCTCATTGCTATAATAGTAGTTGTAACTGGTTATTGGATTTATAGCATACAAGCTATCGACAAAACCCGAGCCAGTGTAATTAACCAATTGTCCATCATCATTGTATGTACTTTCTTCAGTAGCGGTTATCATGGTCTCATCCATGCCTTCTATGATCTCTCTCCAACTACTCGACGCATCCCAATGGGGTACAGAAAGATTCCTGTAAGTGTAAATAATCTCTACTCGATCCAGACTATCGTAGTGTGCAATTTTGATTGAACTATAAATAGATGTATCAGGAAGTATATATGTGGAGAAGATCGTATCTATATGCTTAGATCTTCCATATTGGTAAAGAACATATGACAGAGGCTCAGATTCTGATGGTGTGATGCTATCTAGCTTATACGAATAACGACTCCTATTCTGTAACCGTGTAGGTTGATTTACTTCATTGACATTCTGGTATATAGAATATGCTGTATCACCACCCTCATCTAATAGTCCGAGTTCATGTAGCGGTGCTATTTGACCCCAGCTAGGAATGATGAATATAGCTAGTACGACGGTTATACAGATTAGAGGTCTCATATATTTGTTAATTAACATTGAGAAAATTACGGATAATTTACCCTACATAAAGTTACATCATTTTGGATTGCTGAGAAGTATGAGCAAGGCGTCCACCTATCTATAATATTATCTTGCGGACTTCAATCGTTGCAAATTGTACTTTGACTTAGAAATTATATTATCTTTTTGGTATTTCGCCAATTCGTTTTTCGCATCTATGTACATCCATAACTGAGGATCAATTGAGAATATCGAACCGATTTTAGACGCTAATTTATTGTTGAGTCTTCTTCTTCCCCTTAGTACTGCATGTAGATTTGTGTTTTCATAATCAATTAACGCCGCAAATTTAGTTTTCTTGACTTTGTAGATCTCAAGTAGCTCATTAAGAAATTCGCCGACAGGCTGTATCTCTTTGATTGGTTCAGCCAAATAGCTTTGCATTCTAAGGTGCAACCCAATTCTTTTAAAGTTCATTTTCTCATCCTGAGAGTAATCCTCAGAATGTGCTTTGATAATGCGTTTGAGCATTTTTATATCCTCGGGATTTGATTGATGTTTTTGCTCACCAATTAATTGATCAAAGTATTTGTTCTTTCCTGTCATAATTCTTTGTTTAAGTGCTCTTTAATTAGTTTAATCCCGTTCACTGGATTTATATACATCCTTTCTCTGTATACTAATTCAGCTTTGTATTTTTCTATGTAGTAGTTTATTAATTCTCCTTTACTGATAAATGATAGATATCCTTGATATGGGCCTTTATTGAGTTTAAATGAAAGTAGGCATCCGTAAGCTATCAGTATTTGTGCCGCATTGACAAATTCACCTTCAGAACCATAGTTTGAAGGAGCGACCTCAATATTCTTCAACTCAAAGAAGTCATCTTCAATAAATTGGATCATCATTAGTCCCTCAGTTTTATCCGTATGCAATTTGTAGACTGTGCATTTTTTGCACTTAGAGAGTTTGTGCCAGTCGAATTTCCATCCACTTAGCTTCTTTAGACCTGAAGACTTGGCTTCAGTAATTTCAGCTGTCCAGCTCTGTTTTTTCTTATCAATTAATGAAACTTGCACAGAGTAAATATATCATAATACGATATACTATGCAAGTGATATGTCTTCTGAATAGCGCATTTAGGCAGGACAGGGATTATAGATTGATCTTGTCTAAACTAAAAAAAGCCCCAACATGACGCTGAGGCTTTTTTTCGGTGGAAAGGTGACTAATCCTTCCGTGATTATAACTCATCTCTGAGTTCCCTTAAATATTCTATCTTACCTGAACTTCGATAAAGTCTATTGCTGTCTGACCTTCGAACTGAAAGCCTAACTTGCAAGTCCCCTTATCTAGTAAGTTCTTATTTATGTTGACGATGTTGCTATTCACAGGTAGTGTGAAAGTCAACTCTCCCTCCGCAGAGTAAAGTTGTATCGTTTGTATATCGCTCGTCGTCGTAAATGCTAAAGTCTCATTCTCCAAATCAAAAGTCGCAGAAGTAAATAACTCAGTGTTATCTGTTCCTGAAAATTCTACTGCCGCCACCTCTGGTGTTGTTGTTGCCATTGCTAGTGTCGCTGTCGTAAGTAGGATCGTGAAGATGTTGACTAAAGTTTTCATAAGATTCATCGTTTGTACTTATAAGACAGGATATCAAGCCACTACCTTGGCCTAGCCCTACTACAGGAGATATCGACTGAGCGACAGAGGCACTACAAGTCATATCCAAGGGCTGATTTATGTATGCTGGGTGACAGATTTATAGAGAATAGGACCACTCATAAGGTTCTAACATTTGAAT
>CALEAC010000248.1 GCA_937944095.1 uncultured Saprospiraceae bacterium
CTGGAGTACCATCCATCATACTGACCTTTGTCTATCCTCAATATATAGCCACCAGTTAATTCATCTCCTTCATTATCTGTCTGGAGTAATTTAGAAATATCGACTCTACCCTCAGCTCTTTTGACCTTTTCCATTAGGATATAGAGGCCCATGTATTCCTCATCGATAAGCAGTTCTACAAATTTGGTTCTGCTTGCATACTGACCCATTTTTCTGGCTAACTGCATTACAAGGACATTGTTAATTAGTGACTTATCACTATAGGGTCCATACAGTATGAAATCCTCTTCCTTGGGATAGCCCAATAGACTTGTGTCTATGTCTTGCAAATTCTCATCCCATATTTCTATTGCGTATGATTTTTTCGGGAACAACGAGGAGGACTCTCCGCGAATTTTAATACCGCATATGCCATTGTAGTCATTAGCTACATCAGAAATATTATTCCGCTGCTCTGGACCATTATCTATGATCTCTAACTGAGCCACTATTTTGTCTAGGACGACAATTTCAGCAGAGTCAGTTGTTACTTTGACAATGGGTAGATTAGATGAAGTGAGGGTGACTTGTCCCTGAGCGTTAGACATGGATAAGGTGGCAATACACAGGAGAATCAGTCGAAACATTGTAAGCATGTTGATAGACCCCTAAGTTATACTTATATACTAGAAATCAACCTTCGTTTCCAAGCTTATGTGGCGTATGATTTTATAATATACTTACTGCGGACAATGGGTTGGACACAATTTCTTGCTAACTAGCTTTTGACATGATCATTATTGACTGTACACAGAAATAGCCCGTGGATCACCACAGGCTATCTTTTGCTTAAGATTATTTATATCAGTGAGATACAATAACTTGTTGCATTTGTCTTTCATACTGATTAGAGACACATATTACATACGTTCCTGCAGCCAGGTCCGTAACATTGATAGATTGTTTTTGGTCGGCATTATTATTCTCGTAGACTAACTGTCCGTTCATGTCTACTAATTGGATCGAGTTTTCGACTTCAGAGGGTTGGTCAAAATCTATATTTACTATATCAGTACTAGGATTAGGATAGACGCTTACCTTGAATTCTTGTCTTGATCTGTTGATAGGAGATAGTATTTCGAGTGGATTTTCAGTAGTAGGTTGTCCGTTACATGTTATTAGATTCAGATAGTAGATGTAGAAGAATGATACGCCATTAGCATCAGTTGCTTCTAGGATTAGTTTTTCATCTATGTCAGTAGCATGGTAGTAGATATCTCTAGATGCGTTACCAGTTGTATGCCATGCATATGTGTCATAATTACTTGGTCCAGAAAGGTATTCTATCTGATCCTCACACACCTCTATTGTTGTTTCTATAATCTGCGCTTTATCCTCGACAACATGCACTGTAATTTTATCGATGCCTTGGCAGCCGAAGTCGGAAGTTACTGTGACTTTATATTCTGTTGTTACAGTTGGGTCTATTATTACAAAACTTTTAGTCCCACCAGTACTCCAAGAGTAGCTGTAGTCAGTACCTGTTACGGGTGCAAATAACTTAAGCCTATCACCATTGATGATAACGATATCATTCTTCCAATCGACAAAATCAGAAGCTAAGGCTGTTAGCTCAAAATCGTAATTCTGCACCTTACCCTTTAGTACAACAGACGCAGTATATACACCTGCTTGTGTCTGTCTGAAACTGAGTAGGTCGACCGCTTTTCCAGTTGCTGAGAAACCATTAGGGCCAGTCCAGCTCCAATCAGCATCTACGCCTGGTCCTGTAACCGAAAGTATAACGTCTCCGTACTGACAGACACTAGCTGCAGGCGTTGTTTTAGAGATGCCATTCATTTCGATGTATTGTTTTACTTGAGCAGAAAGAGCAGTTGTTAGCACAAGGAAAGAGATTGTTGTAATTATAGATTGGATTTTCATAACTCTGTTTTTTTGGTAAGGTATTGTGGGTATACTCTAAAGACAGGAAATCAATCTGCTACACTTTGTGTCCCACCCTACAAAAAAAGACTACAGTTTCTACAAGTATTCTACAAGCAAGTGTTAGGATAGGTATAAATAATCAAGTCTTGCCTAAGTTAGGGTAGTGTTTTATTACTTTTGCGACATAATTACGAGTCAGTGAAAGTTTGCGACCATATTAATAAAGCCAACGGAAAAACCTTGTTATCCTATGAAGTACTGCCACCACTTAAAGGAGGCCGTATGCAGGATATCTTTGATATGCTGGATCCACTTATGGAGTATAAGCCTGCATTTATAGATGTGACCTACCATAGAGAAGATATCGTTTTCAATAAGAGAGAGAGTGGGTATTATGAAAAACTATCGATTAGGAAGCGACCTGGGACTGTTGGTATTTGCGCCTCGCTGATGCATAAGTATCATGTAGATACAGTACCTCATCTGATTTGTGGCGGCTTTACGATATCAGAAACGGAGGATGCACTGATTGATCTGGCTTTTCTAGGGATCGATAATGTTCTAGCCCTGCGGGGTGATGCTCGTAATATGGATACTCGGTTTATAGCCGAACCGGGTGGCCATAAGTATGCTGTGGATCTAGTGCATCAGTTGCAGCACATGAATGTAGGTCAATACCTAGACCAGAATCTAGCTAATGCTGCGCCGACGGAGTTTTGTATAGGGGTGGCAGGTTATCCGGAAAAGCACTTTGAAGCGCCTAACTTCGATATTGATATGAAGTATCTCAAGGACAAAGTAGATGCTGGGGCTGATTATATCGTCACTCAGATGTTCTTTGATAATGCTAAATACTTCAATTTCGTAGATAAATGTCGAGCCTCAGGCATTAGTGTCCCTATTATTCCAGGCCTTAAGCCAGTCACGCGTAAGTCTCAGCTGGTTAGTATCCCTCGAATGTTCTATATCGATTTCCCAGAAGATTTTGCAACTGCGATGCATGGGGCTAAGGATAAGGCTGCGGCTAAGCAAATAGGTATAGAATGGTGTATCGCCCAATCCAAAGAACTGAAAGCAAAAGGAGCACCACTACTGCATTATTATACGATGGGAGATACGGACACGATGTTAGCTATCCTCAAGGAAGTGGTCTAATCTCGTTCGTATTTGATCTGTCCTCCAACAATTGTCAGGTCGACAGCTGTCTCTAAGATCTCTGTATCAGAACAAGACAATAGATTATGGTCGAGCATAATGATATCGGCTAACTTCCCTGTTTCTAAGGACCCTTTGATGTCCTCCTCGAAGGCACCATAGGCAGCAGCTATTGTATATGATCTCAATGCTTCTTCTCTAGTCAGCTTCTGTTCTACAAAGAAGGTCATCCCATTATCTATTCTGGTCCTTGTCACTGTAGCATGGAAATTCTTAATTGGATCTAGTTCTTCTACGGGCACATCCGTTCCATTTATTATAGTGACACCTTGCTGGAGTAACGCCTTCCAAGCATAAGCACCGACTTTGGCTCTTAGCATACCGAGTCGTTTCACGACAAAAGGGGCATCAGAAGTACAATGGACGCCTTGCATCGAGGCGAGTGCACCAGTGTTTTTGAATCTCATGATATCACCTGGATTGAGATGCTGTGCATGTTCTATTCTCCATCTAAGGCCTTTTTTTTTGGTATTATATGATTGTATGATATCTAGAACCTCTTTGTTAGCTCGATCTCCTATCGCATGCACACAGAGCTGCATTTCATTGTCATAAGCCAGCTTAGCAATTCGCTTTACCTCATCGATATCTGTTGTATTCTGGCCATAGAACTCAGGTTTGTCATTATAAGGTTCTAATAACCAGGCACCATGAGCACCGAGCGCACCATCTACTTCTGTCTTAATAGCAGCGCAAGTGAAATGATTATGTGTTGTACCTATATATCTATATGTCGCTATATCGTCTTTCATCTCATCGTAAGAATGCCTAATCATAGACCATAACCTGATGTCCATCTTATTGTCTTCAGCTAGTTTTACATATCGTCTGAGTTCAGCTTTGCTCGCACCAGCATCTTGGAAGCTGGTGACACCATGCTTGAGACATTCCTGCTGAGCTAGGTCGATAGCGGTATACCATTTAGCAACCAATTCTTCTTCGTTCAGTGTAGATAGATGCGCTTGGTAGGCGGCTTTGATACCTTGCATTGCACGTTCTTCGAAGACGCCAATCGGTTCATTCTGAGCATCCTTCAGGATATGACCACCATCTGGATCTCCTGTTTCTTTGGAGATGCCAGCTTGTTTCATGGCTAGCTTATTGGCAAATAGGCTGTGGCCACTGGCATGTATAAGCATCACAGGATTGTCAGGTGATATTTCGCTGAGCGTATGATGTGTCGGGTAGGTGCCATATGCATTTTCTGGCTGTTCATGCCATTTTTCTTGGTGCCATCCTCTCCCATAGATCCATTCTCCTGGCTCAGCATCCTTGACTTTGGACTGTATTTTATGGAGTATGGCTGCCCATGAAGTGTCTTTCAGAAAATTGAGCTCCTGCAATGAGCTGCCTAATCCAGAGAAGTGGCCATGTCCTTCTATGAAGCCCGGCATGACGAATCGACCATTAGCATCTATGACTTTGGTTTCGGCTGTCTTTTGGTTTAGAATCTCTTCGTTAGTGCCCATATTCCAGATTCGGTCACCTCTGATAGCAAGGGCGGTATAGATAGAATCTTGAGCCTGAGCTGTATAGATTGTGGCATTATGGATAATCATATCCACTTGCTCAGATGCATCTTGGCAGCTTTGGAGGATGACCAAGGTTATTAATGCGAGATAGACGTACTTCATGTAATTAGCTGAGGTATAAAACTAAGCTTTCTCACATAATTACTCAGGGAAGTCGCTCATCTCGATTCCAATGTTTAGCTTTGAAGTTATGTCAATTTTAAGGATCAGCGAACTGCAAAAGATATTCGGAGACTACGTTTCGGGCTACAACTTCCCAACAAGTCCACAGCAACTCTACGAACCTGTCTCATACATATTAGGCTTAGGTGGGAAGCGGATTAGACCAGTCCTGGCTATGGCCTCGTATAACCTATACTTGGATGAAGTTAGTGCGGCCTTAAGTGCAGCTATGGCAATCGAGGTCTTTCATAATTTCTCTTTACTCCATGACGATATCATGGATAAGGCAGATCTAAGAAGAGGAGAGCTACCTGTCCATCTGAAATATGATGAGAACACCGCGATTCTTTCTGGTGATGTGATGCTGATCCAAGCCTATACTTTCTTAGAAGCATACGAAACAGATTATTTGTCGCTGATTAAGTTGTTCTCAAGAACCGCAATAGAAGTTTGCGAAGGCCAGAGAATGGATATGGATTTTGAGCTGATTAGTGAAGTTTCGATAACGGACTACTTGCGCATGATCGAGCTCAAAACGTCCGTGCTACTTGGCTGTGCAATGCAAATGGGTGGTATATTGGCAAATACGAGTCCAGCAGATCAAAGACATCTCTACGAATTCGGGCGTAACATGGGTATCGCTTTTCAGATCCAAGATGACCTGCTCGATACTTTCGGTGAAGTCGCCAAGGTGGGTAAAAAGATTGGTGGTGATATCCAGCAACGCAAGAAAACCTACCTCTACCTCAAAGCTTTAGAATTGCTTTCAGCATCTCAGTCAGCAAGACTGCGAGAAATCTTCAGTTCTAAAACGGAACTTATAGCAGAGGAGGTAACTGAGGTTATAGATCTATTTAGAACTGCTCATGTCAAGGTGCATGCAGAAGAACTGATGCTCGTATATCACCAATTGGCAATTTCTCATCTCGACGCTGTTGCTGTGCCAAAGGAAAGGAAACAAGTGTTAGAGCAATTTACTGCGACTCTGATCCAAAGGGACAATTAGATGAAAGTACTCTATGCTATCCAAGGGACTGGCAATGGACATCTAAGTAGAGCAATGGAGATTGCGCCTTACCTTATGGATAGAGTAGAGGTGGATTTGCTGTTGAGTGGCAGCAGTGCAGAATTGACTTTCCCATATCCTTTTAAGTATCGATATCATGGCTTATCATTTTACTTTGGTAAGCGTGGTGGTGTCAACTATCTGAAAAGTTTCAGGTATCTCAAACCGTTTAAATTAATCAGTGATATCAAAGCTTGTCCGATACATGATTATGATCTGATTATTAATGACTTCGAGCCTATCAGTGCTTGGGCAGCGCACAATACTGAGGTGCCAGTAATCGCAGTCAGTCATCAGGCTTCCTTCTTATCTTCCAATGTACCGATGCCAAAAAAGAGAAGAAAGCTGTTTGAGAGAGGGATGCGATATTGGGTGGCACCTAGCGACAACTATATTGGCTTACACTACCGCGCCTATGATGACCAGCTTTCTGTCCCAATAATAAGAGATGAATTACAAAAGGCAACTGTATCTGACTTAGGTCATGTTACAGTTTACTTACCAGCCTTCGCTGATGAGCTATTAATCAATTACTTTAATAAAGTAGCAGCCTATCAGTGGGAGGTGTTCTCTAAGAAGACAACTAAGGCTTACGAAATGGGCAATGTCAAAGTGAGTCCTGTCAATCGTATAAAATATGACCAGTCGATAACTTCTTGTCACGCATTGTTAACGGGTGGTGGTTTTCAGGGCACCTCAGAAGGTTTGTATCTAGAAAAAAAAATGCTAAGCATACCCATGTTCGATCAGTACGAACAGTTATGTAATGCTGCCGCCTTGGAAGAACTTGGGGTTCGTGTTATCTACAAAGTGAAGGATGATTTTGATCAGATACTCAAAGATTGGTTAAAGAACGATGCGCCCTCCTCATATCGCTTCGAGGCGAATACAGCAGCAGTTGTAGATAGGATCTTAGCTTGGGCGGCTCAGCTATAGAACGAATTGCATTCATCATGAATTAAATCGATAATATAAATGCTGTGTCTGCTAATGAGCTATGATTGTCTAGTCGAATTATTGACTAGAACTTATTCTAGTGGATTAAGGTCGAGTTTTAAAATTACGATTTCATTGTATATGTTAATTGGATATTCATAAAATACAACATTATATTTTGTTGTTTCATATTTGGGGAGGGGTATATTTGGTTATTATTACAGCTTAGTGCATCTATAAGACTATACTTTGAAGAATTGGGTTGTGTTCCTGAAAGTGGTGTTTCTTCTTATAATATTTCCTTTCTAACCGATACTAATGCAAAAGATTATAATGACCCAGATAAGGGTTTTAAAAAAGTAATAATGAATAATTATGAAGATGTCAAGGATGAATGCTAAGCACATTTTAAGTGCGACTGTTTGTTTATTAGCTCTAAGCTGTGTGAGTTCTGCACAAAGCAGAGAATATGGGTTTGTTACTGCAAGACGTGGCTTTGGTATGGTTTTCGAAAATGGCCGATACATGTATGGAGACACCATATCGAGAGATAAGTATATTGGTGGCATAACGAATTATAAACTCCTAGTAGCCTACAAGGAAGAAAACAATAGAGTTGTGCGTTATGAGTATTATCCTGAGTCAGGTAATCTGAGATCTAGAGTAGAAGTGGAACAAGTTATCGGAAGAGATACAACAGTGGAGAATGAAAAGATTAAAATATTAGCATCCTTATTTGATGAACCGTATGGAGAATATGAGGAGTATTTTGATACTAAGTATACTAGGCTAAAGCAATCTGGGGTTGTGACACATGGGCGTAGAAGAATTGGACGGTGGGAAGAATATGATAGATGGGGTAATAAGGAAGTTATTAACTACGTCAATGATTATCCTGATGGAGAATATAGGTCATATTATTTTTCTAAGAAAGATAGTACTTACTCGCTTAAGCTGATCGGTAACTACCAGTATAGAAAAAAGGATAGGTCATCCATCCGAGTCGGTACGTGGAAGTACTATTCAGAAGAGGGACAGTTATTACAAGAAATTGATCACAAGTGCTTGGGGCCGGAATGAGTGGCATGAAAATATGCTTTGAAGAGAATTGCAGATGAATCAGATGATTTTAGAACGAGACCGATATTATATTAAAAAGAAGAGCGAAGTCGACGTAGATTAATTCAAAAGCACTCGGCGTCTTCTATTCATTTTCATAATGCTTTATAGCTCTGTCGTCTTTGATGTTAATCGTTGGATTGTCGGAGAGAAATTGTACACGACCCTCTACGCATACCTGTTGGTCTTGGTACATCGAGACGACGTCGTAGCTGAAATTGGGGAGATGTTCCTTTCGGATAAATATATTGAAGACATTATTTGGATAATTCTTATCTAGGTTAATCCAGAGATTGCCTTTTCTAGAATATCGACTGCTGACTAATTTGCCACAGACTATGGCATTCGATCCTATTTTTTTTCCACCTACGACAGTATTGAAATAGCCTGGAGGCATAGATGGCTGATGGATAGGGTCGACATCACCAGCTGCAATGTTATCGAACCAGTCTTCTACCGTGTAAGCGGCTTCGACTTCCTCTGAAATTGTCTGAAAAAAATCCATGCCTGCGATGGCCTCGACTTGGTCTATGCTCATCGCATAATGGTCTAGAGTTCGGTCGAGTCTTTTATGTTCGAGTACAAAGCCGATGCCTTTATTGTTAATAGGGTCATAGGCGACCTTCGCAAATTTCCGAGGGACTGAGACTTGGTTTTTAGATCGTTCGATTTTGGGTAGGTCATTTTCTAGTATGGGCAGCGTAACTATATGTAATGGGACTTCATTAGTGATCACATACCGACGGAGTAACCGCTCTAGGTCAGCCCAGATTTCACGATTGAAGTCAGCCAACTGCGGCGACATATTAGAATAGAAGTAACTCTCAGATAGTGCTTTCTCAGACCATCTAAAATCAGCACTTGCAGCTAGGTGACCTCTGTCATAACCATAGCCATCGTAGGTTACCTTACCACCTTCTAGTGTATCGGTCGTAAAATAATCTATTTGTGTTGCGGTGCCAGAAGTGACCTTGGGGTCTATCCTGAAATCATTGGTTCTGACCACCTTGCCATCTTTGATTTCTGGTAGTATCATATGCGCTACCCATCTTGCTTGCTCATGCGCTTCGTCATAGTCTAAGATCATTGCCTTATGCTCTATGTAGTCTTCTGATGGGAGACCTAGTGCTTTGATGTCACTTATAGAACGTGCCATTTTGAGATCAATTATTTGATCCTCTATTTGAGCCAGCTGCTTTAGAATGTTTGCCTTTTGAGTCAGCTTGGCCTCTAGTTGTGCCTCTATAGATTGGCTGGCGCCCAATTGGCTAATTAGGTTAATACCTATGATGAACATGACTAAGGTAGAATAGCTTTTCATGAACGGCTAAGATAATTCATCTATAGCTATCTACGTCTATACCTAGGTTCCAAAATCAAAGAAAAGCTCTTACTTCCCAGCAAGGGTCATAGTGCGGC
>CALEAC010000249.1 GCA_937944095.1 uncultured Saprospiraceae bacterium
AAAATCTGGTGTCGCATCGAAGAGCCATGCTTTTCCTGTTTTAGGATCACGCAAGCCTAGACAAGAAACCATTTTACGCTTAGACTTGTCTGGCCATACGGCGGTACAACAAGATTTCTTACAAGCTGCCTGAGGAAAGCCAGCATCTTGAGCGATGCCTAGAATAATCAGCTCAGGGACCGAAACACCTAATTTATCAGTTGTTTCGATGAGTCGATGGGTCTTTGGTTGGCAACCCTCTAAGACCATTAATGATAAATAAATTATAGGCAAGACTAATGAGTAGTTTACGAGCTTCTTTATAGGTATAATCATAACTCTAGTTTGTGCAGCACTTCTAACACACTCTTAAGCAGCACAGGCTGACCATGAGTGGTTGGATGTACGCCATCTAATAGATAGAGATCTCTAGACATATTCTGAGCAAAATCTATAACCGGTTGCTTATCATCCAGGGCGAATTTCATTAATTTTTTTCTGTAGACTGCTAGTCGTTCGATTAACTTACTTTCAGAAATAAACAACCCCGTGTTTGGCTCTTGGATAGGATAGATTGGTGGCGGCAGGCCGACCATGGTTACAATATTGTGATATTGAGCTTGACGTAGCATGGTTTTTATATTGCCAATGATATAATTATCTGGCCAATCGAAATACAGGTCATTCGTCCCTCCTAAGATGATTAGATGAGAGGGCTTATGGACTACAACATCACTTTGGAATCTTGCCAACATACCAGCCGTGGTGTCCCCAGAAATGCCACTATTAATGATGACGATATTGAGGTGATTAGACAGCAGCTTCGTCCAGCGCGTTTTCCTATCTATGTTATACCCTTCTGTAAGACTGTCACCTAGACATACTATTTTCTTAAGTGTATCTTCTGACATTACTTAGCTCTTACCTTTCCTAAATTGTTTTTTATATTTCTTTTTCATCAGGTCGTCATGGGAGACACGTACATTGACCTTATTATTCTTTTCAGACTTTTCATGAAAGGCAGCACCAGTTGGCTTATGGGTACGCATTTTATGATTATTAAACGGTACAAACTCAACAGTTTTCTCTAGTTCGATTAGTTCCTTAGATATTTCCAGTTCCTCTGGTACGATTTTACGAGGAATCGTCATTTCCATCAATTGCTCTATCTGTTCTAGGTTTTCTAATTCATCTTCAGCAACAAAGGAAATTGCAATTCCCTTACGCTCTACCCTACCCGTACGACCTATTCTATGGATGTATTGCTCTGGTGCATCTGGTAGACCAAAATTAATCACATGCGAAATATCGCTTAAGTCAAGACCTCTGGCTATGACATCCGTTGCTATCAATACCCTTACTACTCCACTATCAAAACCTTCTACTGCTGCGAATCGATTATTTTGCGATTTTGATGAATGTATAATTCCAACTTTCTCACCTATGCTGGTTTCCATTCTAGTAAATAGGGCATCGGCATACTTCTTAGTACCGACGAAGACCAAAACTTTGTGCATATCTCTATCAACATCGAGCAATAACTCTAGTAGATTTGCTTTGGTATTAAAGTTAGGGGCTTCATAGACGAATTGATCAATATTCTCTAATGGAGCACCAGATGGTGCGGCTTCTATCTTTGTATAGTAATCAGTAAATGCAGTTATAATATCCAATACTGGACCAGGTAAGGTCGCAGAGAACATGAGGTTCTGTCGCTTAGCTGGAAGGAAATCTAGTATCAAATTCAGTTGTGTGCGGAAACCAAGATTGAGCATTTCGTCGACCTCATCGATAATGAGCCGCTTTATATACTTTGTCTTCAGGACGCCATCCAACATCAAATCTACCAGTCGACCTGGTGTGCCTACTATCACATCTAGACCTTTCATCACCTCCGCTTTCTGTGTCCTGATATTTGTACCACCATATACACCGACTGCGACTAGGGAAATATAAGTCGACAACTTATTGATCTCAAGCACCACTTGAGCTACCAGCTCTCTAGTCGGAACAATAATCAGAATTTGTGGATTAGGAGATTTTGTAAACTTCCATAGATTGAGGGATGGAAGTAGGTAGGCAAAGGTCTTACCAGTACCAGTCTGAGCAACACCAACCACATCGCGTCCAGACATAATAGGTGAAAACACCTTTTCCTGTATACTGGTAGGTGCCTCTATTCCGATATCGGCTAGGGCATTAAGTAAGGGCTTTTTCAGTTTGAGGTCAGTGAACTTCATGCTGCAAGTTAGCTCATAATCGGAAGACCTACCAAGCATCATCCGAGGAGAGAATTATATATTTATTATCTCATCTTCTACCCCATTCCTTAGGATACCGACACCTGCAGCTTCTACTTCGACCACATCACCAGGTACGAGATAGATAGGTGGTTCGAATCGAGCGCCTGCACCATTTGGCGTTCCTGTCGAGATCATATCACCAGGCTTGAGCATCATGAATGAACTTAGGTAAGAAATAATATAATCAAATGGGAACATCAGATTAGAGGTATTGTCATTCTGTCTGACCTCCCCATTAACCCTGGTCTTGATATCTAAATTAGCATAATCATTAATCTCATCCGCAGTCATCATCCATGGGCCAATTACACCTGATTTAGCAAAGTTCTTTCCTTGAGTCACATTGAACTTAGCATGTCGGACCCAGTCTCGCAGAGTGCCTTCGTTCATCAGTGTTAGCCCAGCAATATGATCTAAAGCTGCTGTCTTAGGTATACGTCGACCACCCT
Source organism: uncultured Saprospiraceae bacterium (assembly GCA_937944095.1). Lineage (GTDB taxonomy): Bacteria > Bacteroidota > Bacteroidia > Chitinophagales > Saprospiraceae > RFSX01. The sequence continues at coordinate 2,732 of CALEAC010000249.1, forward strand.
TCCCTATGATTATTACAATCTCGCCTTCATAGTCTAACTTATCTGACTCTGGTGGTCTAACCATATTATGTCCATGACCGACAAAGGAATCGAGGTACCTCAGAAAAACACTTGGATATTTCGGTGCTTCCGAATTGTCCTTATACTCAGCGTTACGCTTAGCATAATTCACACCGATACAAATGATCTTCTCTCCTGACTGAATCGGCACTAGGTATTCTATGTCCTTTTCTTTATACTTTGGGTCTAGATCTGTGCAGATCTGCTTGAGCTCACCTAGAGCATCCTTCTCTATCCAGTATCTAAGATCCTGTCCATAATGCTCATGAACATCTGTAAATGAGAGACCCTCGTCTGATTCGACTACAGAACCATACGTTTCCTTACCTGCAACTTTGTACGTGGCAAATTTCATAATTACCTTATTGTATTGTTAGTTAAATCCCAACCATGCTTTAACTCCTTGATCTCTGTCGACAGGATGACATTCTTCGCCTGTATATCAGACTGCAAGTACTTTTCCATTAGTCCCATACCTATCTTAGAAAAACTTTCTAGCACCTCATCAGAGCGGCCTTCCCTCAGCCTAAATAGCAAGTTAGCCATTTTGTATTCTGGGTCTCCGCCAGCGATATAAAAGACCTCTGAAGTGACGACCTTGCACTTGATTCCAATTAATGAGGCGTGACCAGTGTTGACTAATTCTTCTGATAGCTCTCTGAAAAATGATAGAAATTCCATCTTTAGATTTGAGCTGCATTCTAAGGTGATGTGAGGCATTTTTTAGGATTGACTGATGAGGATTTAGTTAGTTAGGCGTGGTCTTCATAGTTGGCTATAATCGGATTAGATTCGATGTCTGAGTCTCTGACTGCCGTACCTCTGAATGGTGTTCCGTGTTCGAACCATGACTTAGGTGCTGGCGCGCCCCATAAGGTCTGACGCTTAGGGTCTCGGAGATCCCAACCAAGTGGTTCCCAGTCTGGATCTACGGTCAAATAATCACAAGTAAATGGTTCTATACGATGTCCATCAGGATCTAAGATATAAAGGAAGAAGGCATTAGAAATACCATGTCGCCCAGGTCCTCTTTCTATATTCTCCACATAGCCTTCGGAGGCCATCACATCTAGGAGATGTATTATATTATTCACACTCCCAGTCCAGATACCTGTATGATGCAATCGAGGTCCTCTGCCATTAGTTAATGCCATATCATGCACATTTCCTTTCCTATGCGTCCAGGCGGCCCACATATCCCCCTTTTCCGTTAGCGTATACTCTGTCAATCGAAAGCCCAGCTGACTGACAAAAAACTCATAGGTATTCTGACAGTTAGGCGTAAAGCAATTAATATGATCAAAGCGCAGTGGCGATAGACCTTTGTACTTTGAGAATTCACGCATCATCGTCGGAACACGCGTCTGTCTTGCATGAAACTCTAAGGGTAGTCCCATTGGTGTCCTGACAGCCAAGGTCCTTTCTTCAGCGTGCTTAGCGATCCATTCTACTGGGAGGGACAATGCCATAAAATGGGCATGCAACTTATCCAAATCACTATCAAATGCAACTTTGAAACCTAATGCTAAGACTTCGGCTGTGTCGCCTTGCTTGAGGATATAGGTATGGTGATTTTTCTCCTCTAGACATCTCAGATAAAGTGTATCTGCTGTTCTTTCAGTTTCGATCATACCCAATATGTCTACGTAGAACTTACGCGATGCGTCTAGGTCTCTGACAGTACATTCGACATGAGAGCAACGAATGATGTTAAAAGGGAGATTCCAGTTGTGATTAATTAGTCCCACGTGTTATGAGTTATGAGTTAGGAGTGATTAGTTATAGTTATGAGTTATTAGATATAAGTCAGTTATTAGATATAAGATATTAGTTATCAGTTAATAGTTATTAGATTAATGGTCATTCAATTTGGTTGTTTTTACTGAACTGACTATCATTTTTATAACTTCCTTTGCTAGGGATAAAACTAGATTACATTTTTTTTCATCTAAGTACCCAGAGTCTTTAAGCAATTCAAGCCAATAGATGGTTTCGCTCGTTTCTTTTTGCGCAATTTTCAACTTGTGCATAAAGTCTTTTCTGCTTTCAGCATTTTGAGCTTCTCTCACCATTGCACCTGGATTTGTACCACTTCTTAGTAATTGCTTACTTAAGACAAATTCTTTCCTTTCAGAAACTAAGTACTTGTAGGTATCAACTACTTTCAAAGCTAACGAATACGATTTTTGCATCAATGGACTTTCAGTCATAACCTGATTTTCATTCCAATAAATATATCAGATGCTAATTACTATTCAAAAATTGAATCTAATATCTGTTATCTATCATCTGATATCTATTAAATTCCAAGTTTTGGAATTTGATGCGTCCCATATGCGACACAGACATTCTTAGTCTCCATATAGAACTCGAAGCTATAATCACCGCCGTCTCTGCCGATGCCACTTTGCTTTACACCACCGAATGGTGTCGGTAAGTGTCTTACATTCTGTGAGTTTATCCAGACCATGCCTGCTTCTACATCTCGAGCCATACGCTGTGCCTTCTCTCCATCTTTAGTCCAGATATATGCTGTCAGTCCGTACTTCACTGAATTAGCGATTTTGATGGCTTGTGCTTCTGTCTTGAACTTCATAACAGAAAGGAAGGGTCCGAATACTTCTTCTTGTCCGATACGCATCTTGGAGGTCACGCCTTCTACCAATGTCGGATTCACGTAGCAACCAGCAGATAATTTTCCTCTGGGTGCCGTACCACCTGCTAAGAGCTTGGCACCGCCTTCTTGGGCTATCTTAGCATAACTAAGGACCTTCTCTTGGTGTGCACGGTGGATCATAGGTCCGACTTCTGTCTTTGGATCCAGAGGATTCCCGACTTTGATATTTGATACGCGGGCCTTTAGTTTTTTGACAAATTTATCATAGACTTTTTCATGGAGGATTAGTCTAGAGGAACTTGTACATCTTTCGCCGTTAAGGCTATACTTCATGAATACCACCGCATCTAACGCCCTATCAAGATCAGCATCATCAAATACAATGACAGGGTTCTTACCTCCCAACTCGAAGTGGACTCGCTTCAGCGTATCGGCACCTTGCTTCATTATATGTGAGCCAGTAGTCGTCTCTCCCACAAAGGCAATTGCCTTAATATCTTCATGCTCTGTCAGTGCCTTACCAGCAGAATGACCTAGACCATGTACCACATTCCATACACCATCAGGTAGACCTGCCTCGTGAGCTGCTCTAGCAAGTATCATCGCTGTCATCGGGCTATCTTCCGCTGGCTTGTGGACGATGGTACACCCAGCAGCGAGTGCTGGTGCAATCTTCCAGGTACTGAGCATAAATGGGGCATTCCATGGCGTGATAATCCCCACAGGACCTATCGGCTGTCGCATGGAATAATTTAGATGATGGGTATCAGGTGTTGTCAGGCCATTAGCCGCATCGATAATCTTATCTGCAAAATACCGGAAGTTAGCTGGGCCCCTTAGTGCACCAGATTTTTTAGTAAACCTAATAGGCTGGCCAGTATCATATGATTCCAGGGGACCAATCTCCTTTGCATATTTCTCTATGTTCTCAGCGATTCGATATAGGATGGCTTTTCGCTCCTTATGGTCGACATTTCGCCAAGTCTGAAAAGCTTTCATTGCGGCCTTAGCGGCTTTGTCGATATCTCTATGGTCACTAGAAACCACATCCGCAATCTTCTTCCCGTCTACAGGCGAAGTGTTCTCGAAGGTCTTACGAGAAACAGCAGTGACTAACTTGCCATTAATGAAATTCTTAACAACACCTTCCTTCTTTATTTTTTTTAAACTGCTCTTGAGTTGCTTTTCGTTATCTGCTCGTGTAGCCATATTTCTAGTTTCGTTGACAATATAAACACTTGTTTATGTAATGACAAACAATTATTCATTAATATTGTTTCAGGACAGAGCCCAACATTCACAATGTACAAAAACCATAAAAAAGAAAGATTCCTCAAATTCGCTACGGCACTACTCAGTGAGAAGGGCTATAAAGCAATGACCATGCGTGAATTAGCACAGCGGCTCGATTGTGATAAATCAAATATATATAACTACATCAAATCCAAGCAAGAACTACTCGATCTCCTCTTATTTGATATAGCAGATAAGTTCCATCGTGGGATATCTGATATCGAGGCTTCCTCTTATACCCCAATTGATAAACTCAAAGCCGTTATACAGCTTCATGTCAGGATGACTTTCGAAAATCCTGACAAGCTAAACATTCATGTCAATGAATGGCGGTTTCTTGATGAAGATAGAAAGAAGGTCTTTCTTAACAGAAGGAATTCCTACGAAGATAAGATAGCGACAATCGTCCATGATGGGATGGACAATAATTCATTCAAAACAGGAGAAGTTCAATTTATCAAAAACTGCATCCTTTCATCAATCAGATGGATGTATTCATGGAATATAAAAGAGAAAAAAGACTTGAATCCTATAGAGCTAGAAAAAAACATGACAGACTTTATCTTGTCAGGTGTCATGGCCTAAGCCGGCTATTCATTAAAGTTATTCAGATCATCTTCCCATGAATATGCATTGAACAGGATTTTGTATCCACTGACTTCAATGTTTAACTGATCTCTATAGATTTTTCTTATGCCTTCCATGCCATTGAAGTCAGCAAGAAACCACTTAAAAAGCGCTGTTGTTCGTAAGACTTTATGGTTATGGTCAAACTCGCTTTCAGCTTCTAGGTAAGATTGGGTAGCTAAATCGAGTTGTGTATCTATCTTCTCACCATCGTAGAATGCTATCGGAGGACAACTCTTAGCACCACAATTCAAAGCAAAATGTATTCGATAATCTAACTGGTCTACAGCTAAACGTTTAATCCTCCTTTTGACAAAGATATTTGATAAAAACCCTAATGAGTACTTGTACTTAAATCTTCTTAATATCCCATGTTCCACATCATCTAGACTAAAGGACTGTCCAGCTATGTCGAATAATCGTGCGGTATAGATTGCTGGCTTCTGATGACCCTGGCTTCTGAGGATTTGATAGTAGGCGTTATAGATATTGATCCAAAATGCCTTTTTATCATGATCAGATGTTAGCTGCATCTTCAGCTCATTTATAGATGCATTTGCAAGAGTTGTTACAAAGTCCATTTTCGGTTCCTGCATTTTTACGGTAAGCAAGAGGTTTTTGGCTTGGGCTTGTAGATTCATGTCATGGGTTGGTATTAATAGCTAACATATAGCCATCTAATATGTTGTTGTGTCTATCGAAATCTAATGCTTCACAGACTGGAGGAGTGATCATTTTAGAAAAACTAATAGCAAGTAAAAGTACAACCAGCTTGCCTCTAATGTCGTCCTCTTGTCATTTGAACATCAATAGCTCGTATTGGTAGGGTACTTGTATTCTACCAGTTGCCTTCCTGTAGGGGATGGCTTCAGTATTCAGTTGTCCTATATAAGTCCGCATTATCTACCTAGATAAACAATAGGCCCCAATTAGCCATATCCTGAAAGCTTTAAATTTTCAAAAAAGATGTTCAAAAACACCCTTTTAACCCTTGCATTTACATTTTGCTTAATCATTCTTTCTGTTGGTCATTCTATTGCACAGAAAACAATCCAAACTGAGGGAATTTCTAAGCAGCTAATTCCTGACCTAGGTCATGCCTTAAATGATTACCAGGTTTTTAGTTCTGACATAGCTATCCAGAACTTATCTCTAAAAACAAATGATGAGATTACTCTAGATATCGCAGGCCAGAAATTCGAATTTAAAGTATTCACTGACAACCTACAAATCATCGGTCTAGAATCAGATGAGAGATTTTTTCTAGGTGGCCAATCAAGTAATGGTGGTCAGGTTAGTCTCACCATCGCAGACAATTTTATCTATGGTTATATAGAAAGAGGAGGGACTAAGTACTATATACAGCCACTATCCTACTTCACGTCCAAAGCAACGACAGGTCAATATGTTCTCTTTGATGCTAAAGACATCGTAGAGGATCACAAAGAACACGTTTGCGGTGATCACACTAAGACAAGAGTCAAAAGTCAAGCTTTAAATAAATCTCAAACATCAGGTTGCAAAGTCATCAATATGGCGATAGCTAACACCAATGACATGCTCGTCAAATACGGCAGTACGGCTGCAGTCCAAAACCACAATCTTGCTGTTCTGAATAACGTACAGTCAGATTTCCGTTCAGAGTTTGATCTCAATTTAGAATTTAATGTAACTGCTATCTATATCGCTCCAGATACGAATAGCGAACCATTCGAGACTGACCCGAATAATGGCAATGCAGATGAAATGTTAACTGAGTTCACTTTATGGGCTAGTGATGGGTCGGGATCAGTACCTGGAGGCACTATGGGTGGATTTCAGACCGCTCTGGATATGGGCGTTTTATGGTCTGCAAGAGACATGGTACTCAATGGGGATCCTGTTGTCGGCCTAGCTAATACACCTGGATGGTTCCATTTGCTAAAGGACTTCAGTGCGATACCTTCTCGTCTACAAGCCCTCATGTCGCATGAAATAGGTCATAACCTAGGGGCTATACATGATCCTGCTGGATCTAACACGATAATGGCGCCTTCTACACATACGACTATCAATTGGTCGGCTGCTTCTGTTGCAGATGTCGATTCATATGTAGCTGCACTGACAGCACTTAGTAACTGTAGCACTCTAGGTGCCCCGGTTGCAGCAATAGGCCAGACATCAACGGTTGTTTGCCAAGGGTCAATGCTAACACTAGAAGACCAATCAGCTTATGGTGAGACAAGGACCTGGTCAGCAACTAATCTAACATTTAGTGATGCAACTTGTGCTAAACAAACTATAACCTTCAATGATCTAGGTTACAATATTATAGATCTAACCTCAATAAATGGTGCAGGTCAAAATGAATCAGCAACCTATGTCAAAGTAGAAGCAGAACCTTTCTCGACTTGTGATCCGTCCAATACTACTGGTACAGGAGGCATCAACAAAATTACTTTTGAAAATATAAATCATGAATCAGGTCTAGCTAACATCAGTGGCTCTTATGAAAACAATATCTGTGCTGGGATAGCTAATGTGGAAGTCAATACCAGTTACGATGTTTTCATAGATGTAACAGCTGTAAACTATATGAATTTTTATTTTGACTTCAATGGTGATGGAGACTTCGATGACCCTAATGAAAGTGGCAGCAATTTCCAAACGACTAATGATGGCAATTACCTTGTTAACATAAGCATGCCTGCTAATCCTAACTTAAATGAACTTCTCAGAATGAGAGTCATCGTCAGTAATACAACTATACCAAACGCTTGCTTTACACCAGCAATAGGCCAAGTAGAAGATTATGGTTTATTCTTTGCCACACCACAGGTGTTAGGCTGCACAAATCCCGCCTCGAGTAACTATAATAGCTTAGCAACTATAGATGATGGTTCTTGTACAACAGTTAATACTCAAACTTTCTATCAAGATAGTGACAGTGACGGATATGGAAATCCTCTAGTCACGATAGAAGCTACATCTGCACCTAGTGGCTATGTAGCAGACAATACTGACTGTAATGACGCTGACGACACAGTAAATCCAGGAGTATCAGAAATCTGTGATGGGTCAGATAACAACTGTAATAACACTATCGATGAAGGCTTAGCTACAACAACATATTACTTAGATAGTGACAGCGATGGTTTCGGTGATGCGGCTGTTTCAATAACAGACTGTACACAGCCAACTGGTTATGTACTCGACGCCACAGATTGTGATGATTCTGACGCAACTATCTTCCCTAATGCAACAGAACTATGTGATGGCATAGATAATGATTGCAATGGTAATATAGATGATAATACCAGTGCTACGACGTTCTACCTAGATAGTGACAGCGACGGTTTCGGTGATGAGGCTGTTTCAATAACAGACTGTACACAGCCAAGTGGTTATGTACTCGACGCCACAGATTGTGATGATTCTGACGCAACTATCTTCCCTAATGCTACTGAACTCTGCGATGGCATAGATAATGATTGCAATGGTACTATAGATGATAATACAAGTGCTACGACGTTCTACCTAGATAGTGACAGCGATGGTTTCGGTGATGCGGCTGTATCAATAACAGACTGTACACAGCCAAGTGGTTATGTGCTCGACGCCACAGATTGTGATGATTCTGACGCAACTATCTTCCCTAACGCTAATGAACTTTGCGATGGGATCGATAATGACTGCAATGGTACTATAGATGATAATACAGGTGCTACGACGTTCTACCTAGATAGTGACAGCGATGGTTTCGGTGATGCGGCTGTTTCAATAACAGACTGCACACAGCCAACTGGTTATGTACTCGACGCCACAGATTGTGATGACTCTGATGCAACTATCTACCCTAACGCAACAGAACTATGTGATGGCATAGATAATGATTGTAATGGTAATATAGATGAAGATGTGAATAGTATTACTTTCTACTTGGATAGTGATAATGATGGCTATGGTGACTTCAATAACTCAATTTTAGATTGTGCACAGCCACCTGGCTATGTATTAGATGCAACTGATTGTGATGACTCTGATGCAACTATCTTCCCTAACGCTACAGAACTATGCGATGGCATAGATAACGATTGTAATGGCTCTATAGATGAAAGTACAGCTATCTACTATCTAGACAATGATGGTGACGGATTTGGTAATGCCGAAATATTCATCCAAGCCTGTGAGCAACCAGATGGCTACGTTCCTGATGCGGAAGATTGTGACGATAACAACAATACCATCTATCCATCAGCTCCAGAGTTATGTGACGATATAGATAATAACTGCAATGGTATCATCGACGATGAAGCGACAGCAGTAACCTTCTATTACGATGCTGATAATGATGGATATGGAGATTCTCAGTTCAGAATTTCCTCTTGTGAACAGCCTAATGGTTATGTACTCAATGACAGCGACTGCAATGACAATGATGCTAGCATATTCCCTAACGCGGAGGAAATCTGTGATGGCGTAGACAACAACTGTGATGGTATTATCGACGAGAACTATATAACTTACTTTCTAGATAATGACGGCGATGGATTCGGAGATGCAGAAAATTCTATAGAGGAATGTGACCAACCTATAGGCTATGTACTTAATGGAGATGATTGTGATGACAACAATGCTACCACTAATCCAATGGCAGAAGAACTCTGTGATGGTATAGACAACAACTGTGATGGTGTGATAGAGGCAAATACTAATTGCAATTCGATCGAAGGATATATATTCAACGACAAAAACCTCAATGGAATAAAGGATTTCAATGAGTTTGGGATACAAGGCATTAGGGTCAATTTAATACAAGTACTACGCTCTTCATCTAATGATAGTTCAGTAACTGATCAAGATGGTTATTACTTATTTAGTAATTTAGAACCAGGTGAATATCTTGTAGAAATAGATCTGTCAGGGCTAGACGACCAATATGTCGTGGTATTCAATAATGATGAATTATCAATGGGTGAAAACAATAAGGTTATTTCTTATCCGATAACTGTGGACGGGGATACACATTTAGTTGCGCCGATAACCTATTACCAAGGTGGGTCAGTAACTGGAAGAATCTATTTTGATTCGCTTACTCTACCGGTACAAACTTGGGTATTCATCTATGACACTACAGATCCATTAACAAAAATAGATAGCATACAAACTCTAGAGAATGGCTCATATGGGTTCGAAGGCCTAGCTGAAGGAGAATACTTCTTAAGCTTCATCGCGCCTTCAGAAACAACTTTTATTCTAAATGGAGATGACAACGACCCGAATGTAATATCAACCACTTATATAGCACCTGATGACGTTACGATCATCGGCCTCACGGAGCCTTTTACAGTAACTGCACGTGGTGTCTATAATAATATGAATGCAATACTTTCTACCGCAAACGCAGAGGTTCTTAGCCTAGTAGGCATGACCGAACTAAGTGCTATCTGGAAGCAAGACAGTAACGGTGTAGAACTGACATGGTCTTATGTCCAAACGCATCAGGTTAGAGAAATAATAATAGAAAGAAAGCATGAATCTGAAATCGAGTTTAGTCAGATTACAAGCTTTGAGGAGATTACAAATAAACATTTCGATCCTTCTCCAATATCAGGAATCAACTACTACAAAATCACAATTATCTTAGAGAACAATGAGGTCATTCATAGTCAGATAGCAGCAGTAAGAATAGCTACAGAGAATGAAATGATCTCTATCTATCCTAATCCAACTGAGGATTATATCTATATTAAATCAAGAAAGATGGCTTCAAAAGTCAAAAGCCTAACTATCACTGACAGATCAGGGGCTTTATTACATATTCCGAGCCTCGAAGTGCTTTCTGAGGACTTGATAAGATTAGATCTAACTGGTATGCCTTCAGGTGTCTATTACTTGAGAACAAGGGACCAAAACACGACCAATACACAAAAATTAGTGATTCTAGAATAATCACAACATAAGCTCTATTGCTGATCTGGTTCTTAGTTTATTTAATAGCTTTGTAAGCAAAGAATTAGATCAGCAAATGACTAAAAAGCAGATCCAGGCAGAAGCCGAAAGACTACATCTAGCAGAGCAGAACAGAGTCCAAGTCCAAGCGACGACACTTACCTATCCGCAAATGGCTATTTCGGATGCGTATGGCATTCAAACCACCTGGATGGATATCAAGAAAAGTGAAGGCCGTCAGGTCGTCGGCCATAAGATTGGTCTAACCTCTAGGGCAATGCAACAAGTTATGGGCATAGACGAACCCGATTATGGAACCTTACTCGATGACATGGTCTTCGAAGAAGGATCTGAGATCGAGGCATCAGCCTTCTTAGATCCGAAAATAGAAGTAGAATTAGCTTTCTTTCTAAAGAAGGAACTTAAAGGAAAAAACATAGGCATAGTCGATGTACTTAACGCAACTGACTATGTGGTTCCAGCTCTCGAACTTATTGCGGCAAGAACATATCGGGTAGACCCTGAGTCAGGATATAAACGGACCGTCAGAGATACAATTTCTGATAATGCTGCCAACGCAGGAATCATTATGGGTGGACGACCTATAAGACCTGATGACATTGACTTACGATGGGTCAGTGCGATGATGAGTCGCAACGGTGTCATAGAAGAATCAGGCGTATCAGGTGCTGTACTTAATCATCCAGCAAAAGGCATTGCTTGGTTAGCAAAAAAGTACGCACTACATGGTCTTTCTCTAAAACCTGGTCAGGTTATACTTTCAGGTTCTTTTACAAGACCTATTGCAGTACGATCGGGTGACACCTTCCATGTAGACTTCAATAAAATGGGATCCATAAGCTGTTATTTCAAATAACAATAGCACAATGAATAGTATAGAGAATCACTTCAGAACTGCTATAAAAGCAGGTAAGCAACAATACGGAATATGGAATGGGATACCACACTCCTACTCTGCTGAGATACTTGCAGGCGCAGGTTTTGACTGGGTACTAATAGATGCAGAGCATGGTCCTTTTGATATCAATCAAATCGTCATTCAGTTACAGGCCATGTCGAGATATCCAGTAACACCTATAGTTAGAATAGCGAATGCTGATGCCGTCTACATGAAGACGTTAATGGATGCGGGTGTACAATCATTTATCATTCCTATGATAGAAAGTGCTGAGATAGCAGAACAGATGGCACAGGCGCTTAGATACCCACCAGAAGGTATCAGAGGTGTCGGCACTGCCCTAGCTAGAGCAGCTCAATGGAATCGAGTCAATAATTATTTCTCATTAGCTAATGACCAAATGTGCCTCATCACACAAGTGGAGTCTATCAAAGGTGTCGCTGCACTAGACCAAATACTTGCAGTAGACAATGTAGATGTGGTATTTATGGGTCCAGCAGATCTAGCAGGGACGATGGGACACTTAGGTCAACCTGGTCACCCAGAAGTCAAGGCGGTTGTCATGGATTGTATAAAGAAAATCAGTGCCGCGGGTAAGGTGCCAGGCGTCCTAACCTCTTCTAAAGAACTCATCCAAGAGTATAAAGCCCAAGGTGCAAAAATGATAGGTGTCGGACTAGACACCATTATACTTGCCAAGGCTACCAAAGAACTTGCGGAGCACTACAAACCAGAGCTAAAGAACAACCAAAGCAACACCCTCTACTAGCAGTGACCTATCAGGGCACAGTATCTTAGCTATCAACTAAGATGACAAGTAACTGACTATTATAGAGTCAGGATATCGAATTAGCTATTTCGGTCTTTAATTTGAATTGAACAAAGAAAAAGTTCAATGACATGAAACATCAAGCTGTAACCATAAGACCCCATACCTTGAAAGCAGCATGGATGCCCGCTGACAATTCTGAGAAGAGAACCAAAGGCCAATGGCATAAGTGGCTCAACGAAGCTTTTACTTTCTTTAGGTCAATATTCGAGTAGTCCTACTAAGATATTCAGGAGTCAGTTTATCTTTGTGTTACAAGCAAAGCTATGAGGATTATATCTACTGTCCCGTCACAGACTGAACTTCTAGCTGATTTAAGCTTAGAGAAAGAAGTTGTAGGTATTACTAAATTCTGTGTTCATCCAGATAGCTGGTACCGAAATAAAACCAGAATAGGCGGTACTAAAAATCTGAATGTCGATAAAATTAGAGAACTAAGACCAGATCTAATTATCGCTAATAAGGAAGAAAACGTCAGAGACCAAATCGAAGAGCTTAGTCGTTTTACAAAAGTCCTGGTCACCGAGATTAAAACGCCCGAGGATAATCTTAAACTCATCACCGACCTAGGTCACGCAACTGATAGAATTAATGAGGCTAAGCTACTCAAAACACAATTGGCTTTCTGCCTAAAGTCAATCCAGAGTATCAAGTCTCAGACGGTCATCTATCTTATCTGGTCAGACCCATACATGACAGTTGGCGGCGATACTTACATCAACGCGATGTTAGACACTTGTGGGTTACAGAATATCTATAGAGAACGGCTAAGGTATCCTCAGCTGACAATTTCGGAATTACAAGAAGCAGACCCAGATCTATTGTTCCTTTCTTCAGAGCCATTCCCATTCAAAGAAAAACACCTCTTAGCTTTTCAGAAAATACTCCCTATGACAAAGATTCATCTAGTGGATGGCGAGATTTTCAGTTGGTATGGAACAAGGCTGATCAAAGTGAAAACGCACCTTGACCAGCTCTTAGAATCTATCAGTACAAAACCATAACCTGCTTTAATTGTGGGAGCTCATTTTCTTTAGACAGAATTAGCATATAGCTTCCAGCTGGTAACTCACTTGTCTCTAGGACAACTCCATTCTGACCTAGGTGCAAGGTCACCATACGATGATGCACTAGGACGCCTTGTGCATTGACTAACTTTAGATTGGCATGATGCTCAGTTTCTGAATCTATACTTATCGTCAGGTCCGCTTTCGTTGGATTGGGGTATACGCTAAGGCTTTCTTCTGATCCCGGTATCTGATTAGTGCTAGTAGAATTGATTCCAAATCCTACATCAGCAATATCTAAACTGCGCACTTCGACCTCTCCAGATATATTTCTGATAGTGAAAACGATAAGCTTAATATCTTCCCAACTAGAGCTTGTGCCATCCTGAGACTTGAAGTCTTCCTTTCTAATCGTAAAAGTTGATCCATTCTCTTCCAACGAGACATGTGCATGCAACTGCTCTTCCCAGCTAGTCACACTTTCCTTGACCAAGGTCACCTCTAACTGCCCTATCCCACTAGCCGTAAAGCTTATAAAGGAATGCACATCTAGATCTAATGCCTCAAACCTCGGTGTCATTGCTCTATAGACAGCGACATAATCATCTAGTCTGGCTTCAAGGTGGATGTCTCTTTCTATCTCAAGTAGACTAGGGTCCATAAGGCTCAAATCTTGGGTTACTACAAAGTCTATAATATCAGTACCGATCGCTGCATCATCATATCCCCAAGGACCGTCAGACACAAACAAATCATCGGGCGTTCCACCCTGCTCTGTACTCACTCTAAATCCCAGATCAAACAATTGTCCAACCTCGAGTTCAATCATATTCTTATATGGTTCTAATTCTTTCTGCTCATCAATCTCAAAATTATTTGAAGTCTCTGTGCGACGGCTCCCACCTTCTATTATAAGTTGTGTAGAGAAATCATTATTCATTACTTGCAACGATAGCTTTCCTGAATTATACATCGCCCTCTGAACAAAGACACGTGGTGGGTCAGATAATCTATACTCAACGATGGGTAATCGTTCTGCTATTAGGTCCAATATACCTTCAGCCAAAAAGATGAGTTGATTTATATCTTCTGTCCATATCTGAAAGTTAAAATATTCATGCCCAGTCTTATAACGATCTAGATTCCAGTGACTCTCTATCGTGACGCCTTCCTCACTTACTCTAGCGGCTAAGCTCAGGACAAATTCTCTTCTACCATCAGGTCTATAGATGATCGACCTGATCATCGGCTGTTCGTTTACATATATCGTAGATACAGAATTAAGTTCAGCGCCTAATAGACGGTCACAAATAAACTTACTATGTTCGTAGACACCCTCATTAGTTCTAAGAGCAAGAATAGTTGCCATCTGATACGCTTCCTTGTAATAATCTACAGAAAACACTTCTACTGCATTTGTGATGTCTATAAGATCCGATGGTGAACTCTCGATAGCGTGGGTTTCATCAATCAGACCAACTGGCAATAATTCACTTAAGTATAATTCACTTTTATTCAAAATTTTATCACCCGGCAAATTATCAGGTAGTGTATGCTCGAAATTGACTTCCTCGATAGGAGATATATGCCTGTTATAATTTCTTTTGGCAATAGCCTGACTTAATCTGTTGTTACTTTCGAGACCACCATTAGATCCACTAGAAACTGATAGTGCTGGACAAGATGCAACTCCAGAACATGAAGGATCATCACAATCTATCAGTCCATCTCCATCATCATCTATATTGTTATCACAAATTTCTGTAGGGACAGTAGCTGTCGGACATCTTGCGCCATCATTAGAAGCACTAGCTGGCCCATATGCAAAGATATTAGATGATATTACTGAGTTGGTCGTCACTTGCTGTACAGCTTCAATTCTGTATATCGATCCAGTCTGATTAGCAGAGACATAGAAATGGCCTTCTACATCAAAGTAAACGGCACCATAAGTATAGCTGAAACCACTGAGGACTGGCACTTCTCCTAAATCAGTAACCAAACCAGTTACAGGGTCTATCCGATATAATCGATTCGATCCAGAACTAGCGGTGTATAACATACCATCAAGTGGATTAAAAGCCCAGTCAGCAATACTGATACTCTGAGACAGACTTCTCTGCTCTAGCAACTGTAGGTAAGTCACAGACATGGGGTTCAGATCCACCACATCATATGATGCCCCACCCCCCTTAGAATAAAATAACCCGTCACTATCGATAGCACCAACATAGGCAGATCGATATCCAGGTATTGTATATATATCCACAGAGAGATCGGCACCGACCCTTACAACAGAAGAGGATGGAGAACTGATATGACCCCAGATGTAGCCATCAGTGGTATTATATGCAACTGCATTGATGTTACCACTAGTTATATCAGCACCCAAGAGCGTGGACTGACCAGATGCTAGATCTATAGCATAGACATCATTATATTGGAATAAATAGGCATAATTAGTACAGTTGAATGGCTGCTGGCTAATCAGAACAGTGCAGACTGTCAAAGCAAGTGTGAGAGTAAAGGCTATCTTTTGCATCATCATTTTGATTTTTATTTGATGACACAAAAATGAGCTAGAACAAACCTATGGATCGGTTAATTCTATTTTTGGTATGAATCCTTAGATAAAAAGGAAAGCTAAGCTGGATTACTGAAATATAGGGGTCGATATTATATAGACTTCACCAGCTATCCTCAGACTATACTTGCCAAAAGGCAATGCTGATAAATCTATATTACTAATTCCCGTATCTAATTGACCTGATAAGATCAACTCGCCGTGTATATCAGTCAGGAACCAACTAATTGGTGGCTTATAATAACTATCAATATCTATTGTGAGGTCCGAATTGTCTAACCTAATCGTCACCGCCTTGAGCTGTCCCGTCATAGGGATAAAGCTCTCAGAACTATAAGGTGCTATGGTGGTACTTGCAGACAAAATCAGTTATAATTAATAATCGTCTATTAATGTTATGAAGTTAGAAAAGGTCTCTACTGGACCGTACAATAACAATACGCGGGAAATCAAAAAAACGTTGCAACTCCTTGAAAGAATAACAGGATCGACCTAAGATATTATCACATTAAGGTAACTTAGCGACATATTATGTATGCGAATTCATGAAAAAAATCATAATCCTAGCTTTCATCTTTTCTTCATTATTATCCTGTATGATAGCACGACAAGAGATTATTAATTCAGATTTATCGAGACTTAAAGCAAAGGCAGACCAATACACCTGGCTACTAGGCTCATGGACTAGAACTAACGGGTCGCAGGATAACCATACTATGGAGCATTGGTCTAGAGAAACAGAATATACTTACGTAGGGTATGCTTACACAGTACAAGCTGGAGATACAATCTTCTTTGAGGATTTAGCAATGACCTTTGGTCTAAAGAAATCAGAGTATGTCGTATCTGGGCCGAACGAAGGCCTTACAACTTTTGAATTGATTAACTTCAGCAAAACGACACTGGAGTTTCATAATCAATTCAATGAATATCCCCAGACCATCAGTTATAATAAAACGCTAGAAGGCATGCACGCCACTATATCTGGAGGTGGTCCAGTTGTCACCTTTGAATATAAAAGTTCATCGAACTAGAGGTCATATATGAAGATGAACGGCTTATTGCCATCAATAAACCACATGGACTCCTAGTCCATCGTACGAGGATAGCAAAAGATGCCAAGGTATTTGCCTTACAATTATTGCGTAACCAGATCGGACAGCAAGTTTATCCCGTACACAGAATAGATAGAAAGACAGCAGGCGTGTTATTGTTTGCTAAGTCGCAAGCCATGAATAGCCAAATGCAGCAATTGTTTATGGAGAGACAAACCGAAAAATCCTATGTTGCTATCGTCCGAGGCCATCTCATTGGATCCAGTCGGATCGATTACGATCTAGATAATGGTACTGGACGTCAGTCAGCAGTTACTGATTATAAATCTATTTCTACTTTCGAAATACCTCTTAGCGACGGCAGATTCACAACTTCAAGGTATAGCTACATTCAATTAATGCCACTTACAGGACGGTTCCACCAACTCAGGAAACACCTCGCGCATATCAGACATCCGATTCTAGGCGATCGACCTCACGGATGTAACAAACAAAATCGTCTATGGAAAACTAAATTCAACATGGACACCATGATGCTACATGCTCAGTCGCTAAGTTTTACCTGTCCACATACGAATAAGAATATACTGATCGAGGCCAAGCTTAGTGGAGAATTTAGTAAAGTACTTTCAATGCTCAATGCCAGCTCCACTCTCATTTATTAACGTCATCAATCCCTTATGTAGGGCTCTTGTGGGACTAACTCATACTAGCTGTAGTAGCGCCAGACTAGTGCACAAAGTGCGCCAAACTGTCTTATAAGCACAAACTGCAACAACATGAAAACACTAATCATCATATCACTACTAACCATCACTGCTACTGTGACTGCGACAGACACTGAACCAAAAGTAGAATTACTCAATACCGAAAGTGTTGCTGTTGTTACCATTGACCTTTCTGCAAAATTCTTCCTAAGTGCCGCATTTGATACTAATGAAGAGGTCTTTCATTTCACTACAAAACAAGATATAGATCTGATCCAAATCTACAACACGAATGGAGATTTAGAATTTACCTTACCAGTAATGTCTAATATCGTTAAGATCAGTAAGAATCTATTCGGTAAAGGTCAATACAATCTAGGCTTTCTAATTAATGGAGAGTCAGCCGTTAAGTTCTCACAGGTAACCATAAAATAAGATAGAATATTTAAGGCAGAGTGCCTAGTCTACGCTCTAAACTAATTAATCATTAAGCCATAAAAGGAGTGCCATCTTACAAGGTGGCATTTCTTATTATAACTAGTACTATAGCAACTACTTTACCAATTACTTCAATTACATCGATATAACTAAGGGTCAACTTGTAGATGATTTGTCACTAAGTTGTAATGCTAGAAAAGAAGAAACCAATTACGTGTCTATATGCAGACCCAACTGTCGTGTAGCTTTTGTTTTCCTCTCTATCATGACAAGTTAACTAATTGAAGACATGAAGACATATCTACTTACTTTTCTAATTCTATTATGTATAATTCATGGTCGGTCCGCTGATGTGGGTGAACCAAATATCGAATTAGACAGTCTTAGTCGACTCTTAGACGGAGACTTATCAAAGACGAATAGACTCAATGTGTTACATCACGCATGTCAATTAATTTATGGCCAGGATAGTGATCATGAGAGATTAATTAACTACGCTGAAGAAGGGGTAGACCTCGCCATGAAATTAGATTCTATTGTAAAAGGATCAGACCTTGCAGTATGGATCTTAAGGTCCAATATTTACTTAAGAAGCTACGATCGAAATACGAAATACTACGAATTACTTAAAGAACTATATGAATCAGGTCAGATAAACCAGGATAAATACATCCATCCTCTCTATTCCGAAATCTATTCTTACATAGATTATGGCAAGATGAAAGAGGCAGAGAAAAAGATGGAAGAGTTTGCCTCTCTTATACATAAGGATAATCACAAACATCAGACCTATTACTTAGATCTATACATATCTTTTAAGAGAAAAGCAAAAGAGAATAGAGAAGTGGCCATCGCGCTAGAGAAATTTGCTTATCATTCGAAACAAATAGATGATCCTCGATTTGCCGCTTTTGCCCTATCTAGAAATTCAGAATTCTTCTTAGATGATTCATTAGATTATCACAAGGCAAAATACTATGCCCTAGAGGCCTTAGACTTAGTCAATAGTAAAAACTTAGAACAACTTAAGCAACCGATTCTTCTACAGCTCGCTAAGGCACATTATATGCTTGAGGAAGAAAGTGCTTTTCAATCTATATTTTCACAAATAAAAATTGATTCCAAGGTCACCAATGACAATATCCTGAGTAAAGACTACTACACCTTTGCAGGAGACATAGAATTCGATAATGGAGACTACGACGCTGCTATCAAAAAATATATGAAAGCGGTCCAATTTCTGCAAACTTCTGATTTTTCGACAATGGAAGTGCTTACTAAAAAGATAGAAAAGTCTTTCGTCAAAGTCGGTAATTATGAGTCCGCATACAAATATTCTAATAGACTAAATACACTCCAAGACTCTTTATACAACGAGGAAAACCTTAAGGCAGTCAAGCTATTCGAAACAAGATTAAGATTCAAAGACGTAGAGACAGAAAGAATAAAGCTCGAAAACAAAATAAGATCACAAAAAAGATCAACAATCTATATCGGTTTCTTTACGAGTCTAATTCTACTAAGTTTAATTTTTTACAATAGAATCCTTGACGAAAAAGTTAAGATTAGAACAGCTGCTCTGGGTCTTAAGAACAAAGAGCTAAAATCTAGTCTCGAAGAACTCGAACAATTCAACTACATCGCTTCTCATGATATCAAAGAACCGATGAGGGTTGTATCTAGTATCACGGGACTAATAGAGAAAAAACTACAGAGAGACAACAAGCACGCTTTCAAAAGCGAATTTAAGCTCGTCAACAATAGCATTACACAATTATATACGTTAATAGAAGACCTTTCACAATTTTTGGATTTCAAGTCTAAATCGGTCACACACCAGATGATAGATTCTGAGAATCTCATGAATCAGGTTTCTCATATGCTCAGCAAGGTAAGAAGTGAGATCAATGGTGAAGTTATTATTAATGATTTACCCAAAATCTATAGCTCAACAGCGTTGCTTACAGTCATATTCAAAAACCTAATTGAGAATGGTCTAAAGTATAATAAAAGTGAGAAGCCAACAGTAGAAATCTCCTATCAACTAACTGATGGTAGACATGAGTTTATTTTCCAGGATAATGGCATTGGCATCGAAGAAAAATACCATGACTATGTATTCCAAATGTTCAAGCGACTAGAGAATAGAGACAAAAAAGGTAGTGGCTTAGGTCTCGGCCTAGTATCTAAATCTTTAGAAAAACTGGACGGTGAGATCAAGCTCAGTAGTGAATTAGGAAAAGGGAGTACATTCAGTGTCTTGCTTCCTCAGAGTTACATTGTCAGCAATAACTAAATCTAAAGTCACACAACTAGTCTAAAAACCTCCAACAAACCTAGACTATTATCTGCAAGTGGTTATCTTGATGCCTGATAACTAACTTATGCAGCGACCTACTTGGGCTACAGTACTGGGCACTCTGATGATACTATTCGGTGGATGTGGTGTCATGAACGATGTGAAGCAAATAAACACACCGGCTCTTATAGACTTCCAGGATGATCTGATGGAAGAACTGGCTACAGAATTCGGACCAGGACAGTTGGACCAAGAGGACTTGGAAGTATTAAGATCCATATCGCCGGATTCTCTAACAGCTGATATAGATACCTCGATGACGACAGAGGACTTTACAAGCCTTATCAAAGCAACAACCTACTTATCACCAGAAGTATCCCAGAAACTAGTCAAGTATGGCTATTGGGGTCTAATCGTTTCTGTTCTGTATATAATAACAGGTATCCTATTTTTTGCAAGACGCCGTCATGTTCTAAGCATTGCAGTGAGTATATTGGTTCTGAGTCTTATTTTCTGTGTCATACAAATTATTGATTACAGATCGACTAACATCTCTCAACTAATGCAGATCGGCCTAGACCTCAGTCTATCTGTCGGAGGCTTTATAGATGTCGTCCTACTTGTTATCCTAGCAATAGTCGACAAATCATATTATACAGCTTCAGATATCCAAGAGGATTTCTACGACAGAGACTAAGCATGAAGACCTACCAGATTTTCTTAGTATGCCTCATCTCTAGAATCCTATTCAAGATGCTCTCTGGCTATGATAATTTCGAGTTATTCCCAGATTCGTATCGGTATGACAATCTTAGTGATAAGATCCTTAGGGGTGATGGTAACATGGACATTATAGCCTATCTCTGCGCCCCACTCTATCCCTATTTACTCAGCTTGATCAAATTAATATCTGTTGACCATTGGGAAACGATAGCGATTAGCATCCAGTTTGTCTTGGTATCACTCTCCGCAGTATATATCTATAAGATAGCCTTACTCTTGTTTCAATCCGTACAAAAAGCGAGCATCGCTGCGTTGCTCTATATCTTCTATCCGTTGACGCTGTGGTACAACTTTACAATAGGACAAGAGACCCTCTTCCAAAGTCTTTTTATAATTAGCCTATTCTACTTCTTTCGGTCATTGAAAGAAAAAAGCTTCGTTGATACAGTGATAGGTAGTGTCATCTTTTCGCTAGCGCTCTTAACTAAGTCTCACATCACTATCTTCATTCCTCTACTCGCCATGACTTATGCAATATATAAGCAATGGTCTTCGATATTGGTCCTGCTTACAACAGTCTTATTATCCAGCTTGCCTCATGGCCTAAAAAACTTACAGCAGCATGGCATATATACCTTATCGAGTCAGGGTAATGCCTCTTTATT
>CALEAC010000250.1 GCA_937944095.1 uncultured Saprospiraceae bacterium
AAAAACAATGGCCTGTTTGACGACCAAAGGGAGGAGTTGGCGCTTGTTTAGTTATTAAAAGGTGATTTGATGTTAAGAAATGGGTAAAGCCTTGAATTCTTTGTTTCGTTTCTTTTTCAAGAAAGAAATGAAAGCCTAGCCGGCGAGGCGAGGTAAAGAATTAATGAAGTACTAAGAAATTGAGAGCGAAAGTTGTGAAGACTATGTTGTGCAATTGGCGACTTTAGTCGCAACTTAGTAAACCCACCTACTTTTGGTAGGTGTTAGTTCAGTTTTAGAACATTCATGGATTTTTAAGGTTTCAGCTGATGGAGAATTGGAATGGGAACTAATCTTATCCCCGGGAGGTGTGATGGAAAAAGTTATTGCATTGCCTGATGGCAATTTTATAGCTGCTGGAGAGGGGAATGGTGTTTCGTTGACTAAATTCAATGCTGCAGGAGATATTATTTGGGACAAACAATATGGCGCGAATTTTTTTCAGACTCTAAGTTCTATATCGTTGACTAAAGATGATGGCATATTATTGGTCGGTGGTACTTTCGAAAACTCAGCTAGTGACTTGAGATACGATTTTTGGATTGTAAAAATTGACGCTGAAGGAGAAGAGGAATGGACCAGTTCCTATGGAGGAAATGAGAGTGATATTGCCATGTCTGGCATTCAAACTACAGAAGGAAATTATGTTGTAGTTGGATGGGCAGATTCAGATTCTACAGATCTGACCCATACTACTAATGGGTTAATAGACGCTTGGGTCATTCTCTTAGACGATACAGGACAATTAATAAATAAGAAAATGCTTGGCGGATCCCAGATTGATAGAGCTACAGAAATAGTTCAATTAGAAAATGGTTCTTTTCTTATTGCAGGAGTTACAGGCTCCAATGATTTTGATGTAACAGGGCATAAAGGGTCACTTGATGTTTGGGTAATTAATCTAGATGAAAATCTAAATAAAATATGGGATGCAACCTATGGTGGTTCTTCTGGAGATAGGCTCGGCGAGTTGCTTTATTTTTCAAACTCAGAAGTCTACATGACAGGAAGCACAAGCTCAGCGGACGGAGACTTTATTGATAATACAGGGGGAATTGTTGGTTGGTTAGCAAAGTTTCAAGTAACTAGTGTTTCGTCAACTGAAAACCCGTTGAGTTCACGAATTTCTGTATACCCTAATCCTTCGGTCGATTTCATCCACATTAATGGAAATTCTGATGTCCATTCATTTGTACTTATCGACTCGTATGGTAATAGGATTTCATCAGGGCTTACAGATAGACCAATTGATATATCGAAATTTCACAGAGGGAGCTATTTGCTTACTCTGTATAACAAGGACAATGAGTTGCAATATGTTGAAAGAGTAATCAAGATGGAGTAGGGAATGAAAAGACCTATGAGTTTCATAGACGTATCCTATGGTAGCTCTAATAGTATGTAGTTCTGAGTCATCAATTTTAAAAAAAAGTAAACTTCCATCTCCTTATAAAGAAGGATTGGAATTTATCTCTCTCTTATCAAAAGCAACATTTATTTTTATGACTATTGCTCTTTTGTTTTGCTTGGGTAAGCTTTCTTGTTTAGATCTGGAAGCTTACCCAGACTCACGAGTCTAACGGAAATATTACTATGACTCGATTATCGATTTTATTATACTAAATATTGGTTCTTCTTTGTCCGATAATTGCTACAGTATTATGTGGCGTACAACCACTTTACTGATATGTGGAAGCCGACAGATGTTTCCTTATATTAGATAATCTGAGATACTTAATCTTGCCTATAAGTTCTGATAATACTCTGCTCCTTATAATCCCTTAGCGGGGCATCCTTGTCGTGGGCTGAAGTCTCCCTTCAGGGAGTTAGAGGACAAGAATGGAAATAGTGGTCAGCTATTGGTATCATTACGGACAATCGTATTGGATATTATTTATAGCGGGAAAGGAAAGTTGATTTATATGGAACGGTTACACTAGTACGGTAAGATCTAACTATGGTCTTCACAACATGATTTTTATTTTGTATTAACAGTGCTATGCCCACTTTAATCTGTCTTGTTACCAACTAGGCAGAATGCCCTTTTGAGAATGTTTATGTGCCTTAACTTGTACTACTCTAGTTCGGTCACTTAGGGTTGTTTTTATTGCCTCCGACAGGAATAAAACGTACTTCTGTATGCTGTTAGTCATATACAGCTTTGCTTGTTACTTCGGCTGATTTTTTGCGTCTTAGGTATTGGAGAGTTCTCTCCAGATCAATCTATTCCAGTTTTTTAATGATATCCATCTAGCGCCTTTGAACGCAAGGGATAGACTTTTATTTGCTAAATAATTATAACTAAATGAACAAGAGCAAACTGATTATCAGTGTATTAGTAGTTTTATTTACAATGGGGCAGGCCAATAGCCAGTCCGTGATGAATGATTTTAAGTCACTCAAAATCATACAGTATAGTGAGGGTGACAGGGTACTATCCAAAGTGACCCTATCTGAAAAAGAGGCACGACAATTTGACATCGAGGCTTATCTAATGGACAACCATCAGATTCCACGTATACAAATCGTCGGCAGCGAAGTCAAAGAAAATATAATGTATGAGCTAAAGTTCGACAGCAAGAATTCGCCATATAATGCAGACAGTTATCTGTGTCGAACAGAGAATCACTCTATCAGACCATTCCTAGGTATGGCACTCAAGTCTAATGAAGACTTCACAGGTGTTATAATTAAAGAGATTTTGGACTCTAGTCGTGACATCGTTGGTGTGCTCGACGAAGGACAAACTATCATCCAGTTCAATGACACACCAGTAAGCACACCTTGTGATATGATGATCGCTGTGAGTCTATGCGAAGTGGGACAAGTAGTGCCAGTAGATATACTATACAAAGGTAAGACAATCACTAGGCTGGTTACAGTTGGTGGTCAGCTGCTAAAGTCATATAACTTTGAAGCTTGTGAAGCAACAGTTCATTTGGCTCAATTAGAGTCTGCTAAGAATACTAATGCTGAAGCTGAGATGTCGATGAGTGTATATCCTAACCCGTCCAAAGGAAGAATATTTATCAACTTCGAATCGGATCTTACTGCGCCATTAAATATTTATATCCAGGCTTATGATGGATCTATAATCCATTCAGAGACTAGGGAAGATTTTACTGGTGAGCTGAGAATGAAATATGACTTAGACGGACTTACTGGAGGTAACTATCT
>CALEAC010000251.1 GCA_937944095.1 uncultured Saprospiraceae bacterium
TCATTTATGGACAGTGACTCGACTTGTTCGATGAGATTTTTGGCTTTAGAAAAAGCATTCTTCAATTCAGGCTTGAACTGAGCTTTGTAAGATTGACCTTGATCCAGGTAGTAGGATATGAATTTCGCGTAAGCTGCTTCGACTCCCTGCTTTCCTTTATTCTCAGCGATTAATTTTTCCAGTGCGCTTTCGTATAGAACTTGTTTGTTCTCTACTATCGCATTATTGTTTAGATATTCTAATCTATATAATTCCAAAATAATACGCTGTTCATCTGAAAGCGTTCGGATCGCCGCAGTTTGCCAAAACAATGCTAAGGCATTGGCCTTCATATCAGCTGGCTTGTCGGAGACGCTCTCATCACGGAAGCTGGAATCGAAAAGCGCTGCTTGGTCTAATGCATAGCCGTCAGTTGGTATGCTCACAAGCGAACTAGAATTCATGTAATGATTCAGTGCTCTAAAAGAAAGCAGTTCTTCCATCGTAGACGCTCTTAGGCTCTGTACATCAGGATTCTCCTCTAATAGAATCTGGAATGCTGACAAGTCTTTGTCTAAGGCTATATCCAGAGAGCGTCGGTAATAAGTATATGATTGTTTCTGAATCTCTTCGATAGAGGAAAAGGGTAATGGCTCAGTAGGTTGTGTGATCGTAGTCCTCTCCACATAGCGATGCATATTCTGGATACCATACTTGTAATAGGCTTCCCCCAGCATAGATGCAAAAACCGCCTTCCCTGATCCAGAATGGAGCTTATCATATTCGGCTTCCATCCGCAACAAACCAACAGAAGGATCATTATCCTCATAACTACTGCTCAGTTCATTCTTGTAAATAATGGCCTTAATCAGCTGATCCTCTCGCTTTTCCTTTTTTGCTTTAGTATAAATCTGATCGACGATGGCAACGGCTTTTTTAGGAAACTTTTGTTTCTGTGCTTCCACTTCTTTCCATAGGGCTGCATAGTCTCCGGGATCAGAGCTCATATCCATAAAATAAGTAGAGAGAGAACAGAGTATGATGAACAAGATGTATTTCATTAAATGATGTTTCTAAATAGATGACTTACACTCTATAATTACATAATATATAAAGGAATAATTTCCAAAGGTCAATATTCGAACCTATTCAAGTCAACTTGCGGATCCATCGACTTATTGGCCATTACCAAAGCGATTAATTCGCGAGCCCAATAAGGTGCCAGTGAGGTGCCCTTCGTCCCTAGGCCATTGAATAGATAGCAATTCTGAAAAGTCCTATGTCTGCCTATGAGTGGCTTACGGCCAAGAACACTAGGTCTTATACCAGCTCGGTGTGCTAGTATAGAATAATCATCGGCTAACATCAGATCAGAGAGTCTATCTGTCCACTCTTCATGGAACCTAGTGCTAGGCTCGATTGTTAGGTCATCTTTGTAATAACCACCACCAGTCCAGAATTCATTTCTTGTTACAGGGGCGATGAATATTCTTGCTCGTAAGATATCTTGTGGCAGGTGCTGCTTAGAGCGAACCACAAACGACTCCCCCTTGACAAGTTGGAATGGTAAATTAGCAAATAAGGGGTTATGTACCGCTCTATGGCCTTCGCAAAAAATCAGTGTATCAAAGCGCTCACCAGTCAGCGTTATCTCCTCGAATTGCCGGCTAAGCTGATCATGATCAAAATCAGCTGTTACCAACCTTCCTTGTTGCTCTAGGAATAAGCGATAGTCCACAATCATCTCACTAACCTTCACCTTAAGTGCCTTGGATATCCGTCCGAAACCGAAGGGCTTAGTAACGAGCTGTTGGTAGCCACCCATATCTGTGTTCGCAGAGATATAGGGCTCATAGCCTACTCTACTAGTGGCTTCGAACCACTGTTTTTCTTGGACTAGGTCATCCCAAGTTCTGACGATTTCTATCTCATCTACCAGTTGGGTATCAAGCAACTTTTCGATATAGCGGTAACTTGCTTTTGCGGCAAGCAATAATTCGTCTATCATCCAGCTTTTGACATAACGTCTTCCGGTAATAGGATTGATAATGCCAGCAGCGGCTTTAGTAGAGGCTGTTTTGTGATTATTGTCGAGGACTTTATGCCAAATATTGCGACGAAATAGTTCAGCAGAAAGTATTGTTCCTGCTAGACCCTGACCTATAATGAGGATGCGCTTAGTCATCGTTATTCTGAAAGTCCTGCAGTTCTAGTCTTATTTTCGTTGGTAATTTGGAAACGACGAGGTCATAGGAATGCTGGACTAAGTCTATAATCAGATCATCCTCCAAGCCATCTTCTATATAGACTGTATTCCAGTGCTTCTTATTCATATGCCAGCCTGGGATAATCTGATGGTGATGCTCTCGTAATATTATAGATCGCTCTGGGTCAGCCTTAAGGTTAGCTCGAGGTGGGTCATCATTGAGAGGAAGGAGGGCAAACATTTTGTTCATGACCTTAAACACTAAAGTAAATTCATCGAAAGGAAATGACTCTTCTGCCAGCGGCATCGATAAGCATAGCTCTCGGAACACTTCTATATTCATCGCTGGAATCTTAGGTTATGCTTCTCGATAAAATGCTGATAGGAGGCTTCATTTTCTGGACTAAGGTCTTCGGATTCTTTATATTGACCGGCACCTACTCTTTGGCGGCAAGCCTCATAAAGGGTGACTGCACAGGCGACTGAGATATTAAGTGAATCAGCCATACCATACTGAGGAATGTTAATATTTCCATCAGCAAGGGAAAGCGCTTCTGCCGTCAGTCCGTCTTTCTCATTACCAAACATAAAGGCGACAGAACCCGTCAGTTCTTGGGTATATAAGCTCTGACTTTCTTCATTTAGATGCGTCGCTAAGATGAGCTGATGCCTGGCTCTAACAGCTGTGACACACGACTCTACATCCTTATAAAGATGCACATGTAACCACTTCCTAACGCCTGTAGAACTTGGATGGAATTTCTTAAATCTCTCCGGTGTTAGCCGAGGATCTGTGTAGATGATATGTATTTCCTGTATACCGACCGAATCACAGGTTCTAAGTACCGCTCCGATATTATGGGGATCATGGACATTCTCGAGTATCACTGTCATCTTCTGTCTGAAGCCAGCGACTCTACGGAATTTACGATTACGGTTATCCGTGATTAAGCTCTGATTAGTTTTTATTGAATCGATTTTCCTTAAATTCTAAGATGTATAGATGATTATTTTGAAAGTAATCGATATCGATAAATTTGTCAGAATTAGGCGTCTTAAAAACCTTTAGGACTTCGAATTCGGTCTGGTACAAACTGCCTTCATATGAATCGATATAGAACTGAAATTTCTTGCCATAATTATTCAGACTACGCCCTACGAAGAGCATCATATC
>CALEAC010000252.1 GCA_937944095.1 uncultured Saprospiraceae bacterium
GATAAGCCGATGACCCCTGCTGAGAAGAAAGAGTGGGAGAAAGAAAAGAACAGACGAAAGCAAGAGTTTTTTGCAAATAGAAAAGACAAAAGAGGCGGCCGAGGTGCTTCTGCTAAGACTGACAAAAAAAGACCAGCAAAAAAAGAAAAACCTTCTAACAGAAGAGAAGAACCTTCAGGTAGAAGAGAACAACCTTCTTCTAGGAGAGAAGAGCATTCTGCTAAGAAACATAAACCTAGAGCTGAAAGAGGCGACGCCCCTAAGTCAGATAAGCCAAAGCAAACCAATAAGTCAGGAAACCACAAAGGCAAGAAGAGAAAAGCTAAGCCTGAGCCTAAGACAACAGGGCCTAGAAATAGGCGTGTGCTTCCGGCTAAGCTAGAGAAGAAATACATGTGGCCACTAGAGTAATCAGGTGAGCTTACTTCTTATTTTCTGAAAATATTTGGGATTGCTGACTGATGCTTTCATCATGGATGATGTCTATTAGTTCCTTTACAAATGCTTTACTTAGGTCAGCAGTATCTGCTTTATCTAGGCATCTTTGTAGTATTTCATTCCATCTTTTTGGCTGCAGTATAGTGACGTTCTTGTCCTTTTTGTACAAGCCTATGTTACGCGCAATGCGCATTCGATCAGATATAAGATTGATTAGTTCATCATCGATGACATTGATTTCCTTTCTGAGTTTGTCTAGGTCATTTTGTATGCGATCACTATCTTCTTGAACTGATCGATGTACCAATTCATCTAACAATACCTGTAGAGCTTGAGGTGTCACTTGCTGAGCAGCATCTGACCAGGCCTGATCTGGGTCACAATGTGATTCTATCATCAGACCATCGAAATCCAGATCCATCGCTTTCTGTGCGACCTTAGACAAGAGGTCTCGTCTACCGCAGATATGACTAGGGTCATTAATCATCGGAATATGAGGGAACAGCCTTTTGAATTCTAGCGGGAGTTGCCATGCTGGTTTGTTACGGTAATATTTTTCACTGAGACTAGAGAAACCTCTATGGATGACAGCAATCTCTTTTATCCCAACTTTCTGTAATCTCTCCATGGCACCAATCCATAAAGCCAGATCAGGGTTGATCGGATTCTTAATCATGACAGGGATATCTACACCTCGCAGTGAATCTGCAATCTCCTGTACTGCAAAGGGATTGACAGTCGTCCGAGCACCTAACCATAAGATATCGACTCCATGTCTGAGGCAGGCTTCCACATGAGCTGCCTTGGCTACTTCAGTCGTGACAGCGAGCCTTGTTTCATTTCTGACACGTTGTAACCAGGGCAAGCCAGCTATTCCGACACCCTCAAAAGAATCAGGTCGCGTTCTTGGTTTCCAGATGCCAGCTCGAAAGATATTTACTTGATTATTAAGTGCTATTTCTTCAGCAGCGGAGATGACCTGAGTCTCAGTCTCTGCACTGCAAGGTCCAGCGATGATGATTGGTTTTTCAGACTTAGATAGCCATTTTGCGGTCTGCTTCGTTTTTCCCTCCATTTATGATCTAAACTTAAAACAATCATACAATGCAGAGGTGAAATTGTTGGCGGAAATACAGCTTCTATGACCTTAAGAGCTATTTTCTACCTGAATAGGGGTATCCACATTTAATACTAGTTATTAATAGTGATTTATGAGCTGGACTCACGTCAGCTATGCATAGCCTGTAACAGTTTGAGGTTATGATAGCTAATTTATAGTATTATAGAGCTTAATTAACGCATATGTGTCGTACTGTCTTGTTATTGTTTCTAAGTTTTGTGCTTAGCATACAATTTGCCTCATCCCAGCCTGTGATAGACTCTCTATCCAAGCAACTATGGTCAGCAGATCAGACTTATGCAGATAGAGACACGGCCTTGATGAAAGACGCATATACTCTTGCTGTTAAGTACTATAGAGTTAACCAAGATAGTAGTATAAAGTATTTTACCTACGCGATGGAAGTCGCTTCTCTACTTAAGGATACGACGACTTATGTAAAATGTGCACTTAATTCTGCTGGCTTATATAAGAATCAAGGAATCTATTCGAGAGCAAGTCAACTCCTTAAGCTGTGTATTGATTTACAAACTGAGCAAAAGATTCTAGCTAGATGTCTAAAGTTAAAAGGTGATATCCATGCACAAGAAAATGAGTACGACCTTTCAAAACCTTTGTTGGATTCTGCCTTAGCCACAGCTATATTGCTAAAGGATACAGTTCTAATAGGCAATACCTATAATTCATTAGCTCTATATTTTGAGCGAATACAGGATTACCAACTAGCTATGGATAATTATCTCATGAGTCGGAATAGTGAATTACTCAGAGGTGACAGTATAGGTTATGCAATCTCTAATTGTAATATAGCCTTTATGCTTAATGATATGAAGGAGTATGATAAAGCATACGAATATCTAGAGGATGCTGAGAAGTATATCCATCCTAGTAATTCCTACAATATGATACAAATTGCCCAAGGGAAAGGTGGCTATTTCATGCAGAATAACGATTACCGTAGAGC
>CALEAC010000253.1 GCA_937944095.1 uncultured Saprospiraceae bacterium
ATTACCGGTAGTACAGTCTCTTTCGATAAATTCAAATTGACGGATACGGCAGGACAAGTTCACGTGACAAGTTCTAGTAAAGTCGGACCGACCATAGCAGATGATATTAAGACTAGTTCATTATATGCTGGGGTCTTCGCATTGTTATTGATCTTCCTTTACATCTTTATTCGATTTAACAGATGGCAGTACTCGCTCGGTGCCGTTGCAGCCTTGTTCCATGATAGTCTAGTCGTCTTATCATTATTCTCTCTTTTGCATGGGATCGTCCCATTCTCACTTGAGATAGATCAAGCCTTTATAGCAGCGATACTTACCGTAATAGGTTACTCTATTAACGATACAGTGGTACTATTCGATAGAATCAGAGAATTCTTGGGTATCTACCCTAAGAAGGATACTGATGCGATACTGAATATGGCAATCAATAGTACTTTCTCTAGAACGATAATTACTTCGATCACAACGTTAATCATGATTCTACCATTATTCTTATTTGGAGGTGGTAGTATCAAGGGTTTTGCTTTTGCATTGATTATCGGTATCATCGTCGGTACTTATTCATCTATCTTCGTTGCGACGCCGATTGTCAGAGATCTATCTGATGATTTGAAGCCGAAGAAAATAGAATCTAAGAAGTCATTCTCCAAAGCAGCTCAGGCAGCCAAGTAAGTTTGACCGACATAATAAATGATTCAAGGCCCTCACTGCGTTAGTAGTTGAGGGCTTTGTCTATTTTTAAAGCACGACTTATATGACTAAGATTATAAAAAGTGTACTTCTATATTGCTTGTTAGCCTTTGTGTCTACAGCTTGCAATGTGACTAAGAAGGTGAGGGATGGTGATACAGCGTATGCACTTAAGCAGTATGCCGTTGCTATCGACTTTCTGGAAAAGGAATATATGGAAGTCAATTCTCGAGCGGACAAAGGTCGAAAAGCGTACTACTTAGCACGCTCTAAGGATTTCCTGCAACAACACGATGAAGCCATTATATGGTATGAGAAAGCATTAAAAAATGAGTTCCCGGCTATGGGACTAGCTACCATGGCTGCTGCTTATAAGAGAAATGAACAATATAGTGACGCACTCAGAATATTTGAGCAGGCTTACAGACAGGATAGGAAACCAGAATACCTTAGAGAAATTGACATCTGCAAAAAAGCACTCTCTTCGTTAGATGATACAGGCCTATATAACTTATCTGCTTTTCCAGTTAATACAAAATATGCAGAATATAGTCCAGTTTTTTACGGCGAGGACTATTTGGTTTTTACTTCTGATAGAAATAATAGTACGGGGAGAGATACCTACAATTGGACTGGCAATGCCTTTTCTGACCTCTATGTAGTCGATCTGAAAGGCCGGCAGATTAACAATTTTGATGCTATGCTCAATTCGTCTGCCAACGAAGGAACAGCCTGTTTCAGTCAGGACTTGAATGAGATATTCTTCACTAGATGTGAGTCCACAGAAACGAGGGACCAATATTGTAAGATCTACTATAGCCAAAAACCTAATGGCTTTTGGATGGAACCAGAAGCACTGATGTTCTTCGGTGATGACACGAATTTTGCACACCCGTGTCTCATCGAAAATGATAGTGTACTCGTATTTGCAGCATCACCGAAAAATGGCGATGGTACTTATGACTTATATTATTCAGAAAGGGTAGAGGGCGGTTGGAATGAACCTGAACTGATGCCAACTACGATTAACTCCTCTGGTAATGAAAAATTTCCTACGGCCTATGGTGATACTTTATATTTTTCTTCTGACCATCTGACAGGCTACGGAGGATACGATATATTCAAGACGTACTTAAGAGCTGATGGCCGTTGGACCAGCCCTACAAATCTAGGATTGCCTCTTAATAGTGGCAGCGATGACTTCGGTCTTATTATAGACAGCTATAGTACTAAGCATCCTAGTATCGAATGGCAGGGCTACTTCAGTTCGTCTCGTAACATGGGGACCAGCGATGATATTTTTTTTGTCACTAAGTCTATAGATACTCAGCAAGAAGAAGAACCCACCATTGTTATAGAGAAAGATAACTTTAGATTATACTTATCCATCCGAGTTGTAGAGCGTCGATATGCAGACGAAGACCCTAATGGCCAACTCATAGGTAAGGAACCATTAACGAAGGTCGAACTTTCTCTAGGATCCAGTGATAAGCGAGAAAACCTCATGACAGATAATACAGGCAGGATGATTAAGGAGTTAGTTGCTGGAGGATCTTACACGCTCGTTGCTTCTAAAAATAATTATCTCTCTAGAGAGATGATACTTGATTTACCGATGATTGCAGATCTGGAAAGGGATACCACGATTAATGTAGAAGTTGCTCTGGACAAAATCTATTACAATAAAGAAATCATACTGGATAACATTTACTATGACTATGATCAGTCTGACATAAGATTAGATGCACAGCCTACCTTAGATAGTCTATATGGTATCTTAGCAATCAACCCCTCACTTCGTATAGAGCTTTCTTCACATACTGATTGTAGGGGAGAAGCAGAGTATAATCTTATTCTAAGTCAAAAAAGAGCAGCATCTGCCGTTAGCTATCTTGTAGATAAAGGAATAGTTGCTGATCGACTTAGATCTAAGGGCTATGGTAAATCGTTATTGCTAGATAACTGTAAGTGCAGTGACTGTACAGCGGAGCAACACCAAAAGAATCGACGCACAACCTTCAAGGTAGTTAAGAAGTAACGATTAATTAATCGGTACTTCTACTTCTGCTGGGATGTATACTTTTGCGATAACGACCGCCTGTGATTCCTGGAATTTCATTTCTAAGAAGTGTTCTTGTCCTGCTGTAAAATCTTGTACAGGTAACAGGACTAAGCTAGACCCAACGATATCGTAGTCTTTCTTTTTTCTGTCAGCATTGGACATTCTAAGTGTAAGGAGTGGTTTTTCAGATCGGATATGGATTTGCTTTCTGCTTTCCATATGCTTTACCGAAATCTCGAAGTTGAGTTCTTTGTCATGGATAAGTTCGATCGTTAATTCATCTTCTTTATCCGCAGTAGAATCCTGCGTAAAGAAGGGTAGAGACATAGAACAGAGTAAGAATAAGATAATGGATTTCATCGTTTGGATTTCTTGCAGAGTTGCAATATCCATACCAATGTCTATTCAGGTGGGTCAACAAATTTATACCCTATGCCTCTGACCGAGCGGATATATTTGGGATTCTTAGGATCATCCTCGAATTGCTTCCTAAGCGTTGTGATAAAGTTGTCAATCGTCCGAGTAGAGGGAAATACGTCATAGCCCCATACATTCCTTAGAATGTCATGCCGAGAGACCACTTCATTCTTTTTGTTAATGAGGAACTTCATAATAAGAAATTCCTTTTGTTTCAGCTCAAAGGTGTGGCCCCTATGGGAGCCCTGATAAGTCTTAAAGTTGATGCTGTTATGCCCAAAAGCATAAGTGTCGATAGTTAGCGGGTTATTACTGATAGCAGCAGATCTTCCTAAAAGTTTCTGGATTCGTAGATATAATTCTTCGATTTCAAAGGGCTTGATCAGGTAGTCATCAGCGCCCTGTTTCAGTCCTTCTATACGGTCAGATGAGGTGTCCTTGGCCGAGGTAATGATTACAGGGATTTCAGAATTAGTGACTCTGATAGCTGTGAGTACATCTAGCCCGTTCAGTAACGGAAGCATGAGGTCTAGGATGACTAGATCGAAATATGCTTCGTCCATCAACTGTAAGGCTTTACGGCCATTAGTAGCTAAGGTGACATCATACCCTTTTATCTCAAGATTGAGCTTGATGAGTTTA
The DNA here is from genome assembly GCA_937944095.1 of uncultured Saprospiraceae bacterium. Classification (GTDB taxonomy): domain Bacteria; phylum Bacteroidota; class Bacteroidia; order Chitinophagales; family Saprospiraceae; genus RFSX01. Next base: position 3,812 of record CALEAC010000253.1, read on the forward strand.
CTTAAACTAAGTTCGTCTTCTACTAATAATAAGCGCTTTTTCATAGGCTGGGTAAGCTTACTTTGAAAATACTGCCATTAGGCTTATTATCTTCTATTTTAATAGTTCCCTTATGTGCTTTGATAATCTGTTGAGATAGCCATAGGCCTAAGCCTGTTCCAGTTGTGTCTTGAGTTTTGGCGTCGCTCATTCTATAGAACTTGGCCCAAACGCGTCCTTTTTCTGGAGCTGGGATGCCTGGACCTTCATCTGCAATAGAAATCATGATAAAAGCTGCGTTATCCTTTTCTAGTTTTATAGTCGTCGTAGACTCATCGCCACCATACTTTATCGCATTATTGACAATATTGTCTATCACCTTAGAGATTGATTCTCTATCGATCTCAGCATGGATATCACGCGCTAGGTTTTCTACTATATTATAAGTCGGATGGGAAGTTTTCCATCTTCTTAGAGAATTCTGGATCAGCTCAGTTAGATTGGTCCTTTCCATATTAAAGGTATAAGACTGTTCTAGTTGTGCTGCCGTCAGGATATTATTGACTTGGTTTTCTAACCTTATCGTCTCATCTAGGCCAGTTTGGATCAAATCTCGTCTTTCGCTTTCTGAGAAGGTGTTACTGAGCAGGGTGCGATTCGCAATCTTTAGGGAGGCGATTGGCGTTTTTAACTCATGTGTGACCGAGAGTAGAAAATCATTCAGCTTCTTATTGACATTGACTTCCGTCTTGAACGTTCTATAGATGAGTAGTAAGCCTAATAAGATAGATAAGCCGAAAACCACACCCTCTCCTATAATCATCTTATGCTGTTTCAGGAAAGTCTGATGGACCTCATTCATGTCTATCTGCACTTCATAGTGACTTAGCTGAGTGTACAGGCTATAGTTCTCTACATTCTTCTTGTACAATAAAATAGCCCACCAACCGAATGCGGCTATTAGATAGACCATAAGTGCGATGTGTAGTACTTTATAGCTGCCTCTCATAGGAGCTAAGATACATTCAGTTGTGATAAAGGGTTGTATCCTGAATAACTTCATTATTTTAGCTCATAACAAATAAACCATAGTGAAAGTAGATGTAGCAAAAGCCATAGCGGCAGTATTGGATAATAGAGATACGGTTAGTTTTCCAGGTATAGGCTCATTGGTTCTAGAGAACCTCTCAGCAAAGATTCAGGAAGATGGGAAGAGTATGAGTCCCCCTGCGGTAAGACTGAAGCTATTAGATACAGAAACGACCAACAAAGCCTTGAGAAAATATATAGGTAAAACCTATGATTTAACTAAGAAAGAAGCAGAGAAGGTCATCAGCAAATTCAACCAATCCTTGATGAATGGCTTAGTGAATTATGGTGAAATTAAGATTAAGGGGGTGACCTATATCAAAAAAGCCAAAGGTGTAACAACTATACAGCCAGTCAATAAATTTATCAAGAAATATTACGGTGATCTCCCAGTCATCACTTTAGATAAGAAATCCAACCTGGCGAGGTCCACCAAACTAACCGAAGGTTCGTTAGTCAGTAAAGCTGCCCCGTCAGGAGATAAGCCAAGCCCAGTACCAATTCTAAAAGAAAGCGTCGTTATAAAGCCATACGCCAATCTAGCAAGGACTATTACAACGCCATCTGCTGACAGTAAGGGTCAGGGCGTACCGTCTATTCCGAAAGAAGCACCGAAAGTGAGCAAGCCTGACCTACCCGTCATCAGCAAAGCTGCAGCTCAGCCAACTAAGCCTATCGTGACGCCACCCGTTCCTAAGAAGGAAGTAGCCGCCACCTCAGCAGCCGCCACCTCAGCAACTAAGTCGACGACTATAGCAGCAGCTACAGCCGTGACAGCCAGTAGTCTTAACGATAAATTAGGGTCCCCAATAGCGGAGAAGACCAAAAGTATCAACGATATATACCAAACGAAAGGGACAGCTGAGTCTAAGCCGACTAGATTATCTATAAGTGAATCACTTGCAAAAGCCAAAGAAGAGGTCTTAGAGAAGAGGAAAGAAACGGTAGCAACTTATACACCTATTCCACCTCAGAGAGAAGGCTTGGGTTGTCTATTCCCCAGTCTCGGACTGTTGGGTTTGCTGCTAGCCGCTTTCTTATTGTACAAAGGTTGTTACCAAACTAACTCTGCTCAGTCTGACCTAGGTCAGACTGGCGTCCACAACACAGAGCTGGCCCATGATGATCATGGTAAAGTCCTGAATGAAGGTCAATCTGGTATACAGGATGCCAGTCAGGCTGAGGCTAATTCTGTCGGACAAGCTGGTCATATTAGCGGATCAGGAGTGATCTCTGAGCTAGAATCTTGTACGATAATAACTGGTGTATTCACAAAATATAGGAACATCGAGAAAATGGAATCCAGGCTTCAGTCTGCAGGATATAAAGTCTATAAAGCGAGCCAGAATGGGTCGACCAGAGTCGGATTTACTTTTGATTGTAAAGGCGTTAATCTCCCTAAATATCTGAACAAGGTAAGAAGACAGATAAGCCGAAAAGCTTGGTATCTAGAGCCGGAATTATACGTTGATTATGAATAGTAAACGGGCTTAATTACAGCCTAAGTCTATTCTAGAAACCAAATCATTGTTAGGGAAGCAAAGCTGAGACATGATTTCCTGAGGCGCATATCGTTCTAGTCCAGGATCTCTAAGAGACTTTGTGAGGAATAGAGTCAGTTGCTGCTTCTCTTCTTCAGTAAGGTTAAGTGGTAAGAACTTCTCAGATAGTCTTTCCTGGGGTATCTCAGGGTTTTCTGAGACAGCTTGATTCTTATATTCTATCAGCTCATCTAAATCCTTGATACTAGCTCCATGAAAGTAGAATGGCGAATCTGAAATATTATACAGCCCTGGTACTTTGAACTTGCGCATATCTTCCTCTAGGCCTGTAAAAGCGCCTCTACCGAGATTCCTATCGAGTCTCTCTGCTTCTGAGGTTTGGTAACGGTCCATGTCCTTGACACCGAGCGCATGGAATTCCATAGAACCTAGATTCTGATTATAGTGACAATTAGAGCATAAGGCCTTATCAAAGAATAAGATTGCACCTTTTTTCTCATCTAGTGACAGAGCATTTCTATCGCCATTACCAGTCCATGATGAAAGCCAAGTCTGGAAAGGCGCCTGATTGGTTATTAACGTTCTGATGTAGGCCGATATAGCTAGAGATCCTCCGAAATTACTATACCTTTCTTCTGGTGTTAAATCTGGGAAAGAAGCGTCGAATAATGCTGTATAACCGAATTGATCTATCAGTTCCTTATTCATCTCTATTCTATGCGTCTCTAGACCTTTGAAATTTTGAGTCTCTATGGCCTTGAAGCCAAGCGCATTTTTATCAGTCCCATCACTTGCTACCCAGTTCTGAGAGGTCCCTTCATTCACACCTTCTCGACCGAATCGACCATTCCAAGTTGTATTCTTAACATAGGCTACGTTAAGCAAACTAAGTGGTCTTGCATTCTGTACATCTAAGTCAGGGGTGATATAATCTGGATGTCTACGTCTGTCTTCTCCATTGAGTCCGTAGGCTTCTCCACCATCAGCTATTCCCTGAAAAGTTCCAGATTTGAATCCAGCCGAAGGAATATGACAGGTCCCACAAGAATAAGTACCCATGCCAGAAGGGTTTCTCGCTTTAGTCGCAAACCCAGTTTCGAAAAATAGCATTTTCCCAAGCATGACTTTTTCTGG
>CALEAC010000254.1 GCA_937944095.1 uncultured Saprospiraceae bacterium
TGTGGCTTCAGTTATGATCCAGGCTTATTGACGAATTTGGCGAACAACTGGACGCTATATCCGACGGCCTTTCCGATGACGACAATAAATAGTATTCCAGCACAGAGTAGTGTAACGGTACAGATAGAAGTGACAGTAGAGATGTGTACGGAAGCGAACGGTCATGTGAATGAGGCCGAGATCAGTCAAGCCTTTGATGGCGATGGTAATGTAGGTGATGATGTGGACAGTAATCCAGATTATAATCCAAACAATGATGCAGGAGGCGATCCATATGGACCGAGTGATAACCAGACAGATGGGAATGGCACAGATGATGAGGATGATCACGATCCAGAATTCGTACCGATCTATGATGTGAGCTTGGAGAAGACGATGCTAACACCACCGACGTACAGTTATGGACAGTTGGTAGAGTTTGCAATCAAGGTTTGTAATGAATCTTCACCGACAGTCACGAATGTCGAAGTGGTGGATCATATACCAGCAGGCTATAGTTATGACGCTGCGACTAACCCAGGTTGGGTAGGCGTTGGATCTCCGACACCGGCAGATGTGACTTATACTTTAGCCGGCCCGATAGTAGGTGGAGAGTGTATAGTAGTGCCAATTTTCTTGACCATGGAAATGGCAGGCGGTACAGATGATTGGAAGAATGTGGCTGAGGTAACAGGCATCCAAGATCAGTTCGGCGACCCAGTAGATGATGTGGACAGTGATGAAGGTAATGGTGAAGGAAATGATGACGGCGACCAGAGCGAAGATGATGAGGACTTTGCAGGACCTGAGGTTGTAGATGTGGCCTTAGTGAAGACGACGACAGCGACTGGGCCATTCAGATATGGCGATGCCGTGACCTATGATTTTGAGATTTTCAATCAAGGAAATGTCGATTTATACAATATAAAAGTGAATGACTTCTTGCCATGTGGACAAGCGTATTTAGCGGTCAACTCACCACAGTGGACTTTTGATTCAGGCACGAATATCGCGACAATGACCTTGGCGGGACCTATCCTGCCGGGCGACAGTGAGATCGTAAGTATTACGGTAGAACTACAAGCTTGTACAAGTGACCCGATGGGTGGCTGGACAAATGTTGCAGAGATAGAAAGTTTCGAAGATGAGAACGGCGAGGACCTTACAGCTTCAGATATCGATAGTGATGGCGATAATGATCCGACGAATGATCCGACAGATGACAACACGAATGACAATAGCAATGGCGATGAAGATGACAATGATCCGGAGACGATCGAGATTTATGATCTAGCGCAGATTAAGACTTTGGTTACAGAAGGACCATACACCTATGGTCAACTGTTAGAGTATGAGATCTGTGTGGTGAATCAAGGTAACGTAACAGCGAATGCGTTTACGATTACAGATCACTTGCCAGCAGGACTAGGTTTTGATCTAGCAAATAATCCTGGTTGGGATGCGACCGATGCACCAGCTTATGACTACACGATAACATCAGCCTTGACTTCAGCAGATACGATCTGTATACCGCTGTATGTGACCTTCGAGATGACGACAGGTGGGACGGATAATTATAGGAATGTGTCAGAGGTTAGTTCTGACGATGGAACAGATGCAGATAGTATGGAAGATGGCGATCCGAATAATGATGGCGAACCAGATGGTGATCCGAATGATAATTCCTACGGAGATGATGGAGAGGGAACAGGTGGCGAAGACGATCATGATCCAGAGAATTTTGAAGTTGTGGATGCGGCGTTAGCTAAGACGACGACAGCAGCGGGACCGTTTAGATATGGCGATGCGATCACCTTTGATATCACGGTATCTAATCAAGGGAACATCGATCTGTATAATATCAAAGTAAATGACTTCATCCCTTGCGGCTTCAGCTATTTACCAGTCAATGATGGTACTTGGACTTATGACGGAGCGAGTATCGCGACGACAACGATAGCTGGTGTATTGGCTGCAGGTGAAAGTATCAGTGTGCCAATCACTTTAGAGTTCCAGCAATGCCTAGAAATAGGCGCATACAGAAATACGTCTGAGATCGAGAGTTTCCAGAATGAAGATGGAGAGGACATCACAGATGAAGACGTAGATAGTGATGGCGACGATGATCCGACGAATGATGGCACGATGGATGACAATTCTATTGATAATGCCAATGGCGATGAAGATGACAGTGATTTTGAAGAGCCAGAGGTATTTGATTTGGCTATGATAAAAGAGATCGTTACGCCAGGTCCTTACACCTATGGTCAACAAGTAACTTTTAATATTACAGTTGTTAATCAAGGGAATGTTCCAGCAGCCAATGTGGATGTAGCAGACCACTTACCGGTAGGCTATAGTTTTGCTGCTGCTGACAATCCTGGCTGGGATGCTTCTTTGGCACCAATTTATGGATACACCATTCCAGGTACAATAGCACCTTTAGAAACTGTTGTCATACCCTATATTGTTACTATAGAAATGACATCTGGAGGTAGTGGGAACTATACGAATGTCAGTGAAATTAGTGACGCTACGGATGCAGATGGCGGAGCCGTATTAGATGCTGATTCTAATCCAGATTCTGATCCTAACAATGACGCAGGTGGCAACACAGACGATAGTACAAACAACCAATTAGATGGTAATGGTACGGATGATGAGGATGACCATGATCCAGAATTAATAGAGGTTGTAGATATTGCTCTAGCCAAAACGACCAGTACGCCTGGGCCGTATAGTTATGGAGATGTATTGACTTTCGATATAGAAGTATCTAATCAAGGTAATGTTGATCTCTATGAGGTAGTTGTCAATGATTTTATTCCATGTGGATTTAGATACCTAGCTGCCAACGATGGTGTATGGACTTATGACGGAGCAAGCATTGCAACGACAACAATCGCAGGCCCTATAGTTGCAGGTACAGCTACGACAGTCTCTATAGATCTCGTGTTACAAACTTGTGATGAAGCAGGGGCATGGCGTAACACTGCTGAAGTAGAAAGCTTCGAAGATGAAAATGGAGAAGATATCACGGACAAAGACATCGACAGTACTGGTGATGATGATCCGATCAATGATGGGCCGATGGATGATAATTCTACAGGAGGCGAGAATGGTGATGAGGATGACAGTGATTTTGAGGAGCCAGAGATTTTTGATTTAGCCTTAATTAAGACAACAGCGACAGAGGGTCCATATGCCTTGGGACAGGCTATCACTTTCCATATGACGGTTGTGAATCAAGGTAATGTCACGGCGACTAATATATTGATTAATGAATACTTACCAGCCGGTTTTATTTATACGGCTGCTGATAATCCGGGTTGGTCATCGACACTTGCACCGACGTATCAATATACGATTACGTCACTAGTAGAGATGGGTGATACAGTGGTAGTACCATTTGTTGCCGAGTTGCAGTATGCACCAGGCGGCGTGGCTTCGTATACTAATGGTTCAGAGATAGGTGCTGCACAAGATGAGACTGGAGAAGATAGGAGTGGTGATGATGCAGACAGTGACCCTGATAGTGATTCAGGTAATGATGGCGATAATACAGCAGCTAATGATAATGACTTTAATGATGGCGATACAGGCGGAGAAGATGATTACGATGAAGAGCTTATAGAGGTTGTAGATGTAGCCTTAGCGAAGACGACAGTAACACCTGGTGACTATAGTTATGGTCAGTCGGTAACCTTTGAGATTGAGGTCTTCAATCAAGGCGTCTTGGATCTGTATGATGTTGTGGTGAATGACTTCTTGCCATGTGGATTCAAATATTTAAGCACCAATGATGGCACTTGGTCATTTGATCCTGTGGATGCGGTAGCGACGACGACGATCGCAGGTCCTATCGTAGGGCAGACGAGTCATAAGGTGAGCATCACACTTGAGTTAGTACCATGTAGTCAAGCAGGCGCTTACAGGAACACGGCAGAAGTGGAGAGTATGAAAGACGAAGGTGGTAATGATGTGACGGATAGCGATATCGATAGTCATGCTGATGGCGATCCTAACAATGATGGTGAGATGACTGATAATGAGACAGGGGGGAGCGGTATAGCAAATGGTGAAGATGAGGATGACAGTGATTTTGAGGATTTGGAGATCTTTGATCTGGCCTTGATTAAGGAATTGATAACACCTCCGATGTATGAAGATGGAGACACTTTGGAATATAGAATAACGGTGGTGAATCAAGGTAATGTAGCGGCGACAAATATAGTTGTACATGATCATTTGCCTGCTGGTATTTTATCAGTGAATGGACTGAATAGTGACTGGAGTGGCGCGACTGCGCCGACGTATACACAGACGGTTACGTCAGTGTTAGAACCAGGCGAGCTTATGTATTTGAGTTTCTATGGTCAGATAAATTATGTAGGCAGCGATCAGAATGATTACACTAATTATGCTGAGATTGGTGGTGCAACGGATGAGTCAGGAATGACGCGAAACGATGCTGATTCGACAGCGGATGGTGATCCTGATAATGATGGTATTGCACAGGATGATCAGTTGAATGATAAGGGAGATGAAGATGACCATGACCCTGAGACTTTTGATCTGATTTCGGAATTCATAGCACCATGTAATATCAGTTGTGATATGAACTGTATCGGTCAGATTAATCTGTCCTTGGATAATAATTGCGAAGCCTATCTATTGCCTAATATGGTCTTGCCTGGTCTCGATCCTAGCTGCAATATCTATGTGTACGATGGTATCTTGATAGAGTTATTCGACGAGCATGGTAATTTGATTGTTGATGAATTCGGTGCTGCGACCAATAGGTTGGGTATTGAGTATATAGGGATTAACTTGACGTATAGTATAACCAACAATCTTGTAGATCCAGCGACAGGAGAAGTTTGTGGCAATAGGTGTTGGGGTAAGGTTTTGGTGGAATACAAGTTTACCCCACAGATAGTATGTCAGGATACGATGGAGCTGACGTGTGGTGCATTGGATTTACTGCCGTTGCCTGATGTATCGGGTGTAGAGGGTTGTATAACGAACGCCTATACGGTAGAGTTGGTTAATGAGGTGAGA
>CALEAC010000255.1 GCA_937944095.1 uncultured Saprospiraceae bacterium
TCCCTGACGACCTTTTCTCGTAATTCCACACAATCATCGAATTCACAACCACTGGTATCTATTACGGTAACACAATATTCTGCAAAAATGTCAGGATCGACTTCGATCGACGTACAATCTAAACTGCTACATAATACTTCCCCAGTCGTGACGTTTGTCCAGGTTATCGACTCTATTGCTTCGATATCAAAATCGAAAGGAATTATATCCAGCGTGTATAGTTCATCTCCAAAATCTACAGTCCTATCCTCACCAGCATCGACCTCGAGGTCCTGAGGTGCTAACACGTCGACCTCCACTATCGCTGGACAACCCGCACCATCTACGACACTAATCGTATAAGGTCCAGGTGCTAGATCTGAAAACTCAGGGGATTCCTGGAAAGTGACCCCACCATCTATAGAATAGCTATAGTTCGTATCACCACCAGTGGTTGTTAGTATAATAACACCTAGTGCATCACCGCAATCTGGGTTTATTAGGTCGAAGTCGACCGATAACGTAGACTCATCTGAAGAGATAATGACCTCATCAGAATTAGAACAGCCTGTATCATTATTAGTCACTACCAGAGTATAAGTACCTGCCGTCATTACTGTCGTCGTCGCCGCTGTCTCAGTGTCGAGAACAGCTCCGTTGAGTGACCAGCTGTAGGAGTACTCTGCACCAGTAGAAGTCGCATCTCCTCCTAGGTCGGCTGTCTGATCACAATTGATTGTTTGTTCCATACCCGCATCGGCAATAGGTAAGTCTTCGATTGTAATAGTGACCTCTGCAGTAGATTCTGGACAGGCTGAATTAGCAGGGATAGTATAAGCAAAAGTATATTCTCCATCTCTCTGCCCATCTGTATTAAAGGTGCCATCAGTATCATCAAAACCTGAACCAGTACTGCTAACAGACGAGGTCTCAGTCCAATTACCATTAGGTCCAGCATCATCTATCAGACCGAATAAATCGATCGTCTCTGCTTCATTGACACACAACTCAAAGGCATTACCTATACCTGCGTTCACTGACTCAAAGAGTACAAGTGAGGCTAACCCAGTCGGATCACATTCTTGTGGTGGTGCTACATCTGGTGTATAGATCAGTTCGTAGGTACCTGCTGCGGCACCATTAAGATCTAAGTCAGTACCATCGACAGAGACAGGATTACCATTAGGGTCTAACACACTCCAACTACCCTCTACTATATTCAGATCCTCTAGAGTGGATAGATCAAAGGTTGTTGTATTACACTGGTCGTCAGCATCATTGACCACGAGGTTAGGACAACCACAATCTAGGACTGTTATAAAAGTCATTAATGGTTCATCTGCACAAGCGTTATCAGAATTATCGACAACAAAAGTAAAGATGTAAGAATCACCTGCATCTAAGCCATCGAAGCAAATATTATTGATATCTGATACATCCCCACCAAAACCACCGAAGTCAGTCCATGAACCTGGTACACCAAATACATAGTTATCTAAGTCTAAGCAATGCGTATCATCTAACTTAATTTCATTACAAGGTGCTGCGGTATCAACATGATCCGCCACATATGCTTGCTCTATTACGATAGAGAAATCGAATCTCGACTGACAGCCATTAGGTGCTTCTTGTAGTTGCATAGAGAAAGTCGCGACGCCCTCTTGTCCTGAGATATCTACTCTACCTCTATCTACTACGAGGTCTGGACCACCCGGGACAAGTGCCCATATGACCTCACCTAATTCATCTAAATTTGTCACCAAGTCATCTAAATCGAAAAACCCAATCTGATCACATAATGGATCTAAGGTCGCCTGATCTGGTGTCGGGCAGTTACATGCCTTGACATTTATCTCTAGAGGGTAAGACTGATTGACACAAGGATCCACTGCATTATTAGTGACATATTCTAATACATAAGTACCTTCTTCTATGTCTAGGAAATTAACGGCAGTCAAATCTGCTATCGATCCTCCAGCAGCTATGAAATCAGCTCCTGGTGTCCATTCGCCAGAATCTCCAGAGATGAAAGAGGTTAGGTCTATCTCAAAAGGATCAGTCTGCACATCCAGGATACCATTACACACATCGACTTCAGAAGGATCCAGAATCGCGAGTGGTGTTTCGATGACTTCAATTGTCGCAAAAATCTCAGAATCACAACCAGCAACTGGAACATCAACTGTAAAGGTGACTGTATATGTACCTGCAGCTATACCATCGCTTTCGAATTTATCAAAGGTAATCTGACCGACATCTGGGTCCACTGTCCATGTCCCTTGATCGTCAGAATCTAAGTAGTCATTTAAGTCTATTTCTCCTTCTGAGTTACACAGATTTGGGAATGGCGCTGTGAATTCTAGAGTCGGGCAATTACAATCTCTAACTGTTATAGCTATATCATAATCGTTAGGCGGACAGTTCGATAACGGATCGAATAGTTCATAATTGAAAGTGTAACTACCAGTAGGAAGGCCTATGAAATCGACAACATTAGTTCCTATGTCAATCGTTACGCTTGGGTCAGTGCTACTCCATGATCCACTAGTATTACCACCCGTTACAAGATCATCGAGATCTACAAAGGTCGGATCTCCGGTAATATCAGTGTCACAGGCACTACCATTGACCACAGTCGCTGTTAATAGTGGGAACACCTCAAAGTTTACTGGCACTGACGCTTGTTCGCACTGATCATCTACAGGGTCTGTCAAGGTATAAACTAGGCTATAAGTTCCTGCTGCAGTACTACCATCTATTACAAAACTGTTGTTACTAATTGGTAGACTATTACCACCTACGAAAGCCCATGAACCAGCTTCAGTGGTAATTGTAACAGGACCGAGGTCAATTGTATTTGGTTGATTTGCACAGTAATCATCTATCGATCCAACAGCCACACTAGGGCAGGCACAATCCTCGATCACAATATTCATCGAATACGGTGCATTGATACATGGTGGATTAGGCGATGGATTAAAGGTATAAACTATCGTCCCTGGTGTCTCACCATCAAAATCAACTAATCCTGAAACTGCTGATCCACCATCACTAGTCCAAGTACCTGTTACGCCATTCATCTGAAGCAATCCTAGGTCGACAGTCGTCGGATTAGAACCACCACTTTCGTTACACACAGTTACTGACGGCGGAATACCAGCATCTGGCAGGGGTGCTGTTGCAGTCAAAACGACTGGACCTGAACCCATAC
>CALEAC010000256.1 GCA_937944095.1 uncultured Saprospiraceae bacterium
ATCATGCATATCCCTCGGACCATCTTACTACCAGATAGACCAGTACCTAAGGTTAAACAGCTTAAGCTAACTAAGCCTATATTGAATATCAAAGAGATCATTGCTAGTGATGAGGTGATAGAACCCAAACCTACGATTACCCAGCCAACCTCTGACGATGCAGATGATCCTGTTGTCGTCCCACTATCAATAATAGAACCAGCTAAAGTGGTCGCGCCAGTCATCCCCGAGACAGATGACCTGCCTTTTCTGATAACTGAGCAGATGCCACGTTTTCCTGGTTGCGAAGACGATGAGGCCCTAACGAAGAAAGAGCGAGAGCAGTGCGCTATAGACCTCTTACAGAGATTTATGTCTCGTGAGGTAAAGTATCCAGCTATAGCTCGAGAAAATGGTATAGAAGGCCTGGCTGTCATTCAGTTTATAGTAGATACAGATGGTTCGATCATAAAGGCTGAAATAGTTAGAGACCCAGGAGGTGGTTGCGGTGCCGAAGCACTCAGAGTCGTGAATTCGATGAATGGTCTCGAAGAAAAGTGGACCTCAGGAAAGCACCGAGGTCGCCCTGTCAAAGTTCGTTTTACCCTACCAGTCAAATTCAAATTAGGCTAATTTCTTATTTGCATAACGACAAAGTGATGACACAGCTTGATTTTGTGTCCTAATTCAGTGTTACTTTGTCCCTTCGTCGAGTCATAATAGGCGGATAGAGATTCTCCCTAGATATATGAGACTAATTTTTATAAACCTGAATTACCCATGTACACATTTTCTTATTTAGCCCTTATCATAGGCGGTTTGGTTCTTTTTGGATGCGGCTGGTTAGTCAACCGTCTGATTAGTGGTAAATCCACAGGATGGAAGCAAAAACACGATGAACTGGAAAAATCTATAAGAGATATCGAGAAAAAGCTGAAAAAAGAAGAAAAGACTACAGATCAGTTTAGAGCTAAATCCGAGTCTTGGAAGCACGAATACCACGCGCTGACCCAAGAACATCAACGGGATGCAACTCAGCATAAGGATATGAAAGCGCAGCTAGAGCAGCAGATATATAGTCTGAATGAACAATTTTCTAAGGTCCAGAAAGATAAAGTAGCGCTGGAAAATACCTTAGAAAAGCTGCAAACTGAACACGAAAGACTAAAGGAAAAGTATAAAAATGATCTAGCAGTCGGCAAGGACTGGAGGAGTGCAAAGATGAAGATGGAAAGAGAATTGAAATCTACTCAAGATAGATTAGAGAAAACCACCATCGTTTCTAATGATTACAAGGCCAAATACGAAAAACAGGCAGAAGCAATCAACCAGATTCGGGTAATGGAACGAGAACTAAGAATGCTCAAGACGAAGAATAAAAAATTCGAAGCTGATATCGCTTATTGGGAGAAGAAGCACTACGATACACACCATGAATTGGCTCAAATGAAGATAGAATCTGAGTCAATTTCTGCTAGATATAAAGAATTGGAAGCACTCCGAAAAGGTGATGAACTATTGAAGTCTAACCTAATGGGCCAAATTCAGGAATTCAAGACCAAATTTGTCAATATCAATAACAAGTATAGAGAGTCCGTCAAGGCTGATAATTAGATCATCCATTGAATAAATTACTCATATAAATTTTACCTAGTTAATATTAGGGAAATTCTTAAGTGGACAATTATATTTGTGTTACCGATAAAGATTTACTAGCTTTTAAAATAATCTGAACGGCCATGACCCCTTGGGTTGTGGCCTTTTCCTTTTTTTAGACCTTAGTAAAAGTTTGGCACCTCGAAATCATTTAACTTTATCCTACGTTTATTATAGAGTCCAGTCCTTGTAACTGGCCGAAATCTGGTAGCAAATGAGAATTGTTTTCATCCTTTGTGTCTTATTTATTTCTTCGTATGCGTTGCAGGGTCAGGATTCGCGTCTGGCAGCCCAGTATTACAATTCTGGAGAATACGCTAAAGCAGCTACTGTCTACAAGAAGCTGTACGATAAGCAACCTAACAGCACCTATTATTTTGATCAGTATATCAAAGCACTCATCGCTGAGGATGACCATGAAATGGCAGAAAGAGCGATTCAGTCCGAACTCAAGCGAAAGCCAGATAACATTCAACTATATGTGACTTATGGTAATCTTCTAGAAAGACAGCTCAAGCCAGACGAGGCAGAAAAAAAGTATCGCCAAGCTATAGCTGAACTGCCAGCCAATGGGAGTATTATCAATAACCTAGGAAATTCGTTCACCAGACTCACCAAGTATGAACTTGCAATAGAGACTTATACGAAAGGGGAACAATTATTAGGCAGTGATAAACTATTCATTAATAATCTCGCTGAACTATACCGAAAAAAAGGGGATACAGGCAAGCTGATTGAGTATTACATCAAAGCTGCGGTTGCCTATGGACAGAATGTGGAAACATATAAGACCAAGTTCCAGACCAGTCTAACGACTGACGAACAAGTCGTTATGCTGAAAGAGCAACTCTATGCTAAGATTCAGGAAGACCCAGAAAATCAAGTCTATCCAGAATTGCTAGAGTGGGTATTTATCAGACAGGAGGATTATCCAAGTGCCTTACGCCAAGCACGAGCACTAGATAGAAGATTAGATGAAGATGGGACTAGAGTACTCCGACTAGCTAATATTGCGCTCAACTCTACCGATTACAATACAGCGATTCGAGGCTACAATTATGTTATAGAAAAGAAAGGCAAAGAAAGCCCTCATTATGTAACGGCACATGCAGCTCTATTCAAGACGAAGCGTAAGCAGATCCTTGCTGGTAGTCAGGACAATTCGTCCGGGCTCGACAGCTTGAGTCAGGACTATGCTGCCTTCATAGAGGAAATGGGCATCAATAGTCGGTCAGACTATTTGGTCAAAGAGTATGCTGATTTTCTTGCTTTATATAAAAACGACCTTCCTGCAGCTATCGTCGTGTTAGAGAACCTGGTAGAACTAGGCAGTATCAATAAATATGTCAAGGCGAATAGTAAAATCGCCCTAGCAGATTACTACCTGATGGGTGGTGAGATATGGGACGCCACCTTACTCTATTCTCAAGTCGAAAAAGACTTCAAAGAAGAACATCTAGGAGAGGTCTCTCGGTTCAAAAATGCAATGCTTGCCTATTACGCCGGCGAATTCGGTTGGGCACAAGAACAGTTTGATATACTAGAATCTGCGACTTCTCGATTGATATCTAATGATGCAATCGATATGTCTGTATTCATTATGGATAATATGGGCTTAGATACGACCGATGTACCACTTAAGATGTTCGCTGATGCCGAACTGCTGACAGTACAGAACAAATATGATGAGGCCTTTAGCAAACTTGATGAGATTAATAAGGCCTTTCCTGATCACGCCCTGCTAGACGATATATTATACCAGCAAGCTGAGTTATATTATAAGAAAAAAGACTTTCTACGAGCCAATGAGTTGTTTCAGCAAGTATATGAAACTTACCCAGAAGAAATCAGAGCTGATAATGCACTCTATCGATCTGCCATGCTCCATGAAAATGAACTAGGTGATCAGGCTAAAGCGATGGTGTTATATGAAAAACTATTTGTAGACTTCTCTAATAGTACCTTTGCAATAGATGCACGTAAACAATTTAGGAGCCTAAGAGGTGATGATATCTAAAAACATTCAGATTAGTAATCCACTATTATACAACATAACTTTTGGGATCTCAGATGAGATCAATGAAGGCTGGTTAGAAGATATGAAAAATGACTATCTCACTGCAGTGACAGATGGTCAGATTATTGTTTCCACTCAGATTAATGAGGTGAAAACGGACTCCGATAAGGAAGGCAATACCTATGCAGTACAATTCATTTTTGCTTCTGAAATTATTTTTGATCAATATGGCTTAGAAGCACTAGATCGATTCCTCAAAAAACTGGACAGAAAGTATTTCGGTAAGTATGTATACTTTGTAACCAAGATGGAAATTCTACATTTTTTCTCTAAGCCTAGCCCTAACTAATTGGGCAATACTAAAGCTATAATCTTACTCTTTATTGCCAACGCGATCTCTGGAATAGCCCAGGGTATCAGTATGATTGCGATTCCCTGGTACTTTGCTCAGCAGGAACTGCTCGGATACTTCGTTCTTGTCTATCTTTTTACTAATGTCATCTCTTTGTTTTGGGTGCCTTATAGTGGGACACTGATCGACCGCTATGACCGCAAGCATGTGTTCTTAGCAGTAACAGCTGTCGGTGGTCTTATGCTTGCCGCTATCACAGCAATAGGTTTCAGCCAGGGCGGCTTAGCGACCCCATTGATAGCACTGGTCTTTGTTTTTACCTTTCTGAATTATAATATCCATTATCCGAATGTGTACGCCTTTGTGCAAGAAATAACAGAGAGTAAGTATTATTCCCGGATTACCTCCTATATGGAGATTATAGGACAGATCACAACAATCACAGCGGGGGCTGTTTCCACTTTATTATTAGTAGGCACGACAGATGGTGGGTTCCAGATTTTTGGAGAGACGCTGTCGTTAGGGACTCATATCAGTCCTTGGGCTATTCATGAAATATTTCTAGTAGACGCTTGCACTTACTTTGCGGCCTTTCTCATTATTGCGATGATAAGTTATGTGCCACTCCAGCAAAGGAAAGTTGAGACTGGTTCTATGATAACGAGAATTCAGCTCGGTTGGACTTACCTGATGGCTCATAAGAATGTCTTGAGTTACGGTGTCCTATCATATATTGTTTTTCTGGCGATGCTCATGGAGGCTTTTTATCTAGGGGTTTCGTATGTCAGTAACCACCTACAAGAATCTGGCGATGTCTATGCTAACTCTAAGATGGCTTACTCCTTAGGCGCCATATGCACAGGGATAGGTTTGAAGTATCTGTTCAGCAGGGTCTCTATTCCGTTAATCACAATTATACTAACGATAGGTACTGCAGCAATCTTCTTTACGCAGTATGCTACGAAATCGACGACTTTGTTTTTTATCATGTTATTCCTTTTAGGTATTACTAATGCGGGGACCCGAATCGCTCGTGTTACCTATTTATTTAGGAATGTACCTAATCAGTTTTTCGGACGAGCAGGCAGTATCTTCTTTATGAGTAATATTATTTTTAGAATCCTATTATTGTCTTTGTTTTCATTACCATTTTTCCAGTTGGATAACAATGTGACTTATGCATACCTGGTAGTTTCTATCGTATTAATTATCGCCGTTGCACTTTTGATTAAGAATTATAAGACCTACGACCTGAGTACAACAGCATGACTAGAATGATTGGTATTGGTAGTTATTTTGGGATACCAGTGCGGCTGCACTGGAGCTTCGCCTTTGTTTTGATTTTTATCTCTGCTATTGCTGTAATAGATGGCTTAGATATCACCGAAACTCTAGTTTTTTCGCTCTATATATTTTGCTTATTCTTCTGTGTGACACTACATGAATATGGCCACGCTCTGATGGCTCGGAAATTTGGTATCGTCACACACGATATTATACTGTCACCTATAGGTGGTATAGCTCGTATGGAGAGATTACCTCACAGACCGAGTCGGGAATTATTGGTTTCCATTGCTGGTCCATTGGT
Source organism: uncultured Saprospiraceae bacterium (assembly GCA_937944095.1). GTDB lineage: Bacteria > Bacteroidota > Bacteroidia > Chitinophagales > Saprospiraceae > RFSX01. The sequence goes on from CALEAC010000256.1 coordinate 5,593, forward strand.
TAATCTGGCTATCGCGTTGTTATTAATTGCAAGTCTTTACCTATTTGCTAATGGTATCGATTTTCCAGTAACGGATGATCTAAGTATACTTATGAGCCCTGTCGGCTTCTTCCATCTGCTTCTCATCCTTAATCTTGTATTGTTCTTATTCAATCTTATTCCTGCTTTTCCTATGGATGGTGGGCGTATTCTCAGGGCACTACTCGCACTCAAGTGGTCCCGACTAACAGCGACCTATTGGGCTATGATAGTTGGTCGAATTATAGCAACGGTTTTTATAATATTAGGTGTCTGGCAGGTTATTCCCAGTCTCGCATTGATTGGGGTCTTTATATTCTATATGTCTGCTAAGGAGTACAAATTCCTTAAGAACAGTGGTCTTCAGGCGTAAAAAAAAGCTGGAATACGGAATTAACCGTGTCCCAGCTCCCTATTAAGGGTGTTAAAGTCATACTTAGGACGAATGATGTCGCTAATGTCACCTCACCAATGAAATTTTCTTTGTCACTTAGAGCCTTTTAAGTACTCAATTTCAATCAGTTCGAATTTATCTATTTGGATATGAATGTAGATTTGCGAACTTTACGACTTGTGCAGCCCCAGTGCTGGAATTGGTAGACAGGCATGGTTGAGGGCCATGTGTCCTTATGGGCGTGAAAGTTCGACTCTTTTCTGG
>CALEAC010000257.1 GCA_937944095.1 uncultured Saprospiraceae bacterium
GGGCGTAGGAGGTGCTGCTTCTACGTCGACATAATTAAACTTGATATCACTGCCAGCGGAATTAGCGGCTGTCAGTTTTACAGCATAGAGACCTGCTGTACTATAAGTTACCGTTTCTTTTTCCTCAACTGATGTAGCTGGGGTACCGCCTGCAAACTCCCAATCTCTAGTTGCACCATATTGAGATTGCTCTTCATATTCTACTGTACTACCAGTACAAATTGCTTTTGCACTCTGAAAGAAGTCAGCTACCGGTGCCCCTAGTGTGGAACAATCGACAAGATAACCCTGAGCATTGATTCGATTATTAATAGAGGTCTTAGATGATGCTGACCAGTTAGGGGTCAAGGTCACCGAGGGCGCCATGATAAAATTAGAACCAGAAGCATCATGATTCGCACTGAAGTTATGTCCTTTTTCGTGTGTCACCATCGCATTTAGATTGGCCGCACTAGTCGTATAATCCTCTAGAAGATGATGCCATCCCGGCGTATAAGCTAGCCCTACGACACCCGCATTGCCATTAAACTGAATATTTCGATCAGTCCACAAACTGGCCATCGTGTAATCTACACCGAAGCCACCGTTAGCACCACCGCAATTACCACCACCACATATTCCAAAGCAACCCGAACAACTTCCTGGGTCTTCTGCCCAGCTTCTAAAGTTGGATAATAAGGTGCCCGCATCTGTTGTTGCAGTCACAGGATTAAGTGGGTCATTACTACTCGCTGTAGGCACATAGTGGGATACGACATTGAACTCTAAGTTCATAGAGAACTCAGATCTATAGTTAGTCTGGACATTATTCAGAACAGCTAAATTATGGTCCTGAACATTCGTGCTGTTACCATAACTAGTGACCATATCAAAGGTATTCGCTATACCAAGGTCTATGATTTTGCAAGCAGTTATGGCTTTCTGAGGTTTGTAGTTTTTTTCTCTCTTTGCTGTTTCAGTAACACCACAGACATGTTCTTTATCTTCTTTGACATCTCTAGCATCGTAGACGATATACAAACTCTTAGCTGCACCTTTCTCGAAGTACCATAAGGGCTCGATGAACTTATGGCTTTTGCCAAGTTTCATAAAGCCGTAAATAAAATTATCGTTTATAGTTAAACTAACAGAACCACCTGATCTATATGCACCTCCCAAGAGCAAAGGCAATTTCTTGGCGTTATAAGAAATACTCAAATTATCAGTGTGCAGATTCAAATCAAAAACCTGGTCCCCTAGGTCTATAATCAATGAAGGGGTCTTCGCGGTTATAGAGATATCAGCCTTAGTGACTGGGATGTCATAGATAGTATAGGCATCGAAAATCTCATCTAGGACCTCATATTTCTGTTTAGATATGACTTTGTTGCCATTTAGGGTGGACTGAGAAAACAAGTCTGACACACTAAACAAAAGAAAACTCGCCAATGCGATTGAGATACCCTTTATCATTTTCAAGTAGTTTGGATTCCAAATATATATATAAGGCGACTAGAGATAAGAATACCTCTACTCTTTATTTGCTAATTGTCCACAGGCTGCATCAATATCTTTACCTCTACTTCGTCTAACTGTCGCCATGACACCGTTTTTGGTCAGAAATTCAGCGAAAGCATCGACCTTGTTCTCATTAGCTTTCTCAAAATCCACGCCAGTAATCGTATTATATTCTATAATATTGACCTTGACAGGAAAGCGTTTGCAATGGGAGAGCAATTCCTTGGCATCTTCTAAGCCATCATTAAAGTCCCTCAAGGCAATGTATTCATAGCTAATACGATTCTTAGTCAATGAATAGAAATAATCCAAGGCTGACATTAAGCTCGCTAGGTTATTCTGATCATTAATGGGCATGATACTGCTTCTTTTCTCATCATTAGCAGCATGTAGAGATATGGCTAGATTGAATTTGACCTCATCATCAGCCAATTTCCGAATCATTTTCTCTAGTCCTACTGTACTCACTGTAATTCGCCGTGGAGACATCCCTAAGCCTTCTGGAGAAGTGATTAAGTCGATACTCTTGAGGACATTCTTATAGTTCAGCAAGGGTTCCCCCATGCCCATATATACAATATTGGTTAATACTTGGTCATAGTGTGTCTGGGCCTGATTATTAGCCAAAACAACCTGGTCATAGATCTCATGCGCCTCCAGATTTCTGATTCGCTTCATTTTTCCTGTCGCACAAAAACTACATGATAGACTACAACCCACTTGTGAGGAAACGCATACTGTTTGCCTTTTGTCGTTAGGAACAGGGATTAATACTGTTTCTATAAGGTTACCATCTGAGAGATAGATACGGTTCTTAATCGTCCCATCATTGCTTATTTGCTGCCGATCCACCTTCAGGGGCACTAAGTCATAGTGAGCGCTCAGGTAGTCGATCATGTCCCCTGGCAGGTTCTTCATCTCGGCAAACTCCCGCTTATTCTTCTTCCACAGCCATTGCCAGAGCTGGTCAGCACGGAACCGCTTCCAACCGTTCTGACTGACGATCAGATCTAGCTCCTTTCTGTCCAATAACCTTATATCTTTCTTCACTATCACGATTAACAATTTACATCAAAGATAGTTGTCAACTATTCTACCTCTATCCAAATTCAATATTCTCTATCTTTGGGACAGAAGTAGCCTATGTATTTAATAATCCTAATTCTCATATTTCTCTTACTTTCTGCCTTCTTTTCAGGGTCAGAAATAGCTTTTGTCTCTGCTAATAAGCTTGGCTTAGCTGTCAAAAAAGAGCAAAACTCTAGGCGTGGTCAGATTATTTCAAGGTTTTATGAAAAACCTAAGTCCTTTCTAGGGACCATGTTAGTGGGTAATAACATAGCTCTTGTTGCTTTTACCTACTTCATGACCATGTTGCTGACGCCATATTTTCAGCCAATGTTAGGTGATGGACCAGTTTCCTTACTAGTATACACCTTGATAATAACTGTCGTCGTACTCATATTCGGTGAATTTCTGCCTAAGACTCTATTCACTATGTATTCGACAAAAATGCTATATGCTTTAGCATTTCCACTAGCTTTTTTCAGGTTCGTCCTTGCTGTACCGACCTCGGTAATGACTGGCTTATCTAACTTTCTATTGAGCCGCTTCGTTAAGGAGCCTATAGACAGCTCAGATGATGCGCTCAACAGAGTGGATCTAGAACATTACATAGCTGATAGTCTTAGTGATGACCAAGATGATATAGATAAAGATATACTGACTAATGCCCTTACTCTAGGCGATAATAAAGTATCCCATTGTATGGTCCCGCGTACCGAAATCGTTTCTATTGATATCGATGCCTCTATTGACGAACTCATTGAGATCTTCCGCAAAACGAAACTTTCCAGAATCGTTGTCACTAACGGTGATGTGGATAATATAGAGGGTTATATCCATCATCAGCAATTACTGGATGACCCTAAGTCATTAAAGAAAATTCTGTTTGACATTCTCTATGTACCTGAAGTGATGAACCTCAAAGTTCTGATGTCTCAGTTTATCAAAGACGGCTCTACGATCGCTTGTGTAGTAGACGAATTCGGTGGCACTGCAGGCGTTATTACTCTAGAGGACATCTTAGAAGAGATCTTCGGTGAGATCGAGGATGAACATGATGTAGAAGATCATGTTATGCATCAGATCACCGAAGACGAATACCTTTTTTCAGGCCGATTAGAAGTAGATCATATCAACGAAAAATTCCCAGAACTAGGACTCCCTGAGGGTGACTATCAGACCCTTAGCGGATATATAGTTATGACCTCAGAAGACATCCCTCAACTGGGAGAACAAGTTACAATTGGTGATTTCTGTTTCAAAATAGAAGAAGTAGACGAAACCAAGATAGAGATAGTCAGAGTTAAAAGAATAGATATAGAAAATGAAGATATTCTTTAGATTTAATCTCAACCGCTGTTAGTATGAGCATAGTCGAATCACTTAAAATGCTAGGATATATTATTGCTCTAGCAATCTGCTTC
>CALEAC010000258.1 GCA_937944095.1 uncultured Saprospiraceae bacterium
TTGTCTTGCTGCAAGATCATAATCTCTTTTTGCTAACTGGAATGAGGCAATTCTAGATGTAGATCTAAAGTTATTATTAGCATATTCTGAGGTAAACCAAAAAGTCAGTTCATCGACTGGGTCCACGGTCAGATGTGAATAGTCTCCGAATCGACTACCTGAATTAATCGGATTATTACCCTCTATTATTCTTGTTTCTGGAAAGGTCATGAGACCTAGTTCATCAGAATTATGCCTTCCAGTTACTCTTAAGTCGGCGTAAGTACTATCACTCGAAGTACTGTAGGCCAGAGCAATATTGCCATCGCCATCCAGCGCAACGTTACACATGAATCGATTGAGACCATCTTCCGGAGCATAGGTGCCTTCTTGGTATAATTCCCATTCCGTGTTAGCCGTACGACGGAGTTCTATCCATCTGATACCCGCTAGGTCCTCACCATCAGTAACATCAGTGATGAAGCTGAATACCATTGCCTCGTAAGACCCAAAGTTTCTATAGTTTGGTTGGAAATTAATAATCTCGGGTAACCCATCTAGGCCATCGCCGCCTCTCTGCGGTATACACTGGAATAGGAACCCCGATTCGGAACAGGGATGGCTATCGTAGTTAGATACTGGTATCCGACGTTTTTCTGATTCAGTGCTGTCTGGATTATTCCAATTGACATCGAAGCTATATAAGTTGATTTCATCTTGAGATTGACTATTGCTCCATGACGCATCACTGAGGGAAACAATCATTGGTCGCTCATCAGAGGGGGCTGTTTTACCAAGCCAATTGACAGGCATGGCAACAATAAATCCTTGTTCGGCACCGGGGGCACCTTCTACGCTATGTCTTTGTATACGAACCTCGTCCTGCGCAGTTATTAGATCTGCTCTATTAATCATGTAGGCATATAGTCTGCCTGGTCCTTGCTCATTAGTGGTGACGATGATGGTTTCTGACCAGAGTGAGTATTTAGGATAGTCAGGAAAACTAGGTGTTTGGAAGTTATATAAACTATACTCACCCAGGGGGTCACTCGTTTCCGAAACAGCAACAAGTAGTTGGTTGGCATCTGAAAAAAATGGACTAGGAAATTCTGTGATTATCCACTTGTCGTATTCTTGGTCGTAGACAATGATTGGGTCTCCGCCTGGTGGAATACCTATTGCCGACCATAAGGCACTGGATCTATATTCTTGGACCAAGTCACCTTCTTTTGTAAACACGCCTATTTGAGTGGCATTGACTGCCTGCATATAATGATCGAGACCGATATCTCCACTCGGGTCACCTGGAGAGCTATTCGTATCTAAGCCATCACGATTAACGATAAATTTAATTGGTGGCTTCTTAGAAGCAGACAGGTCATTTTGTCTGAGCTTGTCAGTACCTAAGTGTTCTAATTCAGGGCGTATAATCTGTCTTGGGAAACGACCTGGGAAATTTTTAGGTTTTTTGGATCGGGCAATCGACGCTTTTAGCTTTTTCTCATCATAGGTCTTCGTTTCTTTGATCGCTTCACGTATGTTGACTTTAGCGACTTTATGAGCTGTCGTATGTTCTACAAGAGTTGGCAGTTTCTCAGTGCTTTGTGCACCTATAATAATAGGTACCAGAGTAAATATGAACAGAGAATAGATTGATTTGATACCCATAGTTAGCGTGTTATTTTAGTTTATCGAGTAGGCAGTTTGACGGTTGCTCTTTTCTTCCCAGAATCGGGTTGCAGTGTATTTTTGGAATTACTCAATGCTTTAGCCTCGATGATATTCTCATTTTTATTGAGCAGAGCTAGTAATTCTATTTTATTGATTGTCGATGGGTCGAATTGGAACAAGTAAATGTTGTGAGATCGACTTGCGAGGCCCTTGCTGGTTAGTTTGTATTGGAGGTATTCCTGCTCTATTTCTTCTGCGGTATAATCGGGTTGTAGGGTCACAAGGACGCGAGCAGCCATTTCAGCTTCTTTCTCTATACCTACTTCGGTACTGGTCATCGACGAGTCAGTTGAGTTAATTGAATTTTGGCTGCTTTTACAAGCTGAAGCTAATATGCAGATAAAAAATATGGTTCGTAGGAGCATAGTATACTGTCTGTTATAGACATAAATGTAGCTATATATAAGGATACTCTGCTTTTATACCATGTGGAAATGTCGCTAAAAAGGGAATAGCTTGCTGTTATCTAGCAGGCAGATATACGGCACCACCGATGGCATCGGCATGAGCTCCCGTGACTTCTGACAGAAAATTGGCTTTGCCTCCCCATCTCAGATACGCAGCATACGCAATTAGAATAGACTCCTTGTAGTCTACTATTTCTGCTTGAGGTATTATTAGCTCTATGCGCTTAGAAGCCAATTTTTGTTTTAGCGTATCGATAAGGAAATTGTTTTTGGATCCTCCTCCCGTACAGAGAACTTTTCCATAAGGCTCCATAATTTGCTCTGATATGAGTTTAGAAATTGTCGATACTAGAGTGGCGAGTAGGTCCTGCGGTTGTGAGTTATACAGTTGGAAATGCTTAGTAATAAGCGCCGCGACCCAAGCATTATCTATTGACTTAGGTGGTGCTTGATTCCAGTAGCCTTCTTCTAGTAAGCTTTGGTAGAGTAGAGGTATTGGTTGCCCTTTTGCGGCTGCTTGGCCACCTTTATCGTATGAAAACCCTAATAAAGCAGCTGCATGATTAAGCCATTGATTACACGGACAGATGTCAAAGGCAGACCAACCATTGCCAATTCTGGAGCTAATATTAGCTATGCCACCCAGATTGAGATAGTGATCATAGCCAGGAAATAAGTCTCTGTCTGCCAGAGTGGCCATGGGTGTTCCTACACCACCTAGAGCAATATCTTGATTTCTGAAATCAGTGACGACAGGGAGGCTAGTTCGCTCTGCTAAGAGGCCGCCATTGGCTAATTGCCAACTGACCATATGCTCAGGTAAGTGTAATAGGGTATGACCATGGATTCCAAGTAATTGTATCGGAGGGGTTTGTTTACTGGCAAAA
>CALEAC010000259.1 GCA_937944095.1 uncultured Saprospiraceae bacterium
TGCTTGCGCAAAATCTGTAATTCCTATATAACCGAAGTCACCTTCTATTCTTATCCATTCGTGCTCTGCAGAATATTTAAGTCCTTCTTTTACAGCCATCTATTTTGCTTTCTTGTTTTTTACTTGAGTTTTCAGCCATTCCGAATTGACTGATTTAGGTCTTTCGAGAGGTAAGCCTAAGGCTCTCGACCAGCAAGAAGCTGCTAATACCCCAAGTGCTCTCGACACACCGAATAGAACTGTATAATAAGTATAGTCTTTCAGCCCGTAATGAACTAGAATCGCACCTGAGTGTGCATCGACATTAGGCCAAGGATTCTTAACCTTACCGAGCGCTCCTAGTATATCTGGTACGACTCTGAATAGCTGCCATACGATCTTGACATAATCATCATTCTGGATGTATTCCTCAGCAAAAACTCGCTGAGCCGTGAATCGTGGATCTGGTTCTCTGAGGACTGCGTGACCATATCCAGGTATGACTTTTCCTGCTTTGAGTGTATCGTTGACGTATTTCTTGACTTGAGCATCTGTAGGCTTCGTCGTCTTCAGTTTCTTGGTCATGTCGAATATCCACTTGATCACTTCTTGATTAGCAAGGCCGTGTAGTGGGCCAGCAAGTGAAGACATCGCAGAACCATACGACAGATAGACATCTGCTAAGGTAGAGTTAACTAAATGTGCTGTATGAGCAGAGGCATTACCTCCTTCATGGTCAGCATGGATGGTTAGATACAGTCTCATTAGGCTCTTGAAGTCCTCGTGATCATTGACACCTAGCATATGCGCAAAGTTACCTGCCCAATCTAGCTTAGGATTCGGTGCAATATGGACACCCTGACAGTATACTCTTCTATATATATATGCTGCTAACCTGGGAAGTCTAGCGATTAGATTCATAGAATCTTCATAGGTCGCATCCCAGTAATCGTTCTTACTCATGCCCTTGCTGTATCGATCAGCGAATACGCTGGTCGACTGCATACTATTGATCCCAATAATGAATTGGGTCATCGGATGGGTCTTTACTGGTAAGGCTGCGATGGCATTCAGCGCAATCTGAGGCAACTTAGATCTCTTATACCATTCTTTACTGAGCCAGTTGACTTCGGCTTGGGTTGGTACTTCATCAACGAGCATCAGCCAGAATAGACCTTCTGGAAGAGGCTCTTTACCGCCTTTGGTTCTCGGAAGAATCTCCTTGATTTGGGGTATGGAATGTCCACGGAAGGTGATTCCTTTATTGGCATCAAGTTCTGAGGTTTCCCATAGCATACTCTTGATACCTCTCATACCGCCTATGATTTGGGCGATATTGACATCAGCTACGACTGCTGTCCCGTGTGTCTTTCTTAATTCTCTTACTTCTTGCTTTAGCTTCGCAGACTTTACGCGAAACTTCTCTTTCAGTTTGTCCATTTATTATTTCTAAGGATAATTGTTTATTACTTAGGTCCACTCTCTGATTTCAGGGTCATGACTTCGCCTGCAGTGGTTGTTTTTCCTCTTGCCTTATCCAACATAATCTTCTGGATAGCATAAGTCTTCATTTGTCTCTCATCTAGTAACAGCGTCATAGACTGATCATAGTTACCTTCTAGTTCTGCCCAAGCTTGCTGTAATTGAGTGCCAGATAGTTGTCTGCTTGACAGGGCTTGTATGGCTGCTGTTTTCTCAGCGTAAATCGTTTTATACTGACTAAGCTGAGCTGCATCCATGCTATAGAGCGCTGCGACTTTCTTAATCATTTGATCGGGCTGGAACCCTGTATTTTGGCCAAACATTACACCACTAAAAGCTATGCAAAGTAGAAATATGAAGTTCTTCATGAATGGAGTGAATTGAGCAAGTTCTATAAAATAGGTCAAATAGGAATTTGACGCTCGAAAATTACAACTTTTATGAACAATAAACCCCTATATCACTAGATAAACGGTACAATTATGCATTAAACAAGTCCTTGGTATCTTCGTGACATAATCAATCATAGTTATGATCATAATCGAGGATATATTAGTATCAGAAGACATCTTACAGAAACGTTTTGTTTGTGACCTATCTACCTGTAAAGGCGATTGCTGTATAGAAGGCGATTATGGTGCGCCACTCCTAAATGATGAAGTCTTATTGATTAATGATCTATTGGAGAAAATCCTCCCGTATATACCTGAAGCATCACAAGCTAAGATTAGAGACAAAGGCTTCTACACTAATAATGAGGATAATAGCAACTATGAGACGGAACTCATGGAGGATGGTGCCTGTGTCTTTATGGGTCGTGATGAGTTAGGGATTACCTTTTGTGGTATAGAGCGGGCGCATTATGAAGGAGAAATCGAGTTCAAAAAGCCAATTAGCTGTCATCTATACCCCATAAGAGTGAGTCGGAATAAGACGACAGGGTTCCATGCGCTTAATTATGACAAATGGGATATCTGTTCTCCTGCCTGTGACAAAGGTGAAAAAGAAAAGACTGAAATATATGTCTTTCTCAAGGAGGCCCTTATCAGAGCCTATGGCGAAGAAACTTATGCGGCAATAGCAGATGCCGCCAAGACACTCAAAGAATAAGCTCTTTTTAGCCTTCGTTCTTCTCGATCCATGTGGATTTGTTCTCTGGCTGAGCTTTGGGCTTATCGAGGTCTCTCATGCTTTCTTTGACTTCAGTTTCGATGTTGGCCTTAGCATTATTGAATTCTCTGATACCCTTACCGAGTCCTTTCATCAACTCTGGTAGCTTCTTGCCACCAAATAATAACAATACCACAAAGGCTATCAGGATCAATTCCGGACCTCCTGGCATTCCTATAAGAAATAGTAGTGTCATGGTTATCATTTCCAACAAAGGTAATATATATTCATTGCTTAATCTTATACTTACTGACATTCCACAGCCCAATTAAACTATAAATATGAACCCCATTAAAGTCATCTACTGGATCTCTACAATCATCATGTGTCTGGTCTTTACCTTTTCGGCTCAGATGTATTTCAGAAATACCGAGATGGTCAGAGGGTTCTTCGATATGTTAAATTATCCCAGTTATCTTGTTATTCCACTAGCTATTCTTAAGGTCCTAGGCATCATTGCTGTCCTAAGCAAAAAATCTAAACTCCTGACCGAGTGGGCATACGCAGGCTTCTTTATAGACGCTGTCCTTGCCTTCGTTGCTCACTGGTTCGCTCAGGATGGTGGTTATGCTTTCTCGATTGTAGCGATTATAACCATTGTTATATCTAGATATACTTATGGGCGGTTGTATTTAGATTAGATGCCAAGCATTATTTATCTGCTCTACCCAAACAGTCTATGTCCTATCTTAAATTCGAGCACTGAATTAGACAAATTGTATATTCCAGTATTCGTCGTAGGTACCGGGTCGCCATAGATTTTTACGGGTATTTTGATACCTAGATCCAAATACATATTCGAGCCCACTTCCAACTGATAACCCCATCCGCCTAGTACATGACCTAAGTTATGTCCAGAAACAGCTGTATTAGAATGCTGGAAAGAAGTAGAGAAATAGGGTCCCGAGAAATCATAACCGCTCTTACCTCTCAATACCTTATTCTTCATTTTATAAAAGAACCTACCACCTACTCTATAACTGTACAAGATTCTTTCAGCACTTAGCTTGCCCTTCACCCCATTTTCTATATCAGAAAATCTGAGCAAAGATCTAAATTCTTGGTATACTGTAAATGGTGATTTACCTATTCTTAGTTCAGAATTAATCCTCGGCCTGAAATTCATCTTCCAGTGATCTTCCTGATTATTGAAGTTTACAAATCTTGTAATAGAGAAATTGCTATTTCTATCTACCCGGAGTGAGAAGAATCTATTCACATGGACTTTGACAGTAGGCAACTTAGCAGCATCTGTATCGGCCTTTGACTTTGAGCCAAATGCTAGCCCAAAATTTGATTTTCGGGTAAGAGATATCGCAGAAAATTCAGCTTGGTCCAAATTCCCAGCAAAATCATAAAACTCCAGCGTCAAACCTTGATCCCAATAGAATTGGTCGTGAATTCTGTTCTGAGATCCCAGATTGAGACTGAAGCCTGAAGACCTACCCGTACTCAAACGATTCCCTGCGTCTCGATCTTCGTCAAAAGAAACGCCAAAACCCGCAAACCCTATCAAGGAAATATAATTACCCGATAAGTTACTTTTTTGCTGGCCAGCTTTTACTCGGTCATCCATCTCCAAGTAATATCTACCTTCTAAGCCTATATCCGCGTTTAAGAAACTATCTCCTCCTACTATTTCATTGGTCATCGTACTTGATCCTATAAGGACACTAATCGAATAGGCAGTCGAAATCTTTCGTTCATATGACAAAGGGGAAGTCTTAAATAAGAACTTCGTTTCCTTGTCCTGCATTGTAAATTCCTCAGCTTCGGTAAGATACTTTACTGAATCCGCATACTCGTGCTGAGCGCTCAATTCGGTAATAACTAAGGTGGCTAGTATAAATAAAGTAATATTTTTCATTGTTTTAGTTTTGAGTGTTTACGGAGATGACAGTGACGTCTTCTAATTCCGATTTGATTTTGCTTGTCGCTTTCTGGTTATCTTCTGAACCTATCGTTACATGATGCTTCTTCTTAGCTATGGTCTCATCAGTAACAGCATCACAGTTATTAATGACTAGATCACAATTCTTACAAGTTATATCTTGAAATACCTCAGAGTCTTCACTGATAAATACTGAGATTGGTGTATACTTTGTTT
>CALEAC010000260.1 GCA_937944095.1 uncultured Saprospiraceae bacterium
GAGAATCCTTACAATGAATTTTGACTGACTTGTTGAAAGTGAAGTCATTTTGGACAATACAGATTTAATCACCATCTTTCCTATGGTAAATGCGTCTTGTGTAATCATGGCGTCAACTTGATTACAGGTTGGTTATGCCAACTTACGCATTTACTTTTTCTTAATGTGTATCAACCGATTTTATACCGAACCATTGAGTATTCTACATTCCGTTTTTAAATCATCAATATAGGAAAGTAGAAAAAATGGGCCCCCGACATGAGAGTACCGAAAGCCCTTTAAGAAATCGATCATTGGATAGAAACTGGTCTCTATCTTATATTTTTAGTGGAGTTATCTTTTGGCTCCTTGTTACTGAATTTTTTCTCAAATGAAGTATTCTACATTCCGTTTTTCAATCATCAATATAGGAAAGTAGAAAAATGGGCCTCCGACTTAAGCGTATCGAAAGCCCTTTAAGAAATCGATCATTTAGTAGAAACTTGGTTTCTATCTTATATTCTAGTGGAGCACTGTTGCATCTCCATATTTACTGAATTTCTTTCCACAGATAATATATTCTACATACCATACGTAGACACCTTGTTCGACTTTCTTTCCATTGAAATAACCGTCCCAACTGTAGGTGCTGTCATTAGGTAGGAAGTCCATCATGTCATACATCTTGTTACCCCATCTATCCATGATGAAGTATTGTGTGACGAACTCAACTTTAGGTCCAGCCTGAACATAGATGAGATCTTCGCCTGGTGTTCGTGTGCTGATAACGTTCGGCATATAGATGTTGTCGTCAAAATTAATATCTACATAGACTTCTGTTCCTTGTGCACAACCGTAGATATCTTCTATCTCTACATAGTAAGCGATATTATAATCAGCTGAGATAACTGGATCTAGACAATCTACACATGATAAGTGAAGATTTGGTGTCCATGTTATGTTAGCTATCTCTTCTGGTAGTAGATCAGTTTCTACTTGGATCTGCATATCATCTCGGCATTCTTTGATGAATACTTCTTCTGTCGGGTATAGTTCGAATGCACCGATTTGTTCTACGACAACAGTTGTATCGAATTGACAACCATTAGCGTCCATAATCGATAGGTCGTATACACCAGCAGCAAGATCATTAAATACACCTGCTGTAGTTGATTCACCGCTACCGAGTACATAAGTATATGGTCGTTCCCCACCTTGTGCACCGACGATTGCGATGCTACCACTGTTTTCATCATCACAATCTGCAGCATATGCATCTACACCAGAAACTGAAATCTCATCGTCAGCAATGACCACTATCTCATTGAAACTCGAACAGTTATTTTCTGGATTGAGAATTTGTACCTGATAGGTTCCTGCTTCAGATATTATAATCTCTATGCCTTCATCTTCTGATACAATATTACCGTTTGCTGTCGACCAGATTATTGTATAATTCTCAGGATTAGATAATATGACATTAAGCGGCATTTCTGCTATGCCACATGTCATCATCTGGATTGGCTGTATTCCTACAGCTGGAAATTCAGTGATGCTTCCTAGAACGAAAGTGCCAATGGTAGAACAACCATTTTGTTCATTGAATACTTCTACGAAGTAAGTTCCTGCTACAGCTGTCGTATAGGTGATTCCAGTTTCTCCAGAAATAGGCAACATGCCGTTATTGAACCATTGGATATTATAATCACTACTCTGGTCCAGGATAACTTCTAATGTTGCAGATTGGTTATCACAATCCAGTGGCTCTGGATCTTCTGTATCTAATACAGGAGCTGCAAAATTTTCTATCACATTGATACTATCTATTGCTTCACAGCCAGTATCATTATTTACTGCAGTCAGTACAATCATTCCTGTTTCATCTACCTGAATAGATGTGCCATTAGCAGTCATTGTGCTAGTCGTCCAAGTATAAGTTACATTCTCCTGATTACTAGTGTAAAGTGTAACTTCATCAGAATAACAATCAAGGATGACATCGCCGTCCATGAATATTTCTGCTGTTGGATAACTTTCATCTTGAAGTACCTCTACTGAATCTAGCGCAGAGCAACCAGCATTATTAATAGCTGATACATAGTACCACCCAGCAGCTGATATTTCGACTGTCTCGTCATCAGAGATAATCTGTCCATCAGCTGAAGTCCAGATGTGGTTAACCACATCTGAAGAGCTGGTAGTTGATAATACGATATTTTCTACATTACAGTTCAGTAGTGGCGCAGGTCCTATCTCTAAGGCAGGATCAGGTAGTTCTGTCAAAGAAACCTGTATGAGTTCTGATAGGCATTGGCCATCTCCACTTTCTGATTGTACAAAGTAGTTGCCACTTGCTAAAGGTTGATACTCGTTAGTTCCTTCTAGCACAATGTTCCCTGCTTCGTCAAACCAAATGAGATACTCTGGATTATCATGGATAACACTTAGCGTCGGTATCTCATCACCTATACAGTAACTTTCATCCACAGCTATAGGGTCCATTAAGTCAAACATATCAATTTGGATCTCTGAAATCCCGGAACAACCATTAGCATCTGTAACAGTAACAGAATATGTGCCTGCTTGGTCTACTACTAGGGTGGCAGCTGTCGATCCATCTGACCATAAATAATTATCATATGTTCCGACCTCAAGAGTCGTGCTGAATCCTTCGCAGATGTCATCTCCTTGGAGAGTCGGTAAGAGACTACTGACGAGGATAATTTCTAATTGATTCTCTCCTGAACAGCCATTGCCATCTGTCACCGTTACTGAGTATATACCTGGTTGATTCACCTCAATTGCTTGTGTCTCTTCTCCATTACTCCATTGGTAAGTACTGAAATTGTTATCTACTACTAAGGTTGTCATAGAACCTTCACAGATCATATTGTCTCCGTCAATTACGAAGCTGAGATCTCCAGATAATTCTACGTCAATACTAGTTGCACCAGTACACCCACTTGCATCACTAACTGTGACACTATAAGTGCCAGATTCTTCTAATTTATATGTTTGTTCTGTAGAGCCGTCATTCCATAGATAGGAGTCAAATATTCCAGCATCAAGTGTTGGATTATCCATACATGGATCTGGTTGTTCAAGACTTATATTTAATTCATCTTCCTGGGTCACAGTGACGGAAGTATTGTTCACACAGCCCATGTCGTCAGTAATCGTCACTGTATACTC
>CALEAC010000261.1 GCA_937944095.1 uncultured Saprospiraceae bacterium
CTATGAATACGAACAACACCAAACGTAAGACTGTTGTTATAGGCGCATCAGAAAAGCAAGAACGCACGTCCAACCAAGCCGTCCAGCTGCTTAGTGATTATGGCCATGAGGTCGTAGGAATAGGTAGAAAAGCCGGCCAGATAGCCGACACTGAAATCCAGACTGGCCAGCCAGTAATCGCTAAGGTAGATACGATTACCATGTATATATCCCCAGAAAATCAGACAGGTATGTATGATTACCTACTCAGCCTGCAACCGAAGCGAATAATCTTCAATCCTGGCTCCGAAAACAGTGAATTAGCCAAACTTGCTGTAGACAATAATATTGTAGTGGAGGAAGCTTGCACCTTGGTTCTACTAAGGACTGGACAGTATTAGCAACTCAGAGTTTTCGACGCTTAATCTCCTTGACGATGTAGCTTAGTTCTCGGCTCATATCGCCAGTCACTGAACTATTCTCTTTGGCCCTTCTCAGCAAGTATGGTATGACCTCATTAATAGGGCCGTAAGGGACATATTTGGCAACATTATAGCCTGCTTTGGCGAGATTAAAGGTTAGGTTATCAGACATCCCAAGTAGCTGACAGAAGTTGAGATGTGGATGCTTCTTATCGATATTTCGTTTCTCGATGATATGAGCAAACAGCATGCTGCTCTTCGCATTATGAGACGCGCAGATAGTGGATAGATACTTATGATTATCCACAGAAAAAGTGAGTGCTTTATCATAGGAAAGATCAGTATCTTCCTTAGATGAATTAAGGACAGACTTAAGACCATTCTCCTCTGCATATTGTCGTTCCTTTTCCATATAAGCCCCTCTAACCAGCTTTGCACCCATATAATAACCACCTGCTCTAGCTAGCTCAAAGTCACGCTTAAAGTCCGCTAATTTGTCATGCCGATATAACTGATATGTGTTATAGACGATGACTTCATTCTTATTGTACTCAGCCATCATCTGTCTTACCAGATTATCCATCGGAATCTGCATCCAACTCTCTTCCGCATCTACCATCACGCCGACTTTGAGATCATAGGCCCGCTTACAGATTGTATCTAGTCGGTTATAGAGCTTCTCTTTGTCTTGCTTCTCTTTAGTACTAAGTAAGACACCGCTTTGGATTTTGACTAATAAGTCGTTATCAGCAAGACCAGTAATCTTAGTACTTATCGCTGGTACTGAGTTATTAGAGGCAGCAAATTCGACCGCTTTGGTGGTTTCTGTGACGACTGCATCTAAGTCATCTTCAGTACTCTTAGACTCCGCACCGTAGTCGATTATAGTCTGCGTCTTATACTTATACAGCAGGTCTATCTTGCGTTGTGATTCGAGTAAGGTTTCTCCGCCCACAAACTGCTTGAAGATGGTTTTTTTGATAATAGTCTTTGTAAAGGGCAGCTTGAGTTTCAGGGCGAGTGGCATCAAGGCTGAGCCCAGTGAGACTAATTGGGTAGAGTTCATCATACCGAAAAGAGACTTGAGTTGTTTGATTTCCTTATCGCTCATATAACTAAAAGCGATCTCAGTATTCTCAAAGTCTAAAAATTCAAAAGCTGTACTAGCCATCTAATCAGTTAAGATTTTTTTATTCCATATCCGCCATGATTCCTCTGCTTGGCGTACCAACATTTCTGCACCATTCTTAATCCGTGCACCCTGCGCTTCGCCCAAAGTCAAAAATAGTGTTTTCTCGGGATTGTATATGAGGTCATAGAGAAAGTAATCTGACCTCAAATAATCGTAGGGTATATCTGGTCGTTCAGTCACTTTGGGATAAGTCCCTAAAGGGGTACAATTAACAACCAAACGGGTCTGCGCCATCAAGTCCGCCGTGAGGTCAGTATAAAGCAAATCGCCCTTGGAACGACTCACAATACGGTTAGAAATTCCATGATTAGTCAATACATAAGTCACCGTCTTAGAAGCACCACCACTACCTAGTATAAGTGCCTGAAAATCAGATTCTTGATTAATATTAAGCCACGAAGACACACTCTGTTCAAAGCCGACGACATCCGTGTTGTATCCTACCAGAAGACCCGCTTCTAGGTTAATGGTATTGACTGCTCCGATAGCCGCTGCTTTGGAATCAATTTTGTCTAGATATGGCATCACGGCTTCCTTATACGGCATAGTGACATTGAGCCCATCGAGACCCTGCTCGCTGAATAAGCTTAGGAACTCAGTTACCTCAGCTAATTCATAGGCTTTATACTCAGCGTGGATACCTGCTGTATCGAACTTTTTCTGAAAGTAAGCTGGCGAAAAGCTATGAGATAATTCCTTGCCGATGAGTCCTAGTCTTAGCATTATTTCCCTTCTCCTTTGAATAATATCAGTACTGTATGCAGCATAATCTTTATATCCATGGCCAAAGAACGATTCTCGAGATAGATCAGATCGAAGCGCATCCGTTGTATCATCTGAGCCAGGTCAGAGGCATAGCCAAACTTCACTTGTCCCCAGGAGGTCACACCTGGTCTAACTGAAAGCAGATGTCGATATAATGGCTCCTTCTCCATTATCTGATCGATGAAGAATTGCCTTTCCGGTCGAGGGCCGACGAGAGACATATCACCTAAGATTACATTGAACAATTGCGGTATCTCATCCAGTCGCCACTTACGCATAAACCGACCAAACGGTGTACGCCTATCATCAGTATCATTAGCCAACTGAGGACCATCTTTCTCTGCATCTGTATACATGGATCGAAATTTAAGGATCTGAAAAGGGAGGCTGTTCTTACCTATCCGCTCTTGGCTATAAAAGATGGGGCCTTTTGACGAAAGTCTAACTTTGATTATAAGAAACAAAATGAGAGGCAGGAGTATAATAATGCCCATAGCACTCAGCATGAGATCCATCAGACGTTTCATTAGATCTGCAGAACGAGTCATCAGCTCCTGATCCACCTCTATCAAGGGCGCACCTAAGACATGGGTCATCCTAACTTTGCCCAGCATGATATCATACATATCTGGAATAACCTTGACCACTATATCTTCCTTGAAATGATATAACTGCTCTAGGATTTTTTTCAATTTCGGATGCTCGTTCTCTTCTATAGCTATGAGTACTTCTTCTATGTTCTTAGCAGGAATCAACTCGACCAGGTCTGACACAGCTCCTAATCGCTCTAAGGGCTGCGGTTTCTGCTCTGCTCCACTATCTCTACTAACGTCTAGATACCCTAAAAACCTGTAGCCCAGTAGCTTATGTGTGTTCTTCAGGTCTCGATAGAGCTCTATAGCTTTGGGGCCCTGCCCAACAATAACGGTGTTATAAGCGACTTTGCCAGTGAGCAACCGCCTTTTGGCCATGGTCAGTAAAATGAGACGCACAACGGCCGTAATGGTAAAATGAGAACCAAATAAGGCCAGAAATGGCATCAGATAATTAGTGTGCGCATAAGTCGTGTCATCTAATAAAACGGTAAAGAAAAGGAACAGACAACCTACCATCGAAAGCACAAAGGTTCTAACTAAGGTTCCCCACCTAGAATACCTATAGATGTCACTGTACTTATCCAAAATGGTATACAAAATAACCCAACCTAGGGGAATGACTAAGAGGCCAATATAGAGTTTAGGATTATCGAGACTAGTGACTAATGGCTCCTCAGGCTGCTCTAACCGACGCCTGTATAGAAAAAAACATAGCCAAGCTAGAGCCGCTGTGAGCCAATCAAAGACCCGATATATGACCAACTCTGTCTGACGCTGATTCTTCATTCGGAGCCTAAGATAAG
>CALEAC010000262.1 GCA_937944095.1 uncultured Saprospiraceae bacterium
CTTTCTTTCACGCAAGTGCAAGGACAATTAAAACCTTCTTCCCCAAGCCAAAATCAAGAAAAAATTCTACTCAAGAAGAACGCAGCACAGTCTGTCTTCAGAGGAGATATACTTTCTGAGATGAAACGTCCTAAGAAGACCTCATCTTCATCTACTTTGGTTATTCATCAACCATCAACATTTGATGCTAATTTATTGAATATAGAGATATTGAATAAAGACGAAGGTGGAAATGCAAATTGGCTAAAGCCTAGAACGCCCTATCTGTTAGGTAAGCAAGTAGAATACGGTATTATGAGTTGGTTGGAACAGACTAGGTCGACCATGGGCCTCGATAACGAAGCTAGTTTCAGGCTACGGAGTCAGTCAGAGGATGGACTGGGTGGGACGCACTTCCGTTATGATCAAATGCATAAAGGCATTAAAGTCTTTGATGGGGAAGTGATTGTTCATGTTGAGGATGGCCAGGTCATTTTGCAAAATGGCAAAACAGCACCATCTATAAAGCTACCAACTCTAAAAGGGACTCAGATTACTGACGAACAAGCTAAGGCTAAGGTAATTAGCAACTTAGCCAACTACAAGGTCGATTGGAATCCATTAGCTAGTATGGGCGTCGGAAAGGATAGAAAGCAATGGGAAGGAGAACTGGTCTACTATGCACACCAGGGCAAATATAGACTAGCCTATGCTTACAAAGTGTTTGCTAATCTCGCTGAGAGATATGAATATCTCGTAGATGCCAAGACAGGTGAGATTCTTGCACAGTGGTCACTGATCTGTAAGGTGCATGGAGATCATGTTTGTAATCATGATCATGGCCTCCCACCGCCAGATGGACCGGCAACTGCCTCCGCTAGAGATTTGCTAAATGTTAATCGTAACATCAATACTTATGAGTCAGGTAATAATTTCTTTATGATTGATGCAAGTAGAGATATGTTCAGACCAGCTGTTTCAGATATACCTGATGAGCCTATTGGTGCCATCTGGACGATCGACATCGGTGGGCAGTCACCAATTAATTCTAATGTGACCTTTTCTCAGATTAATTCAACTAATAACAGCTGGGGATCTACGCCAGAGGGTGTCTCTGCACATTTCAATGCCGGTAAGTCATATGAATACTTCAAGAACAGCCATAATCGGAACTCTCTTAGTGGAGATGGTCAGACCATCGTCTCTATCGTTAATGTAACTGATGAGAATGGCCGGTCTATGGGTAATGCGTTCTATAATAGTCTTGCAATTTGGTATGGAAATGGAGACAGCAGTTTCTTTCCTCTAGGTCGAGCACTGGATGTGGCTGGTCATGAATTGACTCATGGTGTCGTCGAGCAATCCGCTAATTTGATATACCAGGGTGAGTCAGGTGCGCTGAACGAATCATTTGCAGATATTTTCGGTGCGATGATAGATAGAGATGACTGGTTGATAGGAGAGGATGTTGTGAGGACGAGTGCCTTCCCTAGTGGTGCTCTGAGAAGTATGTCAGATCCTCACAATGGTGCCCAATTCGGTGACTTCGGACGTGGATGGCAGCCTAAGCATACCAATGAAAAATTCAATGGACAAGAAGATAATGGCGGGGTGCATATTAATAGTGGAATTCCTAATCATGCTTATTATCTCTTTGCCACTGCAGTAGGAAAGCAAACAGCAGAACGCGTCTATTATAGAGCGCTGACTGTCTATATGACTAGATCGTCGGAGTTCAAAGAACTGAGATTCGCCGTAGAGAAAGCAGCAGAAGACCTATATGGCCAGAATGTGGTTACTGAAGCAGGACGCGCCTTTGACCGTGTCGGTATTGATTGTGGTGCACCGACAACAGTGGAGGAGGATGTCGATGTGAATGCAGGTCGTGATCTCATCTTGGTTTCTGATCCGACGAGGTCAGATCTCATTCTTGTTGACCTAACAGAAGGTGAGATTCTAATAAACCCGCTGTCTACAACAGATCATATATCTAAGCCTAGCATCACTGATGATGGCAGTCTGATAGTGTTTGTGGGTGCCGATAAACACATCCACTTTATCGATTTAGATTGGTCCACTTATCCACCACAATTCGATGAGGAAATAGTAACTAATAATCCTGAGTGGCGTAACGCCGTTGTGTCTAAGGATGGTAGTCGGTTTGCTCTGGTCAGTGACGCCTTAGATCAGATTATTACAATTGTCGACTTAGATCGAGAAATACAAAATGACTTTGAGCTATATAATCCGACTTATACGCAGGGGATAGAAACTGGGGATGTCGGTTATGCCGATGCGATGGAATTCGATCTATCGGGTAATGTCCTGATGTATGATGCACTGAATGAAATCAAAAGTACTCTAGGTACGGAGGAGATCAGTTACTGGGATATAGGCTTCCTCGAAGTTTGGAATCCGTCTGCGGATACTTGGGCACTGGGTAGTATAGATAAACTATTCGGATCCTTGCCGGAAAATGTAAGTATCGGTAACCCTACTTTTTCTAAGAACTCACCTAATGTAATTGCTTTTGATGTACTCGAGGATAATGATTTCTTTGTAATCGGTATGAATATAGAGAACAACGACCAGGGTCTAATCCTCGAGGATAATACAGTCAGTTATCCGAATTTTTCTAGACTAGATGATGTCATTGTTTTTGATAGGAATGTTACTGAACAATCAGTGGGTCTAGTCCAACTGAATCAAGATAAGATTAGTGGTGTTTCGAGTAGTGTGCAGGACTTGATTAATCAGTCTCGATGGGGCGTGTGGTTTACGAATGGGAATAGAGCCTTACCGACCTCGACCTTAGACGGAGAAGAAGAACTGGTACAGATACAAGTGGTCCCTAATCCAGTGACTGATGATCAGTTGCGGATTTCACTTTCAGGTCTAAGTACTTATGGTACAACGGTGGCTAGATTCAGTATTCTAGATATAACTGGACGTGAGATAATGACCAAGAATTATAAATCTATAGACTTATCTTCTGTAGAGCATATTGATCTTCCAGTAATGAGTGCCGGCACTTATCTGATTAAGATAGATATAGCGGGTCGTTCGTTTTCTCAGATCTTTATTAAAGAGTAGCAATAGTCACATAGCCGATTGAAGAAGGCACTGATCATTCGTTTTAATTCTATAGGGGATATCGTACTGACGACTCCTGTGATTCAGTCATTGTCCGATGCAGGGTATGTGGTGGATTACTTATGTAAGTCAGCTTTTGCCGAGATTCCGACAGCCAACCCAATGGTGAGACGGTGTTGGTCTTATGTAGATAATCTTACAGCTCTAGTCCGTGAACTAAAAAAAGAGCATTATGATCTAGTCGTAGACCTTCATAATAATTTGCGTTCTAGGAAAGTTCGATCTGGACTGAAAGCGCCAGCACGTGTACTTAAGAAAAGACCGATAGAACAATTCCTCCTTACTCGATTTGGTCGACGACCAAGGGTCAGTAAGCACATTGTACATCGGTTTTTAGCAACCGTAGCAAGAGAAGGGAAAATAAGTTCAGAGCCTAAGCTGAGCTTTCATATCAATCAGGAAGCTGAGGCAGAAATCTCGAGACTTGATTTACCTGCTTCACCGATTGCGATTGCGGTAGGTGCAGCGTGGCAGACCAAGGCAATTCCTGAAGCAAAGTTGATAGACGTTATAAATCAATTTGTGGGCTATCCGATTATTCTTCTAGGTGGTCATGCAGAAAAGCCTAAGGCTATACGGCTACAGCAAGCCGTCGATAATGAACTTATCGACCTATGTGGCAAGGTCTCGATTTCTGGTTCTGCAGCGGTCATCAGACGTTCCCTCTGCTTACTAACTGGAGATACAGGCATGATGCATATTGCGGCATCACTCGGTGTACCAATGGTGGCCATTTTTGGGAGTACACACCCAGTTCTAGGGTACACCCCTTTCTATGGAGAGAGAGGGAAAGACAGCTTTAGTATTATTCAGAACAACAATCTCAATTGCCGACCTTGCACGAAACAAGGGAAAGCCAGCTGCCCCAAAAGACACTTCAAGTGTATGAATGACCTAGATACTAGGATAATCATCAAGAATATGCAGTCTTTCGTCTGAGTTAAGAGATCTTTTAGAAGGAACTACCGTTATAAGCTATACTATATAAAACTTACTAAAACATTGAAATCTAATGACTAATCAAAGACCTCAAATCAACTTTCCTAATAACTTGGTGAAGTATGTCATCTTTTTTGTATTGGCACTCATGGTCCTGAGTATCCTGACCAGTACCGTATTTGTTACCATACCTCCAGGGAGTAAAGGCGTACTCTTCAAGAGATTCAGTGGAGGTGTCGTTACAGATCATGTCTATGATGAAGGGTTCCAGCTGGTCGCACCTTGGAATCAGATGGATGTCTATGATGCACGTCTTAATGAAGGCTTCGAGACGATGGATGTGTTGTCTAAGAACGGTCTAAGCATAGCTGTAGAGTTATCTTATAGATATAAGCCAGAGAACCAAGATCTCGGGAAATTGCATAAGGAGATCGGAAAGGGATATGTAGAGCGTATCATTAAGCCAGAGATCAGATCAGCAACTAGGGAAGTCATCGGTAAGTATCTACCAGAAGAATTATATTCTACTAAGCGTGAGTCGATACAGGACGAGATATTCAAAACAACTAGAGAAGCCATAGCTAAGAAATATGTACAACTAGATGCGGTACTTATACGTAGTGTCGAGCTGCCTCCTAAGTTGAAGTCTGCAATCGAGCAAAAACTAGAAGAAGAACAGTTGTCATTCCAATACGAATTCAAGCTAGACAGGGAGCGGAAGGAAGCCGAGAGAAAGATCATTGAGGCACAAGCCAAAGCAGATGCTAATCAGATTCTGAATGCGTCTCTGACTGATAAAATACTTAAGGATAAGGGCATAGAGGCAACTCTAGAACTAGCTAAGTCACCAAATTCTAAGGTGGTCATCGTCGGTGGTCAAGATGGTGGCTTGCCACTGATTCTTAATAATTGATATATTTGTCGACCTCCGATTAATTGGCTGGAATAATGCATAAAAGCATCTATTGCTTAGATTTTGCATCTTGCGGTACTATTATTATTATCTAATTATTAGAATTTTGAGCTCAGCATGATATACAATGAAGGGTTTTTTTTCTGAATAACTAAAAAAAATTATGTCTAATCTATTAAATGAAGTAAGCAGGCATCTGTCTGACGATGTTATCGTTCAATTATCAAAACAGATCGGTGCACAGGACCCTAATCAGGTCAAAAAAGCGGCTCAAGGTATATCTGAATTGTTATTACATGCGATATCTCAGAATGCATCACACCAAGAAAGAGGTGGCGGTCTATTCGGTGCAATAGAAAAAGATCACGATGGCGGTATCCTCGGAGATCTGATGGGTGTCCTCTCTGGTAATAAGCAAGCTAATCCAAGAACGACTAATGGCTCAGGTATCGTCAGTCATCTCTTAGGTAATAAGCAGTTAGAAGCAGCTCAGGTCGTCGGACAGATGAGTGGCCTGGATCTATTCAAGTCTGGAGTGCTGATGCAGTTAATCGCTCCTGTTATTATGGGTGTCGTCGGTCAGAAACAAAGATCTAACGGTTTGGATCTAGGTGGTCTTGCTAAGATTTTACTTGGCGGTGGCGGTCAGCAACAAGCGCGCAACCAGAGTAGTGGTGCAGCCGGTGTATTCGGAAAATTACTGGATATGGATGGCGATGGTAACATGATGGATGACTTATTGAATATAGGGATGAAGATCCTCAGAAAATAAAGTCAAAAAAGGCTCATTAGGAGTAAAGTACAAAGAAAAGCATTGCCGTTTGGCGATGCTTTTTTTTTATGCTTCGAGGCAATGTGTCGTTTTTAGTTGTTGTCTCAGTAGTTGCACAAATAGCTTTTAATAGGTTGTCTATGATTATCGGAGTATGCTACCTCTGTAACAATTTTCTAATTATTCAGTTTACTATAAAATTGCATATGAATCTAATATTGAAGACAAAAGTCAATGGAAACTACAAGGATGTCATGTCGGCTTTTGATCGAGATCTTTTTGAAGCATTGAAACCCCCTTTTGGAGAGATGGAAATTATTGAGTTTAGCGGATCTAAAAAAGGGGATAAAGTCCATATTCAATTTCAGCGGCCAATAGCAACGGAGTGGATAAGTCTTATTGTAGAAGATGACTTAACCGATCAGCGTGCCTGGTTTATAGATGAGGGGGTTGTGCTACCTTGGCCTTTGGCTAGCTGGACACATCGTCACATTGTAGAGAAAATCGATGATACAAATTCTAGGATAATCGATGATATTAGTTTCACCGGTAAGAATGTCCTCCTTACCGT
Organism: uncultured Saprospiraceae bacterium; assembly: GCA_937944095.1. GTDB lineage: Bacteria > Bacteroidota > Bacteroidia > Chitinophagales > Saprospiraceae > RFSX01. The sequence goes on from CALEAC010000262.1 coordinate 6,328, forward strand.
GTTATTATATCCTGCCATATTTTTGGGTTTTTATCCTCGGAAGAAAATCTATCAAGCCTATTTCAAGGAGAATGAATAGCTGGCTAACGATATTTCTTACAGAAATAGCATCTAGGAGCGTCTATGGTGTCCTGGGTTTAACTATTTACGTATAAGTTAAACAAAGTAAGTGGACAGATGTTTCTTTGACATGAATCATCTTTGCTTTATTCTAAATTTTATTTTAATACTCGGCAATATGCTCATTTTTGATTTTAGCAAAGAGAGTGACTTGACCAATTGGACAGTTGTAGATGATGTGGTGATGGGAGGTCGTTCTGATGGATTATTTGAAATCAATGATTCTGGTCACGGCTTATTTCATGGTACAGTATCATTGGAGAACAATGGAGGTTTTTCCTCGGTCCGCTATCGGTTCGATCAAATAGATATTACTGGGTATACAAAGCTTCTTTTGCGACTGAAAGGCGATGGGAAGCGCTATCAATTCCGAGTCAAGACAAATGCATATGACCGCCATTCCTACATCTATCATTTCGAGACCACACATGACTGGCAAACTATCGAAGTTCCCTTATCCGAAATGAAACCAGGTTTCAGGGGAAGATCCCTCGATATTCCAAATTATCAGGGTAAGTTATTAGAAGAAATAGCTTTTTTGATAGGTAATAAGCGATCAGAAGCCTTCCAATTGGAGATTGCTACGATCAGTTTACAATAACTGATATTCAGTAGCGACAACAGAGATAAACAAAAATTGATTTATGCTAAATTACCTAATTATCGGTGGCTCCTCTGGCATAGGAAAGTCGCTTACACATACTCTTGCGGAAGCTGGTCATCAGGTTTATGCAACATATAATACACAAGCTCAGGACAATACCTTGAATATCCATTACTCTTTTTTGGATGTAATGGAGGAAGAAATCAATCTGGATTTTTTACCTGAGGCACTGGATGGTATCGTTTATTGCCCAGGTAGTATTAATCTGAAACCGTTCTCAAGGATTAAATTGGCTGCTTTTGAAGAAGATTATAAACTACAGGTGCTTGGTGCCATAAAAGTACTGCAAGCGGTATTACCAAAACTTAAGAGTGCAGGTCAAGCGTCAATCGTTCTTTTTTCTACAGTAGCTGTGCAGTTAGGGTTTAATTTCCATACTCAAGTCGCCACCTCTAAGGGCGCCATCGAAGGCTTGACAAAATCGCTTGCTGCTGAGTTAGCTCCGACTATACGTGTCAATGCGATTGCCCCTTCTTTGACTGATACGCCATTGGCTGCGAAGCTACTCGGTAATGAAGAAAAGAAAGAAGCCAATGCACAACGACATCCTCTAAAGAAGGTAGGGTCACCTGAGGACATTGCGGAAATGGCTGCCTTCCTATTGTCTGATAAATCTTCTTGGATGACAGGTCAGATCATTCATCTTGATGGAGGTATGTCAAGTATCAAGTAGTTCATGAATGGTATAGAAATAGATGCAAAAGAACCTAATACTTCTATTATAATGAGAATCAAATTAAGCGATGAGGCAGTAGATCGGATAATAGAAATGGCCTGGGAGGATCGGACGCCTTTCGAAGCCATACGATATCAGTTCGATATATCAGAAAAAGAAGTTATCCAACTCATGCGGCGTACTCTGAAATTAAGCAGTTTCAAGCGGTGGCG
>CALEAC010000263.1 GCA_937944095.1 uncultured Saprospiraceae bacterium
GTAATAGAGAATGGTACCAGCTGAAATCTGGATTAACGATTTCTCTTCTATCCCAAAACCTTTGAGTGATAACACCTTGAAGTGCTCAAGTAAAATGTGGCGATTATGCTCTAATTCATAGAACCATTCATCCAGTGCATAGGAGTAAGTCGACGCATCGAAGAGGTCTCTCACTTTTTCAGCATCAGCTTTAGAGTACAGAATCTCACTTGGCTCAAAGCTTTGAATCAATTTAATCAAAGAAGCCTTAGTGCCTTGATGCACGATGAACTCACCTGTAGAGATATCTAGGAAGGCGACGCCGTATCGATCTTTATCACAGGAGATACTAGCCAGAAAATTATTCTCTTTAGCATTCAGTAGTGTTTCACTGGTCGTCACACCGGGCGTGACGACCTCAGTAACATCACGTCTAACAATCTTTTTTTCCTTGCTAGGCTTTTCCATCTGCTCACAGATAGCCACACGATAGCCGGCTTTGACAAGTTTAGGCAGATAGACATCCAGAGAATGATATGGAAACCCAGCTAATTCGATGTCAGAACCGCCGTTATTTCGACTGGTAAGGACGATACCTAGTATTTGACTAACAAGTATGGCGTCTTCGCCGAAAGTCTCGTAGAAGTCACCTACCCGGAACAATAGTATGGCATCAGGGTGTTTCACCTTGACATCATAATACTGTTTCATTAGAGGCGTGCGCTTTTTCTTGGCCACTTATACTGTGTTAATTGACTGAGTTACAGGAAATATCATCAAAAATAATCATACCTAGCATGAATGCTAATTTAGCAGCAGATAGTCTAGTTGATATTTAGATTAAAAATTCTATCTTTGCGTCCGTTAAAATTCTGATATCTGATTTCGGATTATTCAGGAATGGCTTAACCACATAAATTTTAACCATGCCAGTAAAAATTAGACTCGCCCGTAGAGGTAGAAAGAAAAAACCTTACTACCACATCGTCGTAGCCGACGCCCGATCTCCTAGAGATGGTAAATTCATTGAAAGTATAGGTTTCTATAACCCTATGACTGTTCCTGCTTCTATCGAAGTCGATAGAGATAAAGCATATGAATGGTTAGTTAAGGGTGCACAACCGACGAATACAGCCAAAGCGATTCTTCGCTTTAAGGGCGTGTACTATAAGAAACACCTCATGAGAGGCGTTGCTAAAGGCGCACTCACAGAAGAAAAAGCGGCGGAGCTGCTCGAAGAGTGGATTAACGCTAAGGATGCGAAGATTGCTGCGAGAATAGAAGAAACGAAACTTAAAAAGGCTGAATTTTGGAAGATGGTTTCCGGAGAGATTAAGCCAGTTAAGCAAAAAGCGAGTAAAGAAGCAGGTGATGCCTTTAGAGAAACGGCTGCAACAGAAGAAGCGCCAGCTGATGGTGCAACCGCTGAGGCAGCTGTAACAACAGAAGCGACTCCAGAAGCAGTTGCTGAAGCTGAAAAGGCGCCTGAAGTCGTAGCAGAAGCTAAAGTTGAAGCAAAACCGACAGAAAAAGCACCAGAAGCAGTAGTCGAAGCTAAAGTTGAAGCGCCAGCTGTTGTAGAAGAAAAGTCAGAACCTAAACCAGCTGTAGAAGCCCCAGTAGTGGAGACACCTGCAGCAGAAGTGAAGGAGACTGTAAAAGAAGAAGTATTAGCAGCCGCAGCAGTACCTGTCGCAGCCGCAGCAGCAGTTGTTACAGATAAGAAAGCAGATGATCTAACTAAAATAGAAGGTGTAGGTCCTGCAATCTCTAAGTTACTTGTAGCTCAGGGAATTATAAGCTTTGCTGACCTTGCCGGTAAAAGTGCAGATGATGTGAAAAAGATTCTTGCAGATGCAGGAGGAAACTTCTCTATGCATGACCCAACCACTTGGGCTAAGCAAGCTCAGATGGCCGCAGATGGCAAATGGGACGAGCTCAAGAAGTGGCAAGATGAATTAGATGGCGGTAAAGAGACGAAAGCTTCTTCTGAAGAAGAATAACTATATTTATACACTCCCAAGACTGTTTTCCAAGTAAGATTAATGACCTAGTAAAGCGCAAGTTTTACTAGGTTTTTCATATGCGAATCAAACAAAGTTATGGTAGCCCTAGACATTAAATACAAGACAATTCTAGATAACATCATGTCAACTGTCCAACTCTCAGAAGAGTTAAAGACCTACTTGGACACCGAAGAAGATGATGATTATAAAGCTCTAGTTACTAAGTATGAAGGGTCTATCCATGAGCTGTATACACAAGTTGCAGATGAAAGCCCACTTCAGTTAGTGGCCTTTGAAAAATACCTACTTAATGACCAATTCGAAGGTCTGTACCTCCCTAAAGCACTAGGTTATGCTGTACTAAGAGGCAGAGTCAACGCTCAAGTCAAATATCACAGACCGCAAGATCACTTCGCTGAGATACTAACTTATATCATCAATTCATCAAATTTTGAGCAGGTTAAGCTGAGAGTCGGACAGTCAATACAAATCGGATTTGCGCTGAGTAGTGACATCTGGATCACCAACTTAATTTCTAGTGTGACGAATAAGAGAGTGAAGACTTTCTTGGAATCGCAAAAATCAATGAACTTCAGAGAGGTCAAGTTGAGGAATACGGCCTTAGTCAAATACCGTAAGCAATTCCAAAGTCTCAATTTTGCTACAGCAAAATTCCCAAATACAACCTCTGAACTACTTGTAGAAGCAGGCACGCTCAAGGATTTCCTGATATTCAGAGGTCTGAGCCAACATTCTAATGATCAAATATTGTCACAGCTCAATGAGTTTCTGGCTAATCCTGAATTTAGAGAAAGTGAGGATTTCTATGAATTGTGTTTGATCTCTGGTTTGTTTTTTGATCTAGATCAAACTGGTGAGCTCTCTCTCAAAACAGCATTAACGGCGATAAGAAATAACCAACCTAAAGACAGTGATAAGGCCTTCGTCTTATTAAACCAGCTATCAGAAAGAGTCGGCGGACTATCTATAGATTCTGAGAAGAGATTATCTAAGGTGATTACAAAAGACTCTCCTGATAAGGTCTCTAATTACTTCACCATGCAAGATAAAGTGTTGACACATGGGTATGTTAGTCAAGAAGCCTCTAGTGCTATTCGTGATTACTATTATCAAAATGAAGGCTTATCCGAGGAGAATGAAGCTGTCAGAAAATCTATACTTAGTAAGTTAGGCGTTTTTATTACCAACTTACCCGTCACAGAATATCAAGAATACTTTGAGATAAATAAAGTCTTTGCTGAGTACATGGATATCTTCAGCAACCAGAAATTCAATCAGGATCTCAAAACCTTTAGCCTCAGCTACGTTAAGAAATGTCTTAAATTCTACAAAGACAAAAGAAGTCGTGAGTACCAGGATATTAAGAAATTTGTCAAATCGACATTCTTGGATTATGGCTTCATGACCGATAAGCAGTTGGTCGAATTATTTAAAACTAAGCGTAAACCAAAGGCGGCTTAATCATCATCTGACAAGTAGTACTTTTTTGTAATACCTGTTATTGTCTATCGTAACGACAATAAAGTAGAGTCCATCATCTTGGTTTGCTAG
>CALEAC010000264.1 GCA_937944095.1 uncultured Saprospiraceae bacterium
TACAAGCGATTCCGGAATTAAGCTTACAGGATATTAAGAGGATCTCACCATTCATAAAGGTCACTGATCCGAGCAAGCTGCCAATTAGTATACCCCTGATGTTCAGAAATGCGCAACAGCAAGTGTTCGTCAAATGGAGTACAGTACTAGAGGATAAGCGTGGATTTGAAAGTCGCGGGTCAGAGCCACCAAACTATATCGGCGATAAGAATAGCCTTTTCTTGAGATATCGAGGCAACTATGCTAATAAATTGAGTTATGGCTTTATCATGGAAAAAGATCAAGGGGAACAGTATATAGATCGATCTATAACCCAAGGTCTGGATTATATAACTGCGCACGTCTACCTCAAAGACTATAACGCCTTGTTTAGAGAAATTGCGATTGGAGATTACAGTGTCTCTATGGGCCAAGGATTAATTACGCATAATGGTTTCGGAGCTGGCAAATCTGCCTGGGTTACAGCTATAAAGAAAGATGGTCGAGCTCTAAGACCCTATAATTCAGTCAATGAAAATGCCTACCAAAGAGGTGTTGGTGTAACGATCTGCCCTCTGAAAGAACTGACAGTGACTGTTTTTGGTAGTCAAGTTAATAGAGATGCCAATGTGGTGATAGACTCCCTAGATGATCAAGAGGAAACCTACTTTACGTCATTCCAAGCTACTGGTAATCATCGAACTTCAGCTGAGTTAGAGGACAGAGGACAACTTAATCATAAGAGCTATGGTGGCTCATTGACTTATAGACTTCGGCATATCAAAATTGGAATGAATCATATGGCTAACTCATTTGGCAATGCACTTGTGCGATCTGATGATACCTATAACCTCTATCGTTTCGGTGGTGACAACTTGGCCAACTCGAGTGTAGACTATAGTTTATCTATGCGCAACCTGAGTCTATTCGGTGAGTCAGCCTATTCTAGTACAAATGGCTGGGCGCATGTGGGCGGATTACTCTTAGGACTCGACAGAAGATTAAGTATGGCTGTTGTTTTACGTGACTATGATAAGAAGTATAATGCCTTTATGCCTAATGCATTTGGAGAATCGAGCTTGGTGAATGATGAGGCTGGTGTCTACTTAGGTATGGAATTAAAACTAACTAACCAATGGACACTGAGGACCTATTATGATATGTGGCGTAACGAATGGCTCAGAGCCCGAGTGAATAATCCTGGCTTTGGAAAAGAGTTTCTATTGCGGTTAGATCATGTAATTAAACGGAAGTATCACTTATATATCCAGCTTAGAATCGAAAATAAATATCGCAATATAACACCTGACGACCTGCCTACATTGACCAGAGAACGAGTTAGGCTGAATGTTGCACTACCCTCTGAACGTGCCAACCTTCGAATTCAATTCAATAATAAGATTTCCAAGCACCTAGAATTACGAAATAGAATTGCCTTTTCTCGTGCCACTTCAGGCGCCCAGTATCATGTTGGTTTTTTGATTTTGCAAGACGTCTTATACAAACCAGTTGGGAAGCCATATTCATTTACTGCTAGAGTGGCTTTATTTGATATTGAGGACTTTGATAGCAGAATCTATACTTATGAGAATAGCCTATTGTATGAATTCTCGATTCCTTTCTTTGATGGACAAGGACTTAGATATTACCTTAATCTGAGACTAAAGCCTCTCCGATATTTAACGGCAGAGTTTAGAATAGCACAGACCTATAAGACGATAGGTCAGCATGGCAGTGGTAATGAATTTATAGACGGAAAGACACGTACTGATGTCCGAGCTCAGTTAAGATTCAGCTTTTAACTAAGGGTATATCAGATACTTTTGTCTAACAGCAGCAAACTGTTCTAACCCATCAGCCCACGAGGCTCTGATTTCATTTTCTGGTATTTTACGAATCAATTGGTCGCGCAGCATATTTGTTCCAGCAAGCAGATCAAAGAAGTTGTTATCTAGAAAGAACTCTTCGCCAGAATCTGTCACTAGCTCATAATATCTGATGAGATATTGCAAATCAAGTTTTTTTGGCGGCAGTTGCCGACTTAAGTCTTCTCCATAGCAAAGCTTATCTTGATGTTTCGGCGAACTAGCACCTGTTTTCGAAACTGGTGTGAATTGGAATGTCATTTCAGAAATCGCTGGATGTCCTATAGATTGGAATGGATGATCAGTCCCTCTACCGACGCTGCACGTCGTACCCTCGAAAAGACATAATGACGGATAATGCCCAATCGCAATATTATTAGGAAGATTCGGTGATGGCAGAACTGTTAAGATATATTGCTGCTCATGTGTATAGTTAGCAATCTGGATGACTGAGAGCTTGCATTGATTTCCATTAGCCAGCCAGCCTTCTCCATTAATCATTTGGGCATATTCTCCTATGGTCATACCATAGACAACTGGTACTGGATGCATTCCGACAAAACTCTTATTAGATATATCTAGGATAGGGCCATCAACATAAGAAGCTAATGGATTGGGTCTATCTAGGATGATTAGTGGGATGTTAGCCTCTGCACAGGCTTCCATGATGTAGTGCAAAGTTGATATATAAGTATAGAAACGAACCCCTACATCTTGTATGTCAAAGAGCATTACTTCTATACCTTGTAAGTCAGCGATTGATGGTTTTAGTTTTTTGCCATAAAGGCTTATGATATCTATTTGAGTATTTGAGTCTATGACGTCATCCAGTTTTTTGCCCGCATCTGCTGTGCCTTTATATCCATGTTCTGGTGTAAATATCCTCTGCACTCTAATCCCGAAATTAATTAGGGTATCCAATAAGGGCGTCTGCCCTATCTGACTAGTTTGGTTGATGACTAGGCCTATTTTTTTACCCTGGATAAGTGGGAAGTAATTTTCGGTTAGATGAGCACCTGGTGTAATAATATGAGAGAGAGTATATGTAGGTTCCGTTGCGCCTGTACGATCTGATTCGCAAGATAATATTGTAAGTAATGAAAGTATCTGATAGAGGAATAACTTCATGCTTGCAAATTACGACTAGTTCAATATATTAAACAGTTTCTTAATATATATTTATGAATTGCTGATTATTAGGAGAGGTCTGTTTTAGGAATTGATCATTCATCTTTTCTTGGGCAGTCGTTTTCCTGTATTTTGGAGATCATCATATTCGAATTACCATTTACTTTAGTAAAGTTTAATCACATTGAGCAGGATTTATGCAGTAGTAGACTTAGAAACTACTGGCGGTATTCCAAAACGGGACAAGATCACAGAGATTGCTATCGTCAAGTATGATGGCCAAGAGATTATCGATGAGTACCAAAGTCTTGTTAATCCAGAACGCTCTATTCCAGCCAATATTACCAGGATAACGGGGATCACTAATGATATGGTTAGCGCAGCACCTAAGTTCTTTGAGATTGCTAAGGAGGTCATAGAGTTCCTAGAAGGCACCATCTTTGTCGCTCATAATGTCCGGTTTGACTATCAATTTCTAAGAGAAGAATTCAGGAGTTTAGGATTCACTTTTACTAAGAAAAATATGTGTACTGTTCGATTATCAAGAAAGGCATTTCCAGGTCTCAAGTCATACAGCCTTGGTAACCTGATACGGCATTTCAAGATCGAAGTGGCCCATAGACATAGAGCCTATGATGATGCTTATGCAACGACAATATTGCTATCTAAGATATTTGCCTCTAAAGAAAACAAAGACGAAGTCAAGGAGTTAGTTGACAAGGCACTGAAATTAGTCAGACTTCCTGATGGCTTAGACCCCAAAGTTGTAGCTGCTCTGCCTGAGGCTTGTGGCGTCTATTATTTCTTGAATACGAATGGTGATGTCGTATACGTAGGCAAGAGTATTAATATCAGTGCTAGGGCTAAGCAACACTTTTCTAAACAAACGACTAAGGCTGATAAGCTATTCCAAAAGGTGGCAGAAATCAGCTATGAGATAACAGGCAGTGAACTAGCTTCCTTGTTGTTAGAGTCTAAGGAAATAAAGAAAATTCAACCAGAAATTAATAAAGCCCAAAAGACAAGAGCCTATAATTACGCGATAATAAAAGAACTAGACGCTTCTGGTTATATGAAGTACAAAGTTGTGACAAGAGCGAAAGCAAAAGAACCCCTCTCCTATTATGCAAGTCGAAAAGCAGCGCTATCACATATCGAACAAATCAGTGGGATATATGACCTCTGTCTGAAAGTTAACGACATAGATAAATCAAAGAATTCTTGCTTTCAATATGAAGTACAGCAGTGTCAAGGTGCGTGTATTGGTGAAGAGCCGCCATATATATACAATGAAAGATTTATCGAAAGTGAACTCATCGTCAATAAGATATTTGAGGATAATTTTATTGTATCAGAGGAAGGTCGAGCATACAATGAAAAGGCAGTCTTCCTTGTAGAAGATGGACATTATAGAGGATTCGGCTATATCAATATAGAAGATGCTGCGTTAGGCATAGAAGAAGTCAAAGAGTGTATAGATTATGAGGCAATCAGCCCCGAAGCAGATATGATTCTAAGACAGTATGTCTGGAATAATGAGAACGTCGATGTTATTCATTTCTAATTATATCAGGAAGTCCGATCGTTCCTTAATAAGCTTGCTCATTAGTTGTTGTAATTCTAGTGCATTCAATCTGGCAGCATCAGCGAAATCTGGGCCATCACTTGCATAGATGATCCCTCGTGAGGAATTAACGATTAGACCGATCATGTTATTCATTCCAGATGCAGCTACCTTGTCTAGGCTGCCTCCTTGAGCACCGACGCCAGGCACTAGCCAGAAATGATCTGGAGCGATATTTCTTATGGCTTCAAAATATTCAGGTTGGGTGGCACCGATGACAAGCATCAGCTGATCTGGAGACCCATATTCGGTGGCTTTTCTAATAACTTCTAAGTATAGTTTGCGTCCATCTTCCAAGACCTGATGTTGAAAATCTTGACTACCAGCATTGGACGTAAGTCCTAACAAAATGACCCACCTATCATTATAATCCAAAAATGGCAGGATAGAATCAGCGCCCATATAAGGTGCAACAGTTAGTGCATCGACATCATAATGCTCAAAGAAGGCTCTAGCATATAGACTTGCCGTATTGCCGATGTCACCCCTCTTCGCATCAGCTATAACCATAATCTCATCGGGTATATAGGCCACTGTTTTCTGGAAAGCTTCCATGCCCATGGGTCCTAGCGCTTCGTAGAAGGCAAGGTTCGGTTTATAGGCCACGACCAAATCGTGTGTCTTATCTATTAGCTGTTTATTGAACTCAAAGATGCCATCAGCAGACTTAGCTATGCCGCTTGGTAGGCGATTGATGTCAGTATCCAAACCGACACAGAGGAAACTTTCTTTGTGGCGCATTTGCTCATACAGAAGTTGTCTGCTCATCCTGGAATCAGATTGACAGCTTCGACATGCTGGACCTTAGGGAATTGGGCTTTGATGGCTTGTTCGACACCTGCTTTCATCGTCATGCTAGACATAGAACAATTGATGCAGTTGCCTAGCAGTTTGACTTGGACAACCATATCATCGGTGATGTCTACGACTGCGATATCACCCCCATCGACTTGTAAGTGTGGCCGAATCTCATCGAGTGTCTTCTCTATTTCAGCGATTAATTTTTTCTTGTCTGTCTCTGACATCATTATACTTGAACGTTAGGTAAAAGTAAGCCTTTATTGCTGAATATTAACCCCGACCACTTGTGTTGGGGCTATGGTTTCATTTCTAATTTGCACTTGATCTGCGAGCATCCTAGCTATAGATAGGTATGTTTCTCTTAGCGGTGAATCCTTGTTTTCTACAATAGGTATACCATTGTCCGATGCTGCTCTGATATCTGTGACCAGTGGAATCTGACCTATAAGCAAGCTGTTAGCTAAGTCTGCAAGCTTCTGACCACCTCCTTCTCCGAAGATTCTATACTTCTTGTTTGGCAGCTCAGGCGGCGTAAACCAGGCCATATTTTCTACGACGCCTATGATCGGTACCTTGATATTCTCTAGTCTAAACATATTCATCGCCTTGATTGCATCAGCGATGGCTACGTCCTGTGGTGTTGTGACCATAACTGCACCAGTTAAGGGTATAGTCTGTACTAAGGTCAGTTGGATGTCGCCAGTTCCGGGTGGTAGATCGATGATGATATAATCTAATTCAGGCCATATAACCTCATTAATGAATTGTTTTATTATACCCCCTAATCTAGGGCCTCTAAGCACGACGGCTTGCTCAGGATCTATAATATTGCCTATAGAAATCGTTTGTAAGCCCATAACCGGAATAGGGTTGATTCGATGTCGACCATACAATTCCTTGATAACTGGTTTTTCCTTTTGTATACCGAGCATAGTCGGAATCGATGGTCCATAGAGATCCGCATCAATCAGACCTACTTTATGGCCTAACTCCTTGAGTGCCAAGGCCATATTTGTTGATACAGTTGATTTTCCGACACCACCTTTACCTGAGGCAACTGCAATAATGTTTTTGACATGAGATAAAGTACGTCCACTTGTTTGCTTCTTGAAGTGTATGTCTATGTTAGCCTCAGGATAGACACTAATGATAGACTGTGTCAAGTCTTCATGTAGCCTGAATTTAGCTGTGTCAGGTAACTCTGAGGTCTCTACACTAAATGAAACCTTGTTGCCATCGACTTTCAGCTCCGAAATCAGTTTCATAGAAATGACATTGTTTCCTGAGGTCGGGTCATTTACGGTACCTAGTGCCTGTACTATCTTGTTATTATCTATATCTATCATATATAAGCTAACTTGCCGCTTTGGAACAAGTGAATTAAGTGTTTGTTCAGATGGTAAATCTATTTAAATAGAGACTAAGATAGCAATGCTGTTAACGGATAATTTTAATTTTGAAATATTTATGAGGCAACTCTGAATGAAAGTTCATAAAGATCTAACCAAACTTCCAAAGTTTAAGAATGCGATTCTGACGATTGGTTCCTTTGATGGTGTACATCTAGGTCATCGTAAGATTATAGAGCAGATGATCGATTTAGCAGCTAATTACAGTGGTGAGACGGTTGTGATGACCTTCGATCCCCATCCTAGGTCGATATTGCGACCTGCTGATATTAAGTTAGAACAATTAACCACCATAGAAGAGAAGAGGTCTTTATTAGAAGATTTCGGCATCGATCACCTGGTTGTATTCCCCTTTACCAAAGCCTTTTCCCAATTAGAGCCTGTAAGCTATATCGAAGATGTGCTGATACAGAATTTTGACCCTGCCTATATAGTTATAGGTTATGATCATCATTTTGGTAAGGATAGAAAGGGCAGTTTATCGCTGCTA
>CALEAC010000265.1 GCA_937944095.1 uncultured Saprospiraceae bacterium
GCGCGATAGACTTCTCGTTGTAGACTGCTTTTGGCCGCAGCTTGGTAGAAGATCATCTTGTTCTTCTCGTCGACCCCATAGAAGCTAGTGACATCATAATCCCCATGAGTAAGTTGAGCTTCCTGCTTGCCGTTCAGTCCATATAAGTATAGATGGTTATAGCCACTCTTTTCACTAGACCAGATGAATTGTTTGTCGTTTTTTAAGAATCGTATATCGTCTGTAATATCGATATAATATTTACTAGTCTCCTTGAGTAATGATTTAGTACTACCTGACTTGGTGTCTGCTAGGATCAACTCTAATTCATTCTGATGTCTGTTCATCTTATAGATCATCAGTTGCTCAGAAGAATTGGTCCATTTGATTCTAGGGATATAGATATCTGTGTCCTTACCTAGGTCATAGGTCCTGTGTTTTTTCCCTGATAGATTATAGGTATGTATGGAAACGATGGCATTCTTTTCCCCGACTTTGGGATACTTAAAAGTGACATATTCAGGGTATAGCTCATTGTTGAATTTGGTCATTGTGAATTCTGGCACCGCTGTCTCATCGAATTTATAGTACGCCACGGTCTGACTATCAGCGCTCCAGAAGAAGGCTTGCGCAAATGAAAACTCCTCCTCATAGACCCAGTCAGCTGACCCATTGATGATTTTATTCGTTACGCCATCAGTTGTGATAGGGTAGGTCTCTCCGCTATCTAGGTCGCGATAGTAGAGATTATTCTGCCATACGTAAGCGATTTTGGTTGCATCTGGTGATAGGGTGGCATACATGATCTTATCGCCAGCTCTGACTGAAGTAAGCTTCTTATCAGTTCTATCATAGATGTGGAAGTAAGCCTGTGATGAGCGTCTGTATATGGATTCTTTATCTGATTCTAATATGATGATAGATTCATCCTCATTGAAATGATAACTATCTATCTTACCTATGAAGCCAGATTGACCCTTTAATTCATTTCCATCTAGCAGTGTGTTGACCTCAGACCCCGTCGTTAGATCGAACTGTTTGATGCTGTTTTTGATGAGACGAGTGTAATGCCGCCCATCCTGCATGAAGTTGAATCCTGGGATGCGCTTACTCAGAAAGCGATAGTCTTTCCAAATTTTTTCGACAGTTATCGTATCCTGTGCCTCACTGTTAGTTAGAAAGGAAAAAGAAAGCAGTAGTAATAGTAAGATATTTCTCATGTCGATGATATGTCTTTGTTAAGCTTTCAAATATCACATTTTATCAAGGAAATATATCCTAAGTATCAGGCTTTCAACGAATTAATTATTTATTACCTTGAGCTTACAAACGACTTACATGATTTTCGATTCCAAAAAACAATTCATAGGCGTAATCCTATGTTCTTACCTATTAATCCTTTCATTTTCTAATGAGCATCCGACGGGGTACACAGGTGCACCGGGAGATAGTGTCTGTTCTTCCTGCCATGGTGGCGGTTCCTTTTCTACTGATATTTCACTTGAGTTCGAGCCTTGGGGCTTCTATTGGGATGCAGACACTGGTGAACCAACACGATTTGGCTGGCAGATGACGATTCTCGATGTAGATGATAATCCCATAGGGACCTTTGAGAACCAAGCACTGTCTGCCGGTTCCATTAAGTCTGATAATAGTGGCCAAGAATGGCTCGGTCATGACCCTTCAGTAATGGATATGGGTGGTTTCTACAATGTGGAAGGTGGTTGGGACCCACAAGGGTATACAGGCGATGCCACAGCATATCTAGTCGTCGTGGCTGCCAATAATAATGGTGGTACTTCAGGTGATAATGTCTATACAGAACAAATTACCTTTGAAGTAGCCAGTAGCTTTACAGCTGAAATAGACCTATCGATGGAAGTCGAACCGACCTGTCATGGTGTCTGTAACGGCTCACTAACTGTCGAAGCGATGGGTGGAACACCACCTTACACTTATCTCTGGGAAAATGGAGAAGATATGGCAACAGCAACGGAACTATGCTTTGGAATCAATACAGTGACTGTGACAGATGCTAATGCCTCAATGGTAGAGGTGTCTTATGACCTATTCGAGCCATTGCCATTTATTTTGGATCCGGGCATAGAACCAGCAGGCTGTTTCGGAGAGAACATGGGTTTGATCGAATTGAATAATACGACTGGTGGGACTGGCGCCTTGAGCTTCTTATGGGATACTGGTTCTAATTCATGTTGTATCTATGAATTAGAGGCGGGTAATTATGAGGTCACGATCACCGACGAGAATGAATGTCAGGAAGTGTTTGATTTCGACATCACGGAACGTCCAGAACTAATGTTACAATTAAGTATGACACCAGCTTCAGATATTACGATGGCGGATGGAACGGCAACAGTCGTTGTAGGCAATGGCGGGACTAACTATACTTACCTCTGGTCTAATGACGAAACCACGTCATCTATCTCAGGTCTCATGGCAGGGAGTTATAGTGTTACAGTCACTGACTCGCGATTCTGTACTGCTGTAGGGACGATATCTGTTGGCGTTGGCTCATGTGCACTAGAGGGTATACTGGATATTTCGCCTATCATCTGCCATGGCGATAGTACTGGGTTCCTAACTGCTACTGTAATGAATGCAGTAGGTTCTGCCTCCTACTTATGGTCTGATCAGAGTATGGGCGCAACCATATCCGGTCTAGGTCCTGGGACCTATAGCCTAACCGTGACTGATGAAGCCAACTGTATGATTTCTCTAGGTCCCATAACGCTATCGGATCCCGCTGAATTAGCTGTAGATGTCATTTCTCTCAATAACCAAGAATGTGCTGACGGAGCAGATGGTTCTATAGAAGTGAGTCTATCTGGTGGGGTTGCTGATTATACACTAACCTGGTCCACCGGGTTGACGAACGATACAGTTGTAAGTATAATAGATACACTTATAATGGGCACAGATACCTTGTTCAATGTGCCGCAATTTGATGTAACTATTCCAACTCAATTAACAAATCTAAGTTCAGGTATATACGAGTACACACTGATGGATGGAAATGGTTGTCTCAGCTCTGGTGCCTATGAAATCGTAGCTTCAGATAATCAAGCTCCAGTTCTAAATATGGTAGAAGGCATAGTCTATCTAGATGAAAATGGTCGGGCACCTGCTGTTACCTTTGACGTCGTCGACAATGGCAGTTCTGATAATTGTGGTATTGCTTCTGCGATGCTCTTCAGTGACCCCTTAGATTGTACTCATATCGGGGTCAATAACTATGAAGTTGTACTGACTGATAGCAATGGCTTGATAACCGATGGATTAGCAAGTGTGCAGGTATTAGACACAATTCCACCAGTCCTGCAGTGCGCAACTAATAATGTCGTGACCTCTAATTGTGCAGCAGTTACTTATGCAGAGCCTGCGGTTACTGATAACTGTGATATTCCAAGCTTGCAATTGGTTTCTGGATTGCCTTCGGGTGCAGACTTTCCTATAGGCGAAACTAATATCACCTATAGAGCAACTGATGCTTGCGGCAATTCTAGTCTCTGCACCTTCACGGTAACGGTAAATAATAATATGGCAATTGCGGTAAATGTCTCTAACACCAATTGCGGTGCAAGTGAAGGCGCTATAGAAATTGCTGTCACTGGTGGCATTGCTCCCTATACCTACAGTCCTTTTGGCCCTGTACAAGGCGGGCTAGGTGCTGGAAACTATACAGTGGTTGTGACAGATGCAGCAGGTTGCGCTATATCCGAATTTGTCAATATCGAAAGTATGGGTGGACCGAGTGCTGATTTCTTAGTCTCTGCTGTCTGTGGGCTGCAATTA
>CALEAC010000266.1 GCA_937944095.1 uncultured Saprospiraceae bacterium
GTCACACTTCGCGCTAATTGCTTGAATGAGTGCCGTTCATTGACATGGGCTAGTTCGTGACCTAAGAGGGCTGCTAACTCATCCCAGCATTCTGTTTCCCTGACTAGGCCCTCAAAGACGACGATCTGCCCACCTGGAACAGCAAAGGCATTGACCATATTATCACTGGCATAGTCTAGGCGGATATCATATTCAGATTCGAAGCCACAGACATCAAAAAATTCATTAAGCAACTCAGACTTAGTCGAATCGACATCAAACATGAAAGACATATTATTGTACATCACTTCGCCGACCTTAGTTTCGACACGCTGAGGAATAAGCTTTACGGCTTGTTCGCCGACAAAGGGAGAGATATGAAAAACATAACTATATATCACCAGAGCAAGTACAGCCACACTGTATAAGGTTAGTCTGAATGCACCGACGCGCGTGATCCAATACTGATACTTCTTGACCTTGGACTCATGTCCTAAGATGTTAAGCATGACGCCTTCTGAATCTGATCCAGTGAATTCTAATCTCTCATACGGAAAGTCTCCATAACTCAGAAGGATCTTTTCGCCAGTCGAGAAACTCTCCGTCTTGACGTCCTCCTTGATCCAAGTTCTAGAGATTTGTCCCAGGTCCAATGCAGACTGAATCAATATCCTGTCACTCAATACCTGAACCTCAACCTTATGAGGCTTAGAGCTCTGACCGTCAAAGTAAATAGCTGTCGTCCTCATCAAAAGTCGATGCCCATATCTAGGATGTCAGACATCTCATCTCCAGTCGCGTCAGAATAATCCTTTTCTGACTGCTGTAAATTATCATAATCAAAGGATGAAGGAATGATCATATGATCGAAATACATCTTAATACGTCTCATTACTGTCCAGGGAAATGCCAGACCTAAGGTCACTATTAGCAAAATGGCATTGACCATCAGCGTCTTCCATGCGACACCATTAGTTAGGTCAGACTGTAGAAAACTGGTCTTCTCTCCATCTGTGATCGAGGTATGATTAATAGTGAATTCAAATCTCTTTTTTATAAAAATCGGCAGATATAACATCAGTGTGATATAAGTCAATATCATACCCACTATATTAATTCCAAATAGCTCACCACCATCGCCATGGAAATCCAATCGTAAATCTCCAACCTTAGTATGAGAGAAGAGATATTTCTGAATTTTAACACGCATCCATGAGCTATAAAGACCAAAGGTTATAATCGTCAATAGTAGATTAGGTATATACAATTTGATAAACTCCCGGAGGTTACCATCAAAGCTAAAGAAGATACCCCTCCATGAGGTTCTGGTCACCCTATACCGCCATGCGCCATACAAGGCAAATGGAATCAATACAATAAGTAAAATATAAAACAAGACAATGAAGACCCAACCATAAGTAAAAAACGCTACCATAGATAAGCTAGCGTAGAACCCAATGATGATCAGATAGGCTATCAGAAACCCTTTGAACATCTCCTTACCTGTGCCATTAAAGACGAATCTGGATTCTAGGAATTCTGTTTCGTTCCAGAGATATTTCCTGTAAGCCGCTTTGGCCCAAGGGTAATATAAGCCCAAAGTTATTAAAGTCAGAACGACATTGAGAGCAACTATACCGAAATACGTCGCCCCTTTTCCAAAGAAACTTATTCTGTGGCCTAACTGAGACTCACTCTGGTTAGTGGGTACTAATCGTGGATCTATCACAACTCAAATTTTATTAAAATATAAGAAAACTGATGGATCTCTAAGCTAGGCAAGAAACTGGCCCATCTGCGTCTGTCTATATTCTACAAGCTGCTTATGCATCACTCGGAACCATAAGGGTGGCAGCATAGCTAATAACATCATGCCTGGATAGCCTGTCGGCATCTGTGGACTTTCGTCGAAATGTCGTAAGATCTGATAAGGTCGGTTAGAGACGAAGTGATGATCAGAATGCCTAGACAATTCCAATAGGATAAGCCTACCTAAAGGATGATTGGAGTTCCAAGAATGGACTGGCATCGTCCGCTCATAACCTTTGTCATTCTTCTTTCGGCGTAAGCCATAGTGCTCGATGTAATTCACCGTTTCTAAAAGTAATATTCCTATAACTGCACTTCCTATGAAACACATTAAGGCAGTTAGGCCAAAGAACAAATAAATTATAAGAAGAAACGTAAACTGTATTAATTGATAGACCAGCATTTCATTATGAAGAGACCATAACGAAGCACCTGCCCGCCTTAATCGCTTATGCTCTATCTGCCAAGCCGACAACCAACTATTCTTAATAGACCTATAATAGAATGCGTAAATATGCTCACCGTAACGACTAGACGCTGGGTCCTCCTCTGTCGCAACATGCTTATGATGTCCTCGATTATGTTCGATAAAAAAATGCATGTATAGGGAAGACATCAGTAACAACTTACTCATGACTTGTTCATATCCTTTCTGGCGATGACCGAGCTCATGTGCATTATTAATACTCTGACCACAGGCCATCCCAAATGCTGTGACCATACCAATCATTTCATACAAGGGCATACTGCTGTCACTGACACAAGCTAGGAAGTATATCAATAGGCTAAATTGAATAGAAAACAACGCATATAATAGATAATCATAGACTCTATCATCTTTGGCGACAGCTTCTTCTATCTCGTCCATATTAACACTAGAGCCTTTGAACAGTAACTCAGCAAGAGGTATAAACCCAAACAAGAATATAAGCGCTGCATAACTGTATATACCACCTAACATTAGGGATAAGAATACCATGACCGGTAGACTTAATACTGACAAATACTTGAAATGATTTAGGGTCATATGGCGAGAGATTCTTCTAGTAGACTAAGATAGTCGATTCTCTATAGCTTATTGAGCTAATAGCCTCTAATATATAGCTATATTCCTGATAACTCAGACTCATACTAAGGCAAGTTGGCTAAGTCCTAAACCATAAGTTTCATACCAGAACCAATACTAAATTCTACTATAATATGGTATCTTGCCTGACTTAACGACTACTGTAAGAATGAGAAGATCTATCCTTTGTTTCCTAGCCCTGAGCTTTGTATTTGCTTGCTCTGAACCAGAAAAGACAGCTTCTAGACCATCGGTAGATACCTCCAATATTAAGATATTCGAAGAGATTGCGCCAGCGGCCTCAGGGGTACAGTTTTCGAATCAACTTACTGAGAC
>CALEAC010000267.1 GCA_937944095.1 uncultured Saprospiraceae bacterium
TGGCTCAGCAATCTGACTGATACCTGCTAATAGTAACAATGACGAGATGGCAACCGGACCGATAGACATCGATCGAGAACTACCAAGTAATGCATATAATAGTATCGGTATAAGCGCGCCATACAAACCGTAGATGGGTGACAGTCCAGCTAGTAGGGCATAGGCCATTCCCTGTGGTACGAGCATAATACCTACTGTTAAGCCAGCAAGTAAATCAGCTCTGAAAAGCTGTCCAGAATAATTTTTTAGACCAGTTAGAAGAGGGGAATATTTCATTAAAATTAATAGAGTATTATATGATTGTGATGAGTCCTATGTTATAACTGATATGACATGGGACTTCATTTCTTCTGATTTTCTAACCAATTAAAGTAAGTGTACATTTTATCTAACGTTTTTTCTTCACCAGATTCATAGTAATGTACTTCTAGTTTAATTGTAGGTATGGGCTGAGGTAAGAGGTCAAGCATTCTACTGACTGTCCCTGCATTACCATCTATAATTGTAACTGCTGGCGGTAGGAGTTCTGCGATTAGTTTTTTGTAATAGATGAAGTGCGTGCAGCCTAGGACAATAGAGCCATATTTTTTAGAACTAATAAAAGACAGTTTCCTACTGAGATAATTTCGGACAGCATTGGTGTCAAACTTGCTTTGCTCTGCAAACACGACAAGTTTTTGTAAGGATAGTAAGTCGATGCGATCTTTGGCTTCTAAGTCTGTGATCAAGGTGTCTAACTTAGCTGCAGAAAGAGTCGTCGGCGTTGCTGCTACCACGATTCTTTTTTTCTTAACACTGCGTAACTCTGTAGCAGGCTTTACAGCGGGTTCCATGCCGACGATAGGGATATCAATCTTTTTTCTAAGGTCTCTAACAGCAACACTAGTCGCCGTATTACAAGCTAGGACAATCATGTCCACCTCCAGATTGACAAGAAAATCTACAGAAGCAGATACGAGTTCTTTGATTTTCGTTTCCGAACGCTTGCCATATGGGACATGTGCAGTGTCTGCATAGTAGTAATACTGTGCATGGGGATACTGTCTGATCGCTTCTCTGAGTACAGTCAGACCACCTATTCCAGAATCAAAGAAGCCTATCTTCATTCTTCTATTGTCAACAAATTGGAAATATTAGTACTTTACTTTAATTAGTGATGACGAATATCAAACTTATGATCAAGCAAACCCACTTTTTTCTGCTCTTTCTCTTTTTGATGTCTTGTGCTTCTCCACAAAAAAGCTTCAATAAGGGGGATTATGCTAAAGCCTACAAGTCGGCATTGAAGAACCTCAAGAAGGGCAAGAAGAATAGGAAGGATAAGACTATTCTTAATAAGTCATTCCAGCAGATATATGATGAGAAGCAAGCAGATATTGCATCATTGATGGGGTCCTCCTTTATCGAAGATTGGGAATTGGCCTATAAGGAATATGGTGAATTATTAGATTATTACGATGATGGGCGGCAGTATCTGGATGATAAGTACAGTATTAAGATGAAGTTCGTCGATGAAGATTCGAAGAAGTTGGGTGATGATATAGCCTTATCATATTATGAACTAGGACTCGATCAGATGGCACTCTTCAGAGAAAGCAATAATAAACTACATGCCCAAGATGCTAATGTGTATTTCCAAAAGGTGGTCGCTTATGGAGGTGCCCAAGCGGATCTAGATGCACTCTTGCAAGTCTCCTATGAGCAAGGCATCGTACAGATTCTAGTAGAAGCTTATGCACCGTTCGAGCAACGGTATAACTGGGAGATAGACCGCCAATTTTCGGATATCGAACGAGAAAGTTCAGGGTTCTATGTCTACTCTTACGAGCGGGTACTAACGGAGCCCGACTGTAGTATGCAGATCGATCTCTCATCTATCGATAGGCGTGTCGATGAGGATAGAAACTTTCAGACCTTTACAGAACAAATACAGGATGGCTATGATAGTCGGACGGATACGTCAGGAGTCACGACTAGAGTACCGAGGTATATTGATGTCCAGGGTCAGGTGACCACAATCAGTGAAAATATAACGTACAGATGGCGAGCTGCTGTAAGCTTTCGTGGTAATAGGGAATATTGTGATTTCCGCAGTCGCAACTTCGAAGCAGAGGAGATAGTTAGGAATGAACGTTATGAACTGAGTGGCGATCAGAGAGCTATCCCAGATCGATATAATAGGGATAATTACAGTTCAGAGGATCAGGATGATATTGTGGACGAACTTTTAGATGATTTATATCGGGATATCAGGAGAAGCTATTTCTAAAAAAAAAAGTTACACTGCTTTCACAGTGCAACTCCAATTTTAATACCCTTATAAAATTGAGATGTAGATTAACACCCTTAAATATTAATAACAAAGCTAATATGAACTGTCGTGTTTCAGCGGATATTGCTGTCTACCGGAGTCCTACTTAGCCCTACAGATTATCTACATTTTAAATTGTAGACTCAGACCTACACCATATGAATTATGTAGTTGCCTTATAGGATTATTGTCAGCATTGACATGAGCTAAGTTTCTCTTCATGCTCGTGATCAATGATAGTTTAGTCAATTCGTTCACTTTGTAACCCACTGAAAGGCCACCTGTGAGAGAGGTTCTAATTCGGTCTCTGAATAAATACTGCGCATCAGTTGGTTTGAGATCGGTTGGGTCTAGCATAATACCTTCTACGTTGTAGACTATATTATGGATCATCCCTAACTCGAAGCCATAGGACAGTCTCTTTTGGGAGAGTTCATAACCTAGTAACAGTGGTATACCAATAGAACGATGTGTATTATATACTTTCCATGAGTTGCGATTGATGACCTGCGCGGCTTTGTCGCCATATACATAATAGGTCGAATCACCTCTGACATAGGTATCTAGTAATTGATTGGCGAGTATCTTAATTGTTGTATCGACCTCTTCTTTTTGGAATCTATTTCTGATCCAGCCAGCTTCTAGGCCTGTTTTGAAGTAGAGACCGTTTTTGATTTGATATTTGAGTCTGATTCCAGTTCTGTAACCTTCTAACTGCGTCTGAGTATTCTTCCGAGCAGCTAGATAATTACTAAAGTCATTCTCTGTTGTCATTTCATTTCCTATCATATCTACGGTACCATAAATCTCTAGGTACCATGGTTCATTTTTCTTTCCATGATTGAAACATTCTGTCTTATTCTTTTTACGAAAAGGCAGCTTTGTTTTGGGTTTTGTTCTCTGGTAATCTAAGGATGAGAGTCCCACTGACTCGATACCAACTGGAGCCGTTAAGTTCTGTAGCTTATGAACAATTGTATTGTCTAATGAATTGGCAGTTGTAGAAATCTGATTGGCTAGTGTGCTTGTTGTAATAGCTGCAGTACTGGTTCCAGTTGGTATGTTTTTCTTGGAGTCGGCTAGCGTAATTTTATTTTCTAGGTTGATTTTTTGTTTTGTTATTGCTGGCTTATGTGGTGTTGATGTTTTTCTATTGTTTTTAGTATTCGGTTTTTCTATTTCGTTTCTCGGCGCTAGCTTATCGACGGTCGTTTCGGAGGTCTTTGTTAGATCAGCGTGGGTAGGTTCAGCAATAATTTGAGATGGGGGCGCTACCAGCTGAGCTGTTTTGCTATAGTTGTCAGGAACGATGGCCTCTTCGGTATTTGTAAAATACTGGAAACCGAATAAGCTGATAACCATGAGTGTAGATATACCCATGAGCAGTGTCAGCGGATATCTACGAGGCCTATTTTTGTCTATGGCTTTCCACAAGGCATCCTTGTCTAGAGGTGTCTTATGATCAGAAAGGGCTTGGGCTATTTTGTCTAAACTGTTCTGGTCCATGATTGATGTATATTGACAGTTTCTAATTTGTTTCTTAATAATTGTTTTGCTCTGGACAACTTACTTCTCGAGGTCACTTCCTTGATATCCAATAGTTCTCCGATCTCACGGTGACTATAACCTTCTATAACTGCTAGATTGAATACTTGGCGGTAGCCATCTGGGATAGTTCTGACGACTGCCAGTATCTCATCATAACTCATCCTATCGATAATGGAAGGTTGGTCGTGGATCTTGTCATTATGGATCACATCTAAGTCTATAATTTTGAGCTTAGATTTTTTGAGATGCTTCAGGGCAACATTTATAGTAACCCGTCTCATCCAAGCTCCTAGAGCGCCTCTATCCGCATCATAAGTATTTATGAACTTTAGGATGCGGATAAAGGACTCTTGGAGTACATCTTGGGCTAAGTGTTCTCGGCCCATATACCTAAGGCATACTGAGTACAGCGATTCCGAATGGTCATCGACCAGAATCTTCTGAAACTTAGCTTGCTTGCGGATGCAGCCAGTAACGACCTCTTGTATGGTATACTTATGACTCAAAGTTATTTTTCTCTGATACCGATATCCACTTGGTTATAAAATTCGCAACCATCTATGATAGAATATGAATCAGAAAAGCCATCGACTGGATTGACATCATTGTCATTTGATGTTGTCGATCCTACCACTCTATAATCAGTAAATTCATAACCATCTTCTAATTCTACGCTGATTAGATAATCACCAATAGGTAACTTAGTAAAGCTATATATACCATCTGCACTTGTATTGTCAGTCATATATATTGTGCTAGGGTCACTTGCTCTATATAAGTTCACTGGATAGTCATATAGATAGTCTTCGCCTGGATCCTTTATGCCATCATTCAGAAAAGCGTTTTCCACCCATACACTCCCACTTAGTCCATTATAAGGATGTAGATCCATGACACCAGTTGTTGTACAATCATTATCAGCAGTAATTGTGTATTGGTACATTCCAGGGCTAACACCAAGTAAGTAAGGCTCACTCGAACCATCTTCCCATTCCCATTGTAAATCTTCTACTCCCATATTGATCAATACATTAGGACCACAATCAAAGTAAATGATAAAATCAACTAAACCACTGAGACATTCTGTTGCTTCATAGCCAAACTCACAAGGTAATTCAGCCATGACAGTTAGTTCAAATGCCCCATCGCAAGACCTACCGTCCTCAGTGACAATCTCCCAGGTATAAGAACCAGGTAAGAGTGTCAAGTTATAAGCTGCATTTAATGGTGCATCGGTAAGAGGTGATGGACCTCTTACAGTCAAGGATGCAGATAAAGAATCAGAGGAAAGTGGATAGAATATAACTTGACCTTGTTCTTCATTCCAACAGTTTGGAAAGCTTAGTATTTCTACTCTACAGTCTAGCTCTTCATTTTTTACGAATCCGATATCTACAGCCTCTTCCAGATTGCCTAAGTCAATAGTAATCGTTTCGGAACGACCAGTAGTAGGATCGATATCATTATCCCTAGCTTCATCTGAGGTCGAATTCAAGTCTAACAAATCGAATCCACCTGGCAACACCGGCTCTACGACATATGAACCTACCTCTAGATTTTTGAAAAAGTATACGAATGATTCCATGGTCCAGATTGCAGTTGTTGTCCTAACAAGGGTTCCACTATTATCTAGCAAGTTGATATCAAAACGCTCTCCATTGTAATATTCATTATCAGCTCTCTCACCATCGCCATCTGCATCAGTCCAGACATTCCCACTTATCGAACCAGCAGTATCATCACTATCGATAATAATCTTGAATGAACC
>CALEAC010000268.1 GCA_937944095.1 uncultured Saprospiraceae bacterium
AACCTATTTACATATTAACAAAATAAAAGTGTAAACTATGTACCCGAAGAAGTGTAAACTATATGCCTTATAATACAGCTGGACGAAAAATAATCGTGAAACAAATAGTATTAATACTCGCATTTTTTAGTCCAATTACAATTGTATCTCAGCAATACAATAACAACTTAGTATTCAGACAAACAAAACTAGACTATGACTCAGGAATATACGATTTAACAGAATATCAAAAAAGCCAATTAGATTCTATTATTATTGAACTACCAAAAGAATCAAAAATTGAATTGAAAGGCTACGCAGATAACACAGGATCCACCTCAAGCAATTTGGAGCTCTCAAAAAATAGAAATGAGAAAATAAGGGAGTACTTGCTTAATATTGGCATCGAACCAGCTAAGGTGTCTATAGAAAACTATGGTGAGAAGTACATTGATGCAAATGAAACTTCTGAAGTTATAAAGCAAAAGAATAGAAGAGTCATAATTTCAATATTAAATCTAAAAGCAACTAAACTATTTAAAGGCTTCATTACATCTGAGGATTCTATCACTCGAATACAAGGTAAAATAACTGCCTATATAAATGGTAATAAGCAAGAATTTCAAACAGATAAAGAAGGAAATTTCGAAATTATGCTACCAATGGATGTGCAAATACAAATCAATTACTCATCTATAAACCATTTTTCTAAGCTAAAGAAATTTAAGCTATCTGAGAGGTCAAAAACAATGAATATACAAGTGGCACTTAATAAAATGGACTTACATGTCAAGGAAAACTCTAATCTTGAATTTATTAAGGGAAAGTCGATCCTTATTGACCACTCAGGGCCTCAATTAGAAGCAATCTATGAAATGATGTTAGACAATCCAACTATTTGTTTTGAGATTGGAGGACACGTCTATGCGAGCAAAAGGATACAATTAAATAGAAGTTCAGAAAAGTTTAAATTATCCATTGCAAGGAGTCTAGAAGTCTACAATTATCTAGTTAACAGAGGAATTAATGAATCGCGAATGTTTGCCTGTGGCTTTGGAAACAGTGAACTGAAATATCCAAATGCTCAAACTACCGAAGAAGCATCAGCAAATAGAAGAGTTGAACTCAAGATTGTAGATTGTGCCAAAGCCTCGAAGATTAGTAATCCAGAAATCCAAGATCTTGAATCATTTAGAATTATTGAGGATTTTTCTATGGGAAGAAACTACAATGTAGATAAGATAAAAGAAGATCTATTTTTAGAGGATGAAAAGATTATTGAACAAATAAAGGGACAGGCAAATAGATTATCGGAAACAGGGCAAAACCCTAACAATTTCACTTATCTACAATTGTTCAGCATGTATAGAAATCAAAAATTAAGAAAAGGAAAATCGAGTAGGTAAAGGAGACTCTCACCCCTAAACCTCTCACAGAACCTTGTTTGAACCTCTCAGCTCCCAACGCTATTCATAGTCATCCTAGCGAACGCCACTTCTCTAGAATCGGATAAGACATTCAGGGCACACCACTGACTCTAACAATATATAAGATGGATTATTATTCCCTACGCTCATACTCCGCTTATAATCAACTGATCATACCCCCAAAATCAGGTAAGTAAATTAGATTATAAAAACACCTAAATTTACTGTTAAGTCCCGAATAAAATACACAGCTAAGTTCATGACCAAAGTAGTTCTAGAAGATCTTATAGAGAGAATTAGTAGATCGATTGTATTATATCGTCATGGGATTAAGGGCTTTGATTAGTGAAGGCATACAACTAATTTGTTAGCAACAGAGAACATTATTGCGTAGAAGACAACCTTAGCTGGCACTATTAAGAGACAATGGTAATATTAATCAGAACAATTGGGCTCGTTTATACTCTTAATCTCTACCTTTAAGACGAACGTTTTTGATGAAAAATGAAAAATCTCGTAAATTTCTTCAGCTTTTTTATACTGCTTGGTAGCCATCAGATTCTTATAGGTCAAAACAATGTTTTTTTTAAAAAACTATTGAAGAAGGATGGACTATCTCAGTCCTCGGTCTTTTCGATTGCACAAGATAGCTCTGGATTTATATGGCTGGGGACTCGCGATGGTCTAAATAAGTATGATGGGTATGGTTTCTCTGTCTACAAAAAAAACCAACAGAATAATAGTATCGTATCTAATGATATCCGAACCCTCTATTATGACCACGGGAAAACTGTATTATGGATAGGCACCAGTGCCGGCCTCAGTCGTTACCATACCTTAAGTCAAAGATTCGATAATTATCAGCATATTGTCTTAGATACATCGAGTATCTCTAGCAGTACAATTAGACAAATCTATAGAGATAAGAAAGGAAGGCTATGGGTGGCTACTGCAGATGGATTGAACCTCTTGGATGAGGAAGCAAATACTTTTAGCGTCATCCCTCCAGAAGTAACTAATGACAAGCAAGACGTTCGTCTAGATGTCAATGTCATCTGTGAAACAAGTGCAGGGCAGATTCTCCTAGGCACAAACGCTGGTCTATACCAACTGGAGTCTATAACTGGAGATCATCATAATCTTAGGCACATTTCAGAAGCTAGACACCTGCCAGACAATATACAAATAAAGTGTATGGTCGAGGATGGAGATAATAACTTATGGATAGGAACCCAAGAGATGGGTCTTATCCAATGGCGGGCAACCAGCAATGAAGTAAGTACATATTCTCATGTCGCTAATAATATATACTCTCTTAGTCACAATAATGTGAGAGATCTATGTCGGGATGCTAACAATAATCTATGGGTAGGCACTTTTAACGGATTGAATTTACTGAAAGACGGAGAGCAACAATTCGTCAGATACGCTAAATCTATATATGAGTCTAATGGTCTCTCTGACAGATCCATTAGAAGTCTTTTTCAGGATAAGCAAGGTAGTCTTTGGATAGGTACTTATTATGGAGGGGTCAATGTCTTGGATAGTAACTTCATGCCTACCGATCTGAATTATACGCCGATATCCAATAATCTAAAAGGCAATGTAGTGAGTTCTTTTGCCGAAGAAGAAAGAGGAGGACATATCTTGGTTGGCACAGAGGGTAATGGGCTCAAGTATTTAGATAAGAATGGTAGGCAGCAAGAAAATGAAGTAGTCATTCGAATTAATAGATTACTCGCTGATGCTAATATCAAGAAGATATTTTTGGATGATGATGTGCTGTGGGTCGGGACCTTTCAGCGAGGACTGCATAGATTTGATCTGGACTCAGGTAGGCACTATAAATATGCTGCAGGCTACGCTAATTCTATATCAGAAGATAACATCTATGGCATATTAAAGAACAGGGACAAACTCTGGTTACTTACCTATGGCTCGGGGTTAGACATCTATGACACCTTCACTTCAGAGTTTTATAATTATAGTCATGACCCAGAGGACAATAATACCTTGAGTTCAGACCTCTCGAGATGTATATTAGAAACCAGTAAAGGACAATTATGGATAGGTACAGAAAGTGGCCTCAACAAAGTAATATTAACAGAAAATGGATTCCCAGAGAGTTTTCTGACCTATATCTCACATGAAAAAATCTACTGCCTGACGGAAGATGATAGTGAACATATCTGGATAGGAACTTATGATAATGGACTTTACAAATTTGACCAGAACAATAACGTATTTGAGCATTATACCTCCTCAGATGGCCTACCTAGCAATACCATCCTAGGTGTCATGGAAGCTAACAATAATGAAGTATGGGTTAGCACGAATAATGGCCTATGTGTATACAATCCCTCACAGAAGACTTTCTCAAAGTATAGCCACCCAAGTATCATAGATAACTCTGAATACAACTATAATGCTTACTATAAGACCTCAGATGGCAGTATGCTCTTTGGTGGAGTCAATGGATATACACAATTTACGCCTGAGCTCCTGTCACATAATAATTATGTGCCGCCTATCGTACTGACTCTCTTAAAGAGAAATAATAAAGCGATACAGGTGGGCGATGACTCAGGGATATTAACAACTGATATCAATGCGACACAGACTATCACTTTTGATTATAATGAAGCAAACTTCTCCGTGAGTTTTGCCGCCTTGGATTATTTCAGTCCAGAAAACAATCATTATGCGACCTTCATGGAGGGTATAGATAATGACTGGAACTATGCGGTAGGTGCTACAGAAGCCACCTATACGCTTCAGCGAGAGGGCACCTATGTACTTAAGATTAAAGGGGGTAACAATGAAGGTGTATATAATCCACAAGTCAGGACTCTAGAAATCATTGTCAAGCCGCCATTACATAGAAGCTGGTGGGCCTACTGCTTGTATCTTGTCATCGTGGGCCTATTGCTAGCGGCAATTATAAGATACCTCAGACTGAACAGTAGGCTGCAACTAGAAAAAATTACAAACCGGCAGCAAGAGGAATTGCACGAGGTCAAAATGCGATTCTATACTAATATCACTCACGAATTTAGGACCCCACTCACCCTCATTGTCGCACCAATCAATGATCTGCTTAATAATAGTGACCTGCCAGACGCAGTAGTGACAAAACTAAAATCAATCAATCGCAATGCAGGCCGACTCCTCAACTTGGCTAACCAGATATTAAACTTCAGAAAATTAGACAAGGACCATATCTCATTGGAAATTATTAAGGGAGATTTCAATGAATTTATCAAGGAGATTTTTCTCATGTTTACAGAGACAGCAAACAGGCGTAACATTACTTATACCTTTATACAAAAAGGAGATCTCCAGCTCTATTATGATCAGGATAAGCTAGAGAAGGTATTCTACAATCTTCTGTCCAATGCTTTTAAGTTTACTCCAGACGGTGGTCATATAAGTCTGAGTATCAAGTTATCTGCATCGCACGTCGACATCAGGATACAAGATTCTGGTGTTGGGATTAGACCAGAACAACGTGATCAGGTCTTCAAGCGGTTCTATGAGAAATCTGATCTGACTACCTCTCGGATAAAGGGGACTGGAATAGGTCTTGCCTTATCCAAGCAGATGGTAGAGCTGCACAAGGGCACTATTGAATTGGAGGAAAATACGACTAACCAATCTGGAGCATGTTTTTTAGTAAGACTCCGATTAGGGCGCTCCCATTTTAATGATATGGAAATCAATGATAGCGTCATTACAGAATTAGACGATATGGCGCTCAAGGAGCAAAATATCCACCTTAGTAAACAGTCCCTAGGTACACTCACTCAGAATGAACATGACTCAGAATATGAGAACAGTAAGGGTGCACATCTCATGATAGTAGAAGATAATGTAGAAGTTCGTGCTCTCCTTACAGAAATGTTCCGAGACGACTATACTATCACAGAATCCGTCAATGGCGCAGATGCATTGGAAAAAGTAAAAATCACCACTCCTGACCTGATTATTAGTGATGTTATGATGCCCATCATGGATGGTATCACATTCTGTAATAAGCTCAAAAGCGATCTAGAAATCAGTCACATACCCCTAATTCTGCTAACCGCTAGGACAGCCTCACTTTTCAGAATCGATGGTCTCAGAAATGGTGCAGATGATTATCTCACTAAGCCCTTCATCCCGCAAGAACTCCAACTTAAGGTCAAGAATATCCTCAGGTCTAGAAGAGAAGCTAAAGAAAAGTTTATCCGTATTCTGAATTTTGACCCTAAGGAGGTCAAACTGACCTCAAGGGATGAGATATTTCTAGAAAGAGCTATCAAAATAGTGGATGCAAATATGGATAATGCGACATTCAATATCAATCAATTTGCCTCCAAGCTTACTGTCAGTCGGCCCCTACTATTTACCAAGCTCAAAGCACTTACTGGCCAAACCCCCAATAACTTTATCAAAACCATCAGGCTCAAAAGAGCTGCTCAGCTCATCAAGACAAAAAAATTCAATGTCAGTGAAGTCGCACAGAATGTTGGCTTCAATGATACTAGGTATTTTAGCAAGTGTTTCAAGGAACAATTCGGCACTTCTCCTACCAAATACAATTAGGCACATGGTCTATTCGTAGTTTTTTATACTGCAAATAAGCCCTAATGCTCAATAAAAACTAGAGCTGAGACGATTTTACCCTACAATACAGACTATTGTCTCAGGTGCAAACTATAGATTCGCTTCCGTATTATGATTGAATCAGCAGTTACCTACTTATAGCTATTATGTTACAACAACCTCAACGCATAAACCTATTGACTAGTAGATACCTTGGAGTCCTCCTATGCCTTTTCTTGATTGCCAACACAGCATCTGCCCAGACTGGGGCCATAAATGGCATCGTGAATGAATCAGGGACAGGTGAGACGCTAATAGGTGCTAATGTCGTCTTTGCCAATGATCTATCTGCTGGAACTTCTACCGATATAGACGGAAAGTACCTTATAGAGGGGCTGTCTCCTGGCCAATATGTTCTGGAGTTCTCTTACATCGGTTACAAAACCACAGAAATGGAGGTCAGTATTATTGCTGGCGAGGTAGTAACTCTTGATGTGAGTTTGTCGCTAGCTGGATATCAGGCAGATGAAATTGTACTTACAGCTCAGGCCCTAGGACAGACTAAAGCTATAAGACAACAGCTCAATACTGAGGCCATAGCCAATATAGTCTCAGCAGATAAGATACAAGAACTGCCTGATGTTAATGCTGCTGAGGCCATATCGAGATTGCCAGCCATATCGATTAATCGCAGTGGCGGCGAAGGACAGAAAGTGGTCATCAGGGGGCTGTCACCAAAATTTGCAGCCATCACAATCAATGGTATACGTATGCCGTCTAATTCTGGTACTGACAGATCTGTAGACCTCTCACTAATATCACCAGAATTATTAGATGGCATAGAAGTCTTCAAGGCACCTCTCCCAGATATGGATGCTGAGGCGATAGGTGGTACTGTTAATCTCAGACTTCGAAAAGCACCAGAGGACTTTAAGATGCTTTGTAAGATACTTGGCGGATACAATCAGCTCAATGAGGACCCCAGAGATTACAAAGGCGTATTCCAAATCAGTAAGCGTATCCTAGGAGATAGAGTCGGTATCGTTGCGCAGGCCAGTGCAGAAAGATTTAATAGGGGTGGAGATTTTCTGACAAATAGCTGGCGGCAGGGTGCCACAGACTCTACAGGAGTAACCGAAATCTTTGGCGATAGACTTAGGCTAGAGGATAGAAGGGAGATCAGAAAACGTCAAAATGCAAGTTTGGCTTTGGATTATAATGTGGGTAATAGTAGCTTTTCTCTCTTCAGTCTATACAGCCGTACGACACGTGATATCTCATCATTGCAAGAAAACTACCTACCCAATGAGCCAGCTATAACCCTAGTAGGTACAGAGATCGATAACCAACTCGACTTAGGATCGATACTGTTTCAGGCAGAGCATGATCTGGGTAGAGTTATCCTCGACTGGGGATTATCCACAAGTCGAACACAAGGACAGACGCCATATAATTTTGAAATGCTTTTCGAAAACACAAATCAGACTTTTGACTCTGCGCTCAATACTGACAGTCATCCCAGAAATTATTTCGGATCCGCTAGGAGTGATTTACCTAGTACCTACCTAAGGACTGCCAACTTTAATGAGACGAGTACCATTGAAAAAACCAACACTTTTGTAGCCAATATAAAATTCCCTTTCAAGCTCAGTGAGAAGATCAATGCTTATTTCAAAACTGGTGGCAAATACATACAGACAGAAAGAACCCGTGATGTGTCATTACTGTCAGAGGATTTTTATTATCTGGGAGGTGATATCGGTCGAAATGCAATAAGTGCCTCTTCTAATGACCTCATATTATTACCTAATAATTCAGACCTCATAAGCATACTCAGTTTTACAGAAAACGAAAATGATCTTGAATTTATAGGCGAAAACTCAGAACAAGTCGATCTGCAAGCAAAGTTAGATGACAATCTTATGCGTCAATGGTACGAAGACCAGCGCGATTTGCTAAATGAGAACCGTGAGGTCATCGTAGACAGATATCAGGTAGATGAAAGCATAGCTGCTGGATATGGGATGTTTAGATTCACTATAGACGATAAGCTTACCGTCATCCCTGGCCTACGATATGAGTATTCTGATAACGAATACCGATCTGGTATCTCAAGTCTCAATGGGCGCTATGGTGTCAATGGCTTTTTTCAAGATACAATGACTACACAAACTTATGGAGAACTATTACCACATCTCCATCTGAAATATAAGTTTACTGAATGGCTAGATGTAAGAGCTTCCTATAGTACGACTCTGGCCAGACCCGACTTTAATTTCATTACACCGAGAAGTTCTATTAATAATAATAGCTTAGTTATTGTTTCTGGAAATCCAGAACTCAGACACGCTAAGTCTACTAACTATGACCTATTCGCGACAGTATACAAGAGCCAATGGGGTTTGTTTTCTGCTGGAGCATTTTACAAACAGATAGATAATATCTCCTACCCTTGGAGGACCAATCTCTTTGATCAAGAAACCGCAGATGCATTTGGTTGGTCTAATTTCAAAGGATATGAACTCAGATCATTTATTAACTCTGGAGAGTCTACCGTGAGAGGTTTCGAAGTTGATTTTCAGACTAATCTGAGATTTCTGCCTGAGTTCTTCCATGCTTTTGTAGTCAATATTAATTACGCTAGATTGTTTTCACAGACAGAATCTTTTTTCTTGACCTCGGAGACAGTATTGATCAGTCAAGTGCCTCCGATATTTGAGACGAGCTTTACAACTAATGTGAGAGAGGTACCATTACCCAGTCAGGCGCCACATGTACTCAATCTTTCCTTAGGTTATGACAAAAAAGGTTTTTCTTCTAGAATTAGTGGTACTTATCAGGGAACACAGGCAAGCGGATACTCATCTAACAAGGACTTCGATAGATTCATTTTGAATTTCTGGAGATGGGATCTTTCCTTAAAACAGAGACTCTCTACTAACTGGAGCACCTTTCTTAATCTCAATAACTTTTCGAACCAACAAGATATAGGATTTACCCGAACAGATACTTATAGGAATACCGTAGAGACCTATGGGATGACCGCCAACTTTGGGATACAGTATAGGATAAAATAAAACTTAATTATTAATTACAAAAATTTTATAAAATGAAGCAATTCTACATTACTATTTTAAGCATGGCAATCATAGCTAGTGCTTTTACACTAAGTGCTCAGAGGGTTGTCAACATAGCAGCTAGTAGTGATCCTACTATGCCCACTGATATTTTTCCAGTGATTATGGGAGACACAACAGCAACAGGCGAACGCGCTGATGCCAATACAGTATACAAACTAGAGAATGGCGCTGTGTACGTTACGACTGGCAGAATCGTCAATAAACCAGACTGGGATCTGCAGATAGAAGCAGAAGACTTGGGAGACATAGCTAACAAACCAGTCATCTCACGGATACCTAATGCCAGTGGAGAATACCCTGACATCATGAGACCTGAGGGTAATGTCACTCTCAGAAACATTTGGTTTGTTGCTGGAGAAAAAGGACCACTAGAGCAGCATGATTGGGGGAAGATAAGATACATGGGTGACGATACTAGGATAATCGCAGACCACTGCATCTTTGAGAAAGACAGAGGAGGCTTTTTTCAGATCCGGGGTAATAGGGTAAAACTCTATATTACCAACTGTGTAATGCGTAATGGTGGAAACAGAAGAATATTACAAGGTAACGGTAGAGCCGTAGATGCACGTAATACTTCATTGGATACCTTAGTTATGAAAAACTGCATTGCCTACAATCTGCAGGATAGATTCTTTAGAAGCCAAGGAGCAACTGAGCCTCATAATTACGTAGAGATAGATAACTGTACCGCTTTTAATGTAGCTGGTCGCCATGGTTTCATCCAATTAGGCAGAGTACTAGAGGCCCACATTACAGATAATTTATTCATTGATCCTATCATGCTAGGATCTAGTCCATTCTACACAGATGAGCAGACGCAGCCGGATGGTGATTTGCACAAGGTGATTACACTAGATACCCTGTATGATGACACCTCATTGGCTATATCTAACAATAATATTTTCTGGAACCAAGAGGTCATGGACTATTGGGCCTCTAATGATACTGTCAGTGCGCCTGGATTCCTATCTGATTTAGTGATGGAAAATCTAGGTGCAGCTGCAGGAGACGCATTCTTCTCAGAGCCACTTGAGCTTAACAGTGTGCCAGGTACAATACTGGAATATGTTACTGATTTATATGCTAATCCAGCTGCAGAAGATATGTTTGATTTTATTGTAGAAGATGAACTGCTAGCGGGGACCTCATTTGATTCTGGAAACTTATTTGATTTCTCCACTTTTGACCCATGTTATGATAGTAATACCATGTCTGCAACAGCATCTACAGGAGGTGGATCTGTAGGCGCTGTAGATGGTTGCGCCAGTCTAACAAGTATTGTCGATATCGACAATACCCTATCGATTCAGATATATCCTAATCCTTCCTCTGAAGATTTTAATGTTTTATTCAATATAGAAAGAGCGGGAGATATTACAATGACTGTTTCTGATCTAAGTGGCAGGACTTTACTAAGAAGGGTTAATCAGAACCTACCAGTAGGTCATCAGCAATTTATAATCAGCGCCAATGAATTAAGCGGACCTGGAATCTATTTTCTAACTGTGCAATCAGGTCTAGGAATAATGACCCAAAGAATAATTGTTCAATAAGTATAGTCGATAAATTTAGTTTTTATTTCGATGAAGGGCAGTTGCCCTTCATCGAAATATTTCTCCTTTATATCACTTTTTTCTCCATAATATTTTACTATTTCAATGAAGCTAGTACTATATACTATTGCCATAACTTTAATACTCGGATGTAAGATTACTTCCGATAATCATGCTAAGGTTACTATATCTACGCACGATAAGATGGCCACAGGGAAAAAGCTGAGCCAACTATCCAGTAAGGCCATCTCTGATTTAGAACGTATTGTGGTCGATTCTACAGCTATCCCTCGAACTATCGAAAGCGGCAAGATGAAGGGTACACCATCTAAGAGCTGGACAAGTGGATTCTATCCTGGACTCCTCTGGCAACTCTATGGACATAGCCATGATCCTGCCTTACTTAGAGCTGCCGAACAATGGACTGCATTCGTAGAAAAAGAAAAATGGGATGGAGGTACACATGATCTGGGATTTAAGATCTACTGTCCTTATGGTAATGCATATAAGCTCACACAGGAAGAAGCCTATAGAGATGTATTTGTCATAGCGGCAGAAACCTTAAGTACTAGATTTAATCCTAAGGTCGGAGCCATTCGATCTTGGGACCACCATGAGCACCTATGGAAATTTCCAGTCATCATAGATAATATGATGAACCTTGAATTACTGTTCGAAGCGACCAACCATACGGGTGATTCTGTCTATTATAATATAGCCATAGAACATGCTAATACCACTCTCGAAAATCATTTCAGAACTGACAATAGTTCTTATCACGTTATAGATTACAATCCTGAATCAGGTGAGGTTGTTAAGAAAAACACCCATCAAGGCCTTGGACACGAATCGGCATGGAGCCGAGGACAAGCATGGGGCCTTTATGGGTATACCGTTGCTTATCGATACACAAAAAATAAAACATATCTAGATCAGGCAATTCGCATTGCTGACTTTATCTACCAGCATCCTAATTTGCCAGCGGATCTCATCCCATATTGGGATTTTGATGTCAGTGGTGATAACCAACCACGTGATGTTTCCGCTGCAGCTATCGCAGCATCAGCTCTATTGGAGTTGCAAAATTACGTCCCACAGCAAGCAGCTAATTATATTGATTGGGCTCAAAAAACTCTGACCAGTATAGGCTCCGAAGAGTACAAACTAGAATCACCACCTTTTTTCTTACAACACAGTACGGGCAGTGTACCAGGAAAATTCGAAATCGATAGTCCTATCATTTATGCCGAATATTATTATGTAGAAGCACTATTGAGATTAGAAGCATTACATCACTTATAAAATGAACTTGCCCTGTCAAAAATAATCAGCATATCACTATTCATAGGACTACTAGTAAGTATATTATCGATTCGACCTTACAATGTTCTGAGTCAGCAACTACCCTTAGCCTCCTCTACCAGAACTGTAACAAACATCAATGATAACTGGTTGTACCTGGAAAATAATACTCCAGATATACATGTAGCGTTACAAGCCAATCGGTGGGATAGCATAAGCCTTCCACATACTTGGAATCAATGGGATGCCGTAGATAACACACCTGGATACAGGAGAGATGCCAGTTGGTACTTACGATCATTAATGGTCGATGACATAGATGCAAAATTTATATTATACTTTGAAGGTGTCAATATTACATCCGAAATATATCTTAATCAAAAGAAGATAGGTCAGCATATAGGTGGATACGTTAGTTTTGAAATAGACATCACTCCGCACGTCATCAAAGGACAAGAGAATATTGTAGCAATCAGAGTTAGTAATAGTTACAATCCAGATGTCATACCCTCACAGAAAGCAGATTTTTTCATCTATGGAGGGATAACCAGAGATGTATGGCTAAGGACCTTGCCTAATACTCATATCAGTCAGCTCAAAGTCAAGACACCTGCAGTCTCCAGGACACAAGCTACCACAGAATTGGATATAGTGATCCAGAATACACAATCTTTCTCAGATTATGTGTTGACTGCGAGCCTAATAGAGAAAAGTTCTCAGCGGATGATATCGACGGATACACTTACTGGGGAAAATCTAGGACAAAACATAAGCTGGCCGCTTTCACAAATCACTAATCCAAAATTATGGTCTCCTGATGACCCTCAGTTATATAACATAGTTACACGATTGTGGCGAGATGATCAACTCCTCGACGAACATATTGAGACTATCGGATACCGATGGTTTTCGTTTGTAGATCATGGTGCATTTTATCTCAATGGTGAGAGATTACTACTCAGGGGCACACATCGTCATGAAGAACATGCTGGCTATGGCTCTGCCATGCCTAATAAGCTCCACCGCAGAGATATAGAAATGATAAAAGGTATCGGTGCTAATTTTCTAAGGTTAGGTCACTATCCACAAGATCCAGAAATCTACAAAGCTTGTGACGAATTAGGACTTATAGTCTGGGATGAATTACCATGGTGCAGAGGGGGTATGGGCGAAAAAATATGGATGGACAACACAGAAAGATTACTCCGAGAGCAGATTAATCAGAATTATAATCATCCTTCCATATTCTTTTGGTCACTAGGTAATGAGATATACTGGCTTCCTGATTTCGAAAATGGTGATGACGAAGAAAGAGTTAAAGAATATATCACTCATCTCAATGATATTGCTCATGAACTAGATCAGGGAAGAATGACCGCAATCAGAAAGTTCTATGCCGGGTCAGATTTGGTCGATGTATTCTCTCCTTCTATCTGGTCAGGTTGGTATGCAGGTGTCTATACCAACTATAAGAATACCTTAGACGAGAACCAAAAGCAATATCCGAAATTCTTACATATGGAGTATGGAGGCTCTAGTCATGTCGGACGACATACTGAAAACCCCATTACAGGTGATGGTTCTATGAACGAAGATGGATGGGCAGAAGTCTCAAACCAAGTAAACATAAAAAACATTGCAAAAAGTGGTGACTGGACCGAGAATTACATCGTAGACTTATTTGATTGGTACCTTAGTGTGACTGAAAAAAAGAAGGATATGACAGGTAATGCTCAGTGGGCATTCAAGGATTTCGGGACACCGCTACGTCCAGAAAATGCAATTCCATATCTCAATCAGAAAGGCCTAGTAGACAGAGCAGGTAAGCCAAAGGATGCCTACTATGTGTTCAAAAGTTATTGGTCTACTGAACCATTTGCCTATATAGAATCTCACAGCTGGACGCATCGCAGTGGACCTCAGGGAAAGGAGAGAGAACTGTCCGTGTATAGTAACTGTCCTACGGTAGAGCTCTTCCATAAAGGACAATCGCTGGGAAAAAAAGATAGACAAATAAAACTTTTCCCAGCTTGCGGTCTTACGTGGGATCTTCTCTTCGATGAAGGAGACAATGATATAGTCGCTGTCGGATATAATGGAGATGCGCTTTTGGCATCAGATACAATGTCGGTTCATTATAGTTACACCGAGGCTGATAAGCCTGACCACATTGATTTATCATATCAGATGCAAGCTAATGGCAATTATCTTATAGAAGCAACCATGCGTGATAAGCAAGGCCGAAGAGTCCTGGATTATGAAAAGTATATCTACTTTTCCATGGATGGAAATGGAGAATTATTACAGAACTATGGCACACCTACACGAAGTCGTGTTATCGAAATGGCTAATGGTTATGCAGCAATCGAACTTGCTCCTGCAGATAAAGGCAGAGCAATCATAGAGGCCAGAAACCAAGATTTCAAAGGTAGTTATCTAATCCTGGACTATGAGCAAGATCTTAAGGCTGTTGTCAAAGGTGACGAATCTTTCAAAAAATAAATTGAAATCAGAATATATGCTAAATGTGATTTCTAAATACTTACTTCTCAGCCTAGTCTTGTCTCTGGTCTACTTTTCCTACGCTTGTAGGCAAGCTCCTGCTAGTGATCACAGTGGTTTTGTTACCATAAATAAAAAAAAGACACAGGCTCTTATGTTGGCGCAGGATACCTTATTTGATTCTGGTGATAAGAATAAAATTGTCGGTGAATATCTGCCTAAGCAAAAAATCGAAATACCCACTGACCTTACACCACAGAATAAATGGATTATGTTCGAAGGTCCTGTGTTAGAGAATGAGCTTGTGGCATATCGCTACTATGCCGACAGTAGACATAGATTTGATGTATATGGTAAGATTGTAAGTGACCTTGTCATGGATACAGTGAGCTGGGAATATCATGATATAATGGACTGGGGCTCAGATATCCTCAAGGTAGGCCATTCCTTGGGTTTGGGGTCTCCTGCTATCTGGTATAGGGATAGCTTGCATACTTTATCTGAATGTACTAAGAAGGTAATAGAAATCATGGAAAATGGAAATGAACGATCCATGATCAAAACCACTTTTACCGGTCTACAAATTGCTGGACATACCTTTGATTTGAGTCAGGAATGGAGTATAGAATCAGGTCAGCCGTGGTCAGAAATAAAACTAAAGGTCACTGATGGGGCCCTTCCAGCAGGGATGAAATTTGCAACCGGAATTGTCAAGCATCTCCCCGAGATTATACAAGGGGAATACAATAATTATTTTTATGCACTGAATTGGGGTAAGCAATCATTTCATAAAGAGAATATGGGTATGGCCATTATGGCAAGTAAATCATATGTGCCGTTACACGTTAATGACAATTTGTCTCATGCCTTTGCTTTTGACAATGCGGATACTGAGGTCACCTATAGATTCCTATCAGCCTGGGAAAGAGATGCTAATAACGTACATAATTCCATTGAATTTAAAATGCTTGTAGAAGCTTCTGTTAATCAAGCATACCGCTAACGCTGTGACGATACATGAACACATATTCGTAGCCATCAAGCATGGTTTGATGTCTCCTATAGTGAATAGCGTTTTCTATTTAAGTTTCTGCTTTTTAAGTCTACATCCTGCTGCTAACGCACAAGTCATATGTAGAGCTATGGACAGCTTAGGTTCGGCTTATCCAGTCTTTCTGAGTGCTGGCATGGACTACGAAGATCCAGACTGTGAGCATCTAGATTTCGGACCTCATGTTACCCAAGGTTATGATAGTACGCTGTATAAGAATGTATTTATCTTTCATAGTCATATAACAGAAGACTCCGATAGGTGTCAGGTACAAGATAGAGTTAGAATCGAAGTAAAGGGTGGTCCAGGCACTGATGCAGAACTACAACATCTAGAGAATGATACTTCTTACTACAGATGGAAATTCAGAATAGCTAAGGACTTTATAGGATCGGCATCATTTAATCACATATATCAGAATAAAGCCAAAGGCGGAAACGATGATGCATTCCCCCTACTCACACTAACGCTGAGAATGGATAGGTTAGAGCTAAGACATAATGCTGGTTCGACGGGCGAATCACTAGGTGTGCTCGCACAGGTATCCATAGATCAGCTGAGAGGACAATGGATGGAAGCTTATTGTATGCAAGTACATGGAGAAAATGGTGTACTAGAATTCTCTATACGATCGATGGACACAGGTCTAAAGATTCTAGAGCACAAGCAAAATAGTATTGACCTCTGGCGAGTAGGAGCAGAATACAACAGACCAAAGTGGGGCATGTATCGACTCAAAAATGTTACCCTTCGTGATGAGGAAATTCGTATTGCAGATTTCTGTATCAGTGAAATAGACAGCAGCTTGTGTCCAAGTGATGCCATACTCGTCACAGATACTATAGCCCCCACGATACCGCTTGACTTGAGGCAAGGAAGAACTTTCGTCCGATCTGTGGAATTACATTGGCATGCCTCGTACGACGCGTTCGGAATCAGTCACTATGAGCTAATCAGAGATGATGTCATCATCCAGAGTTTGGAAGATACAACAACCATAGTGGATAGCTTAGAACCTGGAGGTACTTATGTATTCAACCTAAGAGCTGTAGACAAGGCAGGTAATAAATCTGACCTGACAAATACCCTGTCGGTCACAACCTATGAAGCAGATGCCTTGCCCCAATCTGTTACTGATCCGACACCTGCTGATCTCGATATGAATGTCCATACTGATGTAATAATACAATGGGATCAGCCAGACAATACAGAAGCCTACCGTATTTATCTCGGGAAGAATACAGATCCAGCTTTGGTAAGAACCCAAACGGAGAATAGACTAGACACGATACTCGAGCCCAACACAATGTATTACTGGCGTATAGGAAGTCTTAATTCTAATGGTGAAACAAGTAGTACTCTCTGGTCCTTTATCACTTCTGAAGCTAACCCTGATGCACCCTGGCTTGTGTACAGAGCTGATGACAAACCACATATGGAAACTAATTTCTATCTCCTAGATGAATCTCCTCAGAATCCTCTCAGAGATGAGTTAATAGCTGACCCCAATGGATCTGCTAATTCGCTCTATGTGTATCGCAGTGATGCCAATGATAAATTCAGATGGCGTCATAATTTTCTTGCTAGTGATTCTGCTATAACGATAGTTGCTCGACTACAAGCTGCTAATCATCAGGTCAGCGGTATCTCTCATTTTGAGATCAGAATGAATGGCTGGAGAGAAAAAGTAAGGATTAATGATCGTACAGTAAAACTAGAACGATCTGATAATCTGGAAAGAGAACATGGTCTTGATCTAATCAATGAGATGCACATCCTTAGAATAATTTCTGATGGAAAAAATACAACCGTTTACCTGAATGAATCTTTGACTCCCTTAATTTCTGGTGTCAGTAACACGATAGCTGCTGGCAACTACTTTGAATGGGGAAAATCAGGAGTAACGGACTATGGTGGGATTGTGGACTGGATAGTTAT
This sequence comes from uncultured Saprospiraceae bacterium, assembly GCA_937944095.1. Lineage (GTDB taxonomy): Bacteria > Bacteroidota > Bacteroidia > Chitinophagales > Saprospiraceae > RFSX01. The sequence continues at coordinate 17,480 of CALEAC010000268.1, forward strand.
AGACAAATCAGGAGCTTATCCACCGCAAGAGGGTACACCACTGCCAGAAGACTTATTTCTCAGTAGTATAGCTACATTATCAGATCTTCGAATCGATGATCAGACTATTCCAGGCTTTTCGCCAAATGTAACTCAGTACAGTATCGAAGTACCTGAAAGCGATCTACCTATGCTGTCTTGGAATACGACTTCACCATTAGCCATGGTGGAGGCTACTAACTCTATGATTGGGACCAATTATATTACGGACATAGAGGTCATTGCTCAGGATAATTACACTAAGATGAGTTACACTATAGATTTTATCGGAAGCAGCTCCATATATGATCTAGAGAATACACCCATCCAAGTATTTCCGAATCCGGCGAAGGAAGTACTCTATGTGGTCATAACGGATGGTTCAGAAATGACAGCTAAGATCTTATCGATAGATGGAACAATAATTCTAGATAATCTAATGCTTGATTCTACTGATGAGATAGATCTATCATCTATAACTGCAGGATCTTATATCTTATCTATTAGTAATCAAGAGAAGCAAAATTTAAAATACAAATTCAATAAAATATAAAATGAAGGGGAAGGTAGCAGCGATAACAGGAGGCAGTGGCACTTTAGGTAGTGCTTTCATCAAGGGATTAATAGATGCAGGAGCCATCGTGTATTCTCTGGATAGAAATCAAGCAGCAGCTGAGGAGATGGCAGGTAACTATAGAGAGAAAGGACATGACTTACATACAGTCCATTGTGATGTATTATATGAAGACATAGTCAAGAGTGCTCTAGATACAATAATAAAGAAGGAAGGAAAGGTGGATATTCTTGTCAACTGTGCAGGCGGCAACATGTCTGGTGCGACAGTTATGCCCGACCAGACTGTGAGTGACATTTCCATAGATCAGTTTAGAATGGTCATTGATTTGAACTTGCTAGGAACAGTTATTCCATCGACCATATTCTCAAAGCAAATGATCAGTCAAGGGAGTGGTGTTATCATTAATATTTCTTCCATGGCCTCATTCACTCCATTGACCAGAGTTGTAGGCTACTCAGCTTCAAAGGCAGCCATCAATAATTTTACACAGTGGCTCGCGGTAGAACTAAATAATAAGCATGGTGTCGGCATCAGAGTGAATGCCATAGCACCTGGATTTTTCATAGCAAATCAGAACCGGTCACTCCTCTTGAATGACGATGGCACATTGACATCCCGAGGCGAAACTATAATCAGTCAGACACCTATGAAGAGATTCGGTGACCCAAAGGATCTGGTGAGTACACTATTATGGTTATGTGACGACAAGTCATCATTTATTACTGGTATAGTAGTGCCTGTGGATGGCGGCTATAGCGCTTTTAGTGGTGTCTAAAGATGAATGCAAAGATGAAAAAACTAGAACAGACATGGAGATGGTATGGACCTCAAGACGGGGTCAGTCTAGCTGATATACGACAGGCGGGCGCTACGGGAATCGTGACCGCCCTGCATCATGTGCCCAATGGAGCCGTATGGTCCAAAGCAGAGATTAATGTACGCAAGCAAGAAATAGAACAAGCAGGACTCCGATGGTCTGTTGTAGAAAGTGTCCCTGTCCATGAAGATATCAAAAGAGCGACTGGGAACTATCTACAATATATTGAGAACTATAAGCAGAGTATCCGAAATCTGTCTTCATGTGGTATTCGTATCGTCACCTATAATTTCATGCCCGTACTGGATTGGTCACGTACTCATCTAGAATATGTTATGCCAGACGGATCTACGGCTTTGTACTTTAATCTAGTCTCTTTTGCGGCTTTTGATCTTTTTATATTAAAGAGACCTAATTCTTTAGAGGACTATAGTGATGCCTCGATACAAGAAGCAAAAGAAAGATATGATTCGATGACAGCAGCCGACCGGAAACAACTAGCACAGAATATCATAGCTGGGTTACCTGGGGGAACAACTAAAGCCATTCTAGATCTTGATGAATTCCAAAATATTCTTAATACTTATAAAAACATAGACGCTAGCACCTTGAGAAAGAATCTCATATACTTCCTAAAAGAGATCACTCCAGTAGCGGAAGAGTTTCGAGTCAAATTAGCTCTGCATCCAGATGATCCACCTTTTCCATTATTAGGACTTCCTCGTGTTGTCAGCACAGAGGCAGATATAGAACATATCTTATCAGAAGTCGATACAGATTCTAATGGGCTCTGCTATTGTACAGGATCTTTTGGTGCTAGGCCTGATAATGATCTAGTAAGAATTGTGGAGAAATATGGGTCACGCATTCATTTCATTCATTTACGATCGACCAAGGCTGATAATGTAGGAAATTTCTACGAAGCTAATCATCTAGACGGTGATGTCGACATGTATCTGGTTATGAAAGCTTTATTACAGGCAGCAGAAATACAAGACTGTCATATCCCTATGAGACCTGATCATGGGCATAAGATGCTGGATGACATGACTAAGAAAACTAATCCTGGATATTCTGCTATAGGAAGACTTAGAGGTTTGGCAGAACTGAGAGGACTGGAAGAAGGCATTTATCGAGCTAGCACAAGTAATTAATCAGGGATGTCAAAAACTTCATTTATTCACGATAATTTTTTACTTCAGTCAGAAGAAGCTGTTAGATTGTATCATGACTATGCTGCTGATCTGCCGATTATAGATTATCATAATCACTTGTCGCCAGAACAGATAGCCCAGGATATAAATTTTCAGAATATCACTCAAGCTTGGCTAAGTGGAGATCATTATAAGTGGCGGGCCATGCGGGCCAATGGTATTTCAGAACACAACATAACAGGCGCATCTACTGATAAAGAGAAGTTCGCTAAGTGGGCAGAGACGGTACCTATGACTATGCGTAATCCGCTATACCATTGGACTCATTTAGAGCTCGCAAGATACTTTGGCATAGATACGCTGCTGACAGAGAAATCTGGAGAAGCCATTTATAAGCAGACCAGCGAAGTGCTACAGGATAAAAGCTACTCTACTAATGGCTTGTTGAGTAAGATGAAAGTAAAAGTTGTCTGTACCACTGATCATCCTACGGACGATCTATCTCATCACAAGTATCACTCCCAGTCAAGTGATGGCGTAATGATGTTACCCACTTTCCGTCCAGATAAATTTCTGATTATAAATGGTTCAGATTTCATAAGCTACCTCGAAAAATTAGAGGTACTTGTAGGTCGCCAGATTACAACCTTTGACGATCTGGTGACTGCGCTTGCAGAACGCATTGATGCATTCAACAACATAGGATGTCGATTGGCAGATCACGGCCTAGAGCAACTTTTCGATACGCGTACTACTTCGAGTGATCTGAATAAGATACTTAATGAAAGAAGAAATAAAGCTGCCGTAGCAGTAGATAATGCTAGAAAATTTCAAATGAGCTTACTCATAGAACTGGCAAAAATCTATCACTCTAAAGACTGGACGATGCAACTGCATCTAGGTCCAAT
>CALEAC010000269.1 GCA_937944095.1 uncultured Saprospiraceae bacterium
GGCTTGCCTATGATATTGGCATTCGTCTCCCACTCAAACGGATCTGGATACCTGAAGTCAAAGGTGCTGCCACTAACTGGCTCAGATTGCAAATCACCATGGATGCCAAAAGTCACAATCGAATTAGGATTTGCATCCAAGACTGACTCGATTAATATGTTAGCCCCAAAGCAAGGGACACAATTAACACCAGTATAGTCCTCTAGTAGCATAATCCTGCCGCCAGGCGGGGTTGGCGCTTCTGGAATCTTGATGCACTGCTCTTCACAAGCCATCAAAAAAAGGAATGAGAAAAGGACTGATATTTTGATGAACTGATTCATAATCTTTTTTTTAGAAGCTAGAAGAAACGCTGAAATTGAAGCCACTAAAGGCTGGTTCTAATCTACATACACCACCATTACAGACGATACCCTCTACTTGCTTAATGTAGCTCAATGAGAATCTATTGGCTTTGTGGGTATAATAGACATCCACTCTGGGATAATGCAGCAGTTGCTTGTTGCCTTCTGCATCTACTGGTGTGTTCTTCCCTGCACTTGTATTATACATATCCGAAATACCGAAAGACCAATGTGGGGCAATCGCATACTCAGCTAGGAAGAAAAACCAATCACCATAATCCTGCTTAAAACCTGCCTTCTCATCATCACCTATAGACATATATTGCATCTCGACTCTAAGTGAATTCTTCCTAGTGAACTTGTATAAGAAATCGACATATGGTGTCACCGTCTCTACATTAGGGACGCCTGGCTTAATCTCGTACCTATCTTGATTGTATTCTTGGAGTTGGAGACCACCTTTTATCTGCCATTTTCTACTGTGCTTATAGAGCAACTCAGAGAAGACTTCATTATATAATCTGTCTCCATCCAGTGTATTGATATTAGAGTAATTAGCAAGAATGCTTAGTTTCTTACTGAATCTATATCTGACATCTACTTGGAATGCTTGCTCACTTAAGAACTGGGTTGCTGGAGAATATCGGGCTGTTAGTCGATAAGTATTCTGCCGATTCATCGGCGGAATATAGTTGATAAACCCGTTAAGTAAATTGAGTTGTGGATCAGCTCTGAAATCGAAATTTTCAGTCCGTTTGCCTTCGACAGTCACGCCGAGACCATTTCCTGCATAACTCAGGCTAGCATAATAGACAGAGCCTGACTCGCGTACCCATCGCCCGGCGACTGGGTCACCCACTATCTGAGAAAGTAAGGCATCTGGATCAAAAAATGCTTCAGATGATTTCAGCGCTGCCTCGGTATATAGTGAGACCGGACCATAACTTAAGGTATTAAATAGACTCCCAGCATATGTATTGGTAATCAACTTAAATTGTTCTGCAGGTTGATAAGACCTAATAGCCGCACCAATGTCATCTATAGCAGGTCGATCCAAGGCTCGATTAACAAAGCCAATACCTGGCGCCAAGGTAAAGAGTTTGGCACCCTCTTCTTGTTTAGTCAAATCGATAAACCCTTCTAACGAACCACCTCTGAGCGTCGGCGCATAGGTGCTGAATAACCATCGCTGTCGGCCAGCGAAACCTTTCAGATCCCAATTATCGCTTAAGGAATAGGTTAACCTCGCTCCTAATAGAGCATTATCTATAAGTAACGCTCTTTCTTCGTAGGCTCTATAGATGATTCCAGAACCAATCTGATCATAGATATGACCCACACGGATATCCAGCTTGTCTAGCTTTTTGCCGATGTGCCATCTGCCGATACCCTGGTCAGTATAAGAGCTGTTGGGGTTGAGCAAATTAGAGTTATTGAACATATCGAATCTCACACCGATATCAAACCCATTTTGCATATAGCCAAGGTCTAACCATGATTGGATACCGAATAACTCGTTATCGTACTGCGGTATATTAGCAGCCCCGATCAGTGAATCTCTGATAAAAAAGTTAGCACTCGATTGAAATCCACCAGAGAAACTACCGGTGTCTTGGGCAAAAACGGGCATAGTTCCACCCCCTAGGAGAATCACGATAATCGCAATCCTTAGTATTTTTATCATAGTCAATCAGTTGTAGCGGCTAAATATAGCTATTTGCTATAAATGCTATAGTAATCTCACCGTAGTCTAGCAGACATATTACTCAGACCGCGCAGCAAAAAACATATCGATGCGCAGCTCATAATTACGTGGAGGTGGTGATCTAAACTGGAATTCCACCCTCACAAATAGCCGATCACTGACCATAAAATCACTTAAGTCTGGTATAGATGGCGCTAATTCTATCTCTGTTTTCCGCCCTAATGGAATCGGATCAAAGTAGAATATCTCACTATCCCTCTCAGGATCCACTGGGTCATATACCTGAATCTCAATCACATTGATAAAATCTAGGTCAGCATCTGTTTCGAATTTGGGGAATACGATAGCACTTAATGCATTGATACTAGATATCTCCTCAGTAGGAATCTGGGCTAGCATACGCCTCGTCTCGAAAGGAAAGATGACCTCACTCTCATAGCCATGTATCTGAAGTGGATTAGCACCTGCCTGAATATTGACATCCATAAAGGCATCTATCTCGAATAAGGACTCAGCTTGATTACATGACCCCAGTATAGTCATACTGATGATACTGTAAAGGAATATTTTAGCGAGGTTAGTTTTCATAATTAGCTAACGAAACATTACCTTGATTTAATGTAAAATAACGCTGGATAATCAGAATCCAAAAATCGTCTATATGGGAACTCAGACAGTTAAGAAAGTTAGCAATCTAAAACAAAGGCAGGATTTCGTCAAATCTTTGCTCAATGATGTGCGATCTCTCGAGTACATGCTTGATAATGATTGGATAGAAAAAGGCATCACCCGTTTCGGTGCCGAACTCGAAATGGTGATTGTAGATAACAAGACCCTGAAGCCTAACAACATAGCTATGGCCGTGCTCGACAAGATGAAAAAGCACAAGTGGGTCGAGACAGAACTTGCTCAGTTTAATCTAGAATTCAACCTGAACCCTAGAGAATTCACCGGCGGGAATTTCGATCTGATGGAAAAAGAGATACAAGGTTATCTAAAAAAACTAGATGCTGTACTCAAGGGTTTTGATTCGACCTATGTGCTTACTGGTATCCTACCTACTATCCAGAAGTTCCATCTCAATCAGGAGAATCTCACACCAAAAAAACGCTATTATGCACTGATAGAAGCAATAAAACAACTCGGCTTAGGTAAGCATATCGAACTTAAAATCTTCGGTATCGATGAGTTATTCGTCAGGCATGATACCCCACTCATAGAGGCTGCGAATACCAGCTTCCAAGTCCACCTACAAGTAGATGCCGCAGAATATGTCAAGATGTATAACATCGCCCAACTACTCGCTGCGCCATCCATCTCTGTATCTGCGAACTCTCCTATGGTCTTCGGTAAGAGGTTATGGCATGAGTCTAGGATAGCGACCTTCGAACAGGCGCTGGATACGCGGACCACTAACGAACATATGCGAGAGCAGAGTACACGTGTTTCTTTCGGTAAGAAATGGATCAATGAATCCATCCTAGAGATATACAGAGAAGATATTGCCAGATTCAAAGTTCTCTTGAATTCAGAAATAGAGAATGATAGCTGGGCACAATTACAGCAAGGAAAAGCACCTTCTCTAGATGCCCTACTTGTCCATAATTCTACTGTCTATAGATGGAATAGGCCACAGTATGGCGTCAGTAAGTCAGGTATTCCACATCTGAGAATCGAGAATAGAGTTATGCCTTCGGGGCCTTCTGTTCCTGATATGATGGCTAATGCCGTATTTTGGTTAGGTGCCATGAAGGGGCTGGCTATGAGATACGATGATATCAGAAAAGTCATCGATTTCTCTGCGTTGAAAGATAACTTTGGTCGTGCAGCTCGGTTAGGCTTAGAAGCTGATTATACTTGGATAAAAGGCAAGAAGATACATATCAGGGACCTCTTAATCAAGGAACTTATCCCAACGGCACGCGAAGGTCTAAAGGCCTGTAATATACTGTCACGGGATATCAATAAATATCTAGGCATCATCCAAGATAGAGTCAAAAAGAAAACCAATGGTGCTATCTGGATGCTCGATTCCTATGCCCAGCTCCTCAAGCAAAATGTATCTAAAGATGAGACCTTGTCAGCCTTGACATTTGCTATTATCAAAAATCAAAAGAAAAATATGCCTGTCCATAAGTGGAAAAAAGCGGATCTCGTAGACCTCGGTGAGTACCAACCAATCGAACTCAAGGTCTCAGAATTCATGCAGACTGACTTATTGACAGTCGAGAAAAATGACATCATAGAACTAGTCGGTGAGATGATGGATTGGCGTAAAATCCGCTACGTTCCTGTAGAGAATGCAGAGGGCAAATTAGAGGGTCTGGTCACTTCTAGGCGAATCACTCGACAATTGCTCAAGCAGGTCGAGGGGTCTAACAAGTCTACGACCGTCGCTGAGATCATGATAACCAAACCCGTTACAACAACGCCGGAATCGAGTATCATGGCTGCCATGAAACTCATGAGAAAAAACAAAATAGGGGCACTGCCAGTTGTCAAGAATAAGGAGCTCGTGGGCATTATAACCGAAACAGACTTTCTAGATATTACCAGTAGGCTATTAGAGCGCTTACATACCAAGAAGAAGAAATAAAAAAACCCACTCCGTAAGAGTGGGTTTGGTTTTTTTTGGCTTAATTAACAACCATGGTTACATGGCCCTTGGTCGATTGTTCTGTACCATTCTCATCCACCCAGGTGCTCTGATAGAAGTAAACATCTTCCTCAAGTAGAAAACTTCCAGAGCTATTAAGCGTTCCACTCCATCTGCTCACTGGATTATCTGACTCGAAGACCAACTTACCCCAGCGATTATATATCTGCAGATTATAGTCAGCCAAATTAGTCATGTCAGGACATTTAAGGTAAGGCCCAAAAGAACCATTGTCATCATGGATTGGTCTTCTAGGAAAGAAAACATTAGGCCAGCTGAATGCATCAATCACATTATCATACTCAGCGACAGAAGAGTTGCCACAATTATCAGTCACAGTCACCGTGTATAGTCCTGCTTCTTGTACTAAGATCTCATTGATTACCTCACCGGTAGACCACGCATAACCAAGCGCACTTGCTGATCCAGCTGCCTCAGCGACTAGTATTACATCGCAAGAGTCTGTACTCATTACAACAATCTCTACTGCAGGCGGCGGAATTACAAGATCATCAGCTGATACAGTTATATCAGCAGTAGCTGTCTGACCACAATTATCAGTTACGACCACACTATAGATTCCCGGTTCGTCTACATTAATGGAGGTGCTATTAACACCAGTCGACCATACTATAGCAGCGATCTGAAACATTTCTGATCCTGGCTGTGCATTAGCAACTAGTGTTAGCCCACACGTATTGAGATCTAGACCCTCTGCACTTAGTGTCACACTTGGATCTGGAACATCTAGCTCGGCCGCCGTTACAGTGATCTCAGCTGTGGCTGTTTTGCCACAATTATTCGTTACGACAACAGTATATACACCTGGTTCATCTACGATGATAGAGGTGCCGTTAACGCCATTAGACCATAGAATAGAAGAGATCTGAAGGTTATCTGACCCTGGTTGCGCAGCAGCGACTAATATTAGCCCACAGGTATTAGGGTCCAGTCCTTCTGCACTAAGTGTTACACTCGGATCTGGTATCAGGAAGTCCTCAGCAGGCACCTCTACAGTGTCATAGGACTCAAATCCACAACTATCTGTAATGGTCACAGAAAAAGTACCGCCTGGATCAGTCACTTGGATAGATTGCGTCGTCTCCCCATTGGACCAATTATATTCATAAGGATTAAATGGTGAAGGGCTGGTCGCAGCTAGATTGATTATTCCAAATTCACATAGTGGGGAACTATCTACGACGATGGTGCCGACATCACTGGGATCATTAGGCAAGGTCAATGAAGCTTCTGAGGTATTCTCGCAAGAATCTGTTATCGTCACGGAATAGATATTGCCTTCCTCTGCTGGAACAAAAATAGTCTGCTCTGTCTGTCCATCAGACCATAACACTCCGCCAGCAATATCAGTAGATGAGCCAGCTATTAATACATACTCTCCAAACTCACAATATCGATCAAAGCCAATTTGGACATTGGCTATCGGAAACTCGCCCTGAGTCACAGAGACAGTATCACAAAGTGTAAAGCATACTCTATCATCTATCGTCACAGTTACTGCATATTCTCCAACTTCTGTTACCGTAATTATTTCTGTTGTATCCCCCGTACTCCACTCATACATGACGCCCCCATCAGTGGTCGCATCTAAGGTATGTATCACCGGGTCTTGCGGACAAAAATTAGTGTCAGGCAGGTTTATTAGAGGTATCAAGAATGCACCTGTATAAGTTCGCTCCTCAAAGTCAAAATCCACAACTTCGGTTATGTCTTCTGTCAGTTCATTGATAATCAAAGTATCAGAAATCAAGTTTATATCAAAAACTGCTTCCATGTCTACGGTATCGTGGCACATCGCTCCACCCTCTTGGTCAATCTTGAGCACCAAGGGTGCAAATGCAATACTCCCAACTTCAAAACCAGTTGTCGTCATCAAGGTCGTTCCATCAGGAGACAAACTTAGGTCTAGACCATTAGGCGTGAGTTGTGTTCCGTTATTGAATACGACAGACCAAAGACTATTTTCAGAAATATATTGTTGTTGTCTAATTACATTACCAGCTAGGTCAAAGAAGAAACCTAGATTAGCCGGTACGCCCGTCGTCGCATTAATTGCCTTAGCTCCTACGAGAATCTCATTAGATTCGGTCACGATGATATCTAGTGGTAGGGTAAGTATCGTTGCAGAATTAAGGAGGTCTATCACTTTCGCCCATGACACAACACCTACAGAATCTGTCTTCGCAACCATGCCAAAAGGTAATCCAGTCGCCAAATCTATCACTACACCTGTCGTCACATAGCCAGAATCTGGTGTCGCCGATATAGCTGAAAACTGAAAAATATTAGTCGGAAATAAATCCGTCCTATACTGATTTGCATGAATAGGTTCACCTAAACTATCGAGCTTTATCATACCTGATACATCTATCTGCGCTCCAATTAGCGTAGACACAATAAAGCCAGAATCCCTAGTCATCTCGACATCAGTATGATTCAAGCCCAAAGGCAAGGTATCTTGATCGACAGTGTAATAAGATCGATCGGTCACTGAGTTATTATCGGTATCAAATTTTCGCCATTGTATGGCTATGGTATCAGCTGCATTATGATTAGCGAAATAGTTGATACTATTATCTGGTGCCCGAAGTACCCTAGCTGTCGGTACGATACCGAGGGCCGTATCAACTAGTTCAGAGATTTGTTTAGACCATGCTACCTCGCCTGCCATAGGTTCTAATTTCATCAGATATCTTTCTCCTGCCATATTAGAGGTTAGGGCATTACTAGCAACAATCACCAGCGTGTCACCGGCTATCGTTTGGCACTCGATATCCTTATCTATGTCAAAATCAGCTTCAGGTATAATAATTTCCCTTGCCCAGAAGATATCCCCCTTGACTTCATGCTTTGTGACGCTAACGCCTATTTCAGCTGAATTGAGGTCTACAAATACATTGACCAAGTAATATCCGCC
>CALEAC010000270.1 GCA_937944095.1 uncultured Saprospiraceae bacterium
AGTATTGCTACTAGAATAAGTGTCTTAGATACAGCACCACTCACTGTCATATGATCGGCTTCGATGAAGTGGCCTCCAGTTCTTTTTTTCTCAAGGCTTATAACCTTAGCTTTAGCTATGGCCTTATCATTGAGCATGGGGTTGTTAGACTTAGTGGGTATTCTCATTAGAAATTTAGTTTATAGTATTTAGACGTGAGCTAAAGGTGTAAGGTACTTACCACAAGGTTAATATCCCTGATTTTTATATTTTTCCACACAATCGAGAATCTTTTGTCGTCTGTTCTCTGGACTTGGATGTGTGCTTTGGAATTCTGGCCTATTTCCAGCCCCGCCACTAGCCTCTTCCAGTATATCCATCACCTTAATCATCTGTAAGGGATCATATCCTGCTTCCATCATTAACCGCACACCCCAATCATCAGATTCGAGTTCTTGGTCTCTGCCATACTTCATATTGGCATATTGGCCGACCACATTAGCAATTTGTGCCATACTATGATCACCACCTGAGCCTATCATGACACTCTGAATAAGACCTTGTATAAAATTAGACTTAGCTGTTCTTACCGCACCATGTCGATGTATAACATGGCCGATCTCATGGCCCATCACACCAGCTAATTGATCCTCATTTTCTAGTCTAGCAAAGAGTGCTGCTGTAATAAAGGTCTGTCCACCTGGCAACGCAAAGGCATTGACCACCTTATCGTCAGCTAATAGATGGAAATCATAGGGGTAGCCAGATTTTTGCACGACTTCACTTCTGGATAAGCGTTCTCCTACTCTATCCAGTAGTTCTTGGGCTTCTTGGTCTGGGTGTAAGCCACCATGCTGTGCGGCCATCTGAGGCGCAGACTGGAGCCCAAGTTGTACTTCTTCTTCTGTTGTCCAGGTCACACGCTGAGCTTCGCCGGTAACTGGGTTGGTCTGCGTATTAGTAAAGAACTTAAAGGTCTGGAAAGCTGCCATAGCTAGACCTATCATCAGCATAAACTTGAATCGGCCTGAGCCTCCGCCTCGACCTCTTCTATTATATCCACCACCTTGCCCACCGTATGGATTAGCTTGTCTTCTGCTATACATCTGTGATTATTTAGAAATGAACACCATAGGATTAACCCTGAGAGCCATCTATAAGGTTCACTATAGGTTTATTATTAAAGAAAATGTACTATTAATAAATAGAGCATGTACCCAAATGCGACCCAAATCGAGTAATCCAGATCCGGCAATACCTTGATTATCCAGCAGATGATGACTACAGGAATAGTTGCAAGTGCAATGGCTATAAATGGGTGTGCTAGAACTTGTAAGATAAAGGTAATCGTTGTCCCTGGATTCCATGCCAAAGGCATCCCCCATGGATTAATGACAATCGCTATAACAATCATCAGGACGACCATCAGTTTACTCCACCACTCTGTCCGAAAATCCATAATTTACTATTTGCACCTAAAATAGTAATAAACCACAAAACACATAAGCTATTTCTCTTATCTATAACTTAATACCTAAGGTCATTATGACTTTGGAAATCGTCGTTTTATTGGTTAAGCTGAGGTCATTAGCAGGGTCCTGACCTTGATATGGCGAATAACCTTCCTCTAGTTGCCTGTACTGGTAAGCAAAGTCTATATACACAGCATTGGCTCTATACCCCAGACCAGCTGAGTACACATCATCAAAACTATTGTCTCCATCAAAGGGAGAAGCAAGCTTAGCCACACCACCACGTAAGCGATATCTATCATAGGCGAGTTCACCGCCTAAATGGAAATTAATGGCAGAACCTAACTGTAGGTCTATCTCCCCATTAACTTCGGACTGAAACTGGGCGTCAGCAGGGTCATCTGAACTCACTGTGAAATCGAATTCGCTCTTAGTATAATTGACATACTGCGCATCCAGATTGAGAAAACTCTTAAGCTTACCGAAACTGAGTAACGCACCTATACTACCAGTGGTTCTCGCAGGTGTTTTTAACCTATAATCGAAACTGCCACTTGGTGACAGGAATACTTCCCCAGCATAGAGACAGAGCTCGCAGTCATAGGCTAACGAACTATCGAAATTGTCATCCATGTTAAACCGTGTCGCTGTCTGATGCGCAAGACCAAGTCTGACCATGTTCTGACCGACAACCAAAGAATCTGCATTGTAGGTCTTATTAATCAAGATGCTGTAACCCAGACCTGCTTTCAGATTGATCCCAACACCTGAGACAGAGAGGCGTTCGTTATAATTAAGCTTATTGAAGCCTGCTGGGTCGCCATCGTCATCGTTTTCCTCATAGAACTTATCCTCCTGAAAAGAACTGAACGGCACGCCTATACCCAAACCTAGATTAAGGCCCATCTTTAACTTTCCAGCCCAGGCTATATTGAGTTCATTGAACCGGCCCGACCTCTGGACTGTCTGTTCTTTGCGGATATTCTGTCCCAGTTCTACATCCGTCAGATATCTATCAGCTTGTTCGTCATAATATATAGCGCCAGCGAGATCAGCTAGTTCTGCTTCGAAGGCAGAATACTCATCTATATTAGCTTGCCATGCAAATCGATCCACAATGGAACCAGACCCCACAGTGTTATAGGAGAAGACTTGGTTGTAATTATTATACTGCTGTAGGCCTACAGCTATATTAGAAGTCCGAAAGCTTTTGCCGTAAGGCTTAGTATGCCTGACAAAGCCGACATTCTCTAA
>CALEAC010000271.1 GCA_937944095.1 uncultured Saprospiraceae bacterium
GATGCCCGAAAGAACATAACCATAGCACAGCTATTGCATATGACCAGCGGCTTAGAATGGACTGAGGAATATGAAGTTGTCTGTGACATCACCCAAGGCTTGTATAAGGAAGAGGATTTTCTTTCTTTCGCTAGGTCTAAACCACTAGAGAGCCCATCAGGTACCGTATGGGAATATGCGAGTGGCACGACCAATATTCTGAGCGGACTAATTAAGAGACAATTCGAATCCTACCAAGACTACTTGTCCTTTCCGGAACAGAGGCTCTTCGATAAACTAGGGATGGAGTCTGCTTATATGGAAACGGATGAGGCAGGAAATTATATAATGTCTTCCTACCTATTTGCCAAAGCTAGGGACTGGGCCAAACTTGGCCTTCTATACTTGCATAAAGGCAACTGGCAGGGAGAGCAGCTTATCGATGAAAGTTATATCAACTGGTCTCTACAGCCATCTATCGAACCGACCTACGGTGCACAGATATGGCTCAATACAAACAAAGAATTATTTCCATCGCTACCAGCAGATACTTACAAGTTCAGTGGTTACGAAGGTCAGTATGTGGTTGTCGTCCCATCCCGAGATCTAGTGGTCGTCAGAACTGGCCTCAGCAAAGGACCACCTTTTGACATCGACCAGGTGATGGCTAAGATTCTAGAAAGTATCTGAGACTATAAAATTATACCTCTTCAAACATCACCGAGAACCATCCCACATAAGGTAGGCTTTCAGGAAGCTTTCTATATCACCATTTAGGACAGCATCTGTATTTCTGTTTTCATGATTTGTTCTGTGGTCTTTGACGCGACGGTCATCTAGGACGTAGGACCTGATCTGTGAGCCCCATTCATTTTTCATCTTGCCTGCTTCGGTAACGCTCTTAGCAGCGCGTTTTTCTTCTAGTGCCCTCTCATAGAGTCGAGACTTAAGCATCTCTATGGCCTTCTCTCTATTCATATGCTGACTACGCTCAGCCTGACATTCTACGACGATTCCAGATGGCAGGTGCCGACACCTAACTGCAGACTCTGTCTTATTGACATGCTGGCCACCTGCACCACTCGCTCGAAAAGTATCCCAATCGAGGTCGGCTGGATTAACTTCTATCTCTATACGGTTATCGACCACTGGATGTACAAACACAGATGCAAAAGAAGTCATTCGCTTACCCTGCGAGTTATAGGGGCTGACTCGGACGAGGCGATGTACCCCGTTCTCACTTTTCAGTAATCCATAGGCATAATCACCAGTGATCTCTATCTCTACTGACTTGACACCAGCGACGTCACCATCTACTCTATTCAGTTCCTTGACTTTGAACGAGGATTTCTCTCCATACATCACGTACATACGGTAAAGCATTTCTGCCCAGTCACACGCTTCTGTGCCACCTGCGCCTGCATTAATTTCTAGCAAGCATGATAGTTCGTCTTCTTCCTGATCTAAGGTAGAGCGAAACTCGGCATCTTCCATCACTTCTAAGCATCGAGCGTATTGCGCATCGACTTCCTCTTCAGTAACTTCCCCTTCTTTATAAAATTCGCTTAAGACTTCCAGTTCATCAAAGGATTCTTTGATGATATTGAATTTGTTGACCCATAGTTTGTGGATCTTAATTTCCTTCATGACAACTTCAGCTGCTTTAGGATTATTCCAGAAGTTGGGATCCATAGACAGTTGCTGTTTGTCTTCTATTTCAAGTAATCGTCTATCGACGTCAAAGATAACTCCTTAACGACCCCAAACGACTCATGAGATCTTTCTGTTGATCTAAGGTCATTTTTGTCCTTGGTTTTAAGTATCGGTTATGTATTAGGGTTTAATGATCTTCTCCAATAGCAGGTAGAAAATCAGATCAGACTTAGCTGGTATGACTGGTGGATTACCTTTCTCGCCGTAGGCCAAGTCGTAGGGGATATCTACAATAGCTGTACTACCCTCTGGTATCATAGGCAAAGCGAGATCCCAACCTTTTATGACCATACCTTGGCCTACAGTAAATTTAAAGGGTCTTCCCGCTCTATATGAATTATCGAAAGAAGTACCATCTTTCAGATAGCCATAGTATTGTACTTCGACCATATCGCCAACCTCTGGCAAACTGCCCGAAGTTTCTTCAGACAAGATGACTTTGAGGCCACTATCCGTATTCATCTTTTTTCCTTCTAATGACCCGGCTATATACTGATCAAAAATAGCCTTCGTCTCTACTTGCTTCTCTGTTGCAAGTGACTCAAACTTTTGTCTTCGCTCAGCATCTTCTTTCTGTACTCTTTCCTTATAACTTAGCTCGTCTTCGATATTGAGCACTTTGACACGATACTCGATAAAATCGTTATTAAGGTAGTCCTGAGGTGCATTAGGAACCGAATCGATCGGTACGTATACTGTCGCACTATCACCTAAGCTCATCTTCCTAACTAGCGAAAGAATTGGATTCCTAGACTGCTCACTAGAAAGCTCAGCTGGTATCAGCATCGCTGGTTTTGTGGTTTCGACTTTCCTAGAATCATCTAGTACGATGCCTTGGTCATTGACTAATTGGAAGTCGATAGAAACAACCTGGCCGGGCTGAGGCAGGTTGCCTGGCATATCCGTATTCATTTCATACTTAAATCCACTAGCAAGTACTGTTGCAGAAGACGCGGTGTCATTCTTACAAGAAATGAGGCAAACAAATGACAATAATAAGATAAGACTGGACTTAATCATGATAAATTTTTTATTGAGCTGGGACTATCCTTTTAGTGACGTAATCAGGAAGAACTTTCTTGAATCGCTTAATGATATCTTCTAATTTGGCGTAAGCTGCACCTCCAGAGGCATTCTTATGCCCACCTCCATTAAAGTGGTTTCTGCAAATTTCTTGTACTGAGATATCCCCTTTAGAACGAAGGGATAGTTTGACGATAGTCGGTTGTTCTCTTATAAATGCTGCGACCTCTATACCTCTCACCATTAATAGATAATTGACGATTCCTTCTGTATCCCCACGTTGTATATTAAAATCTACATAATCTTCCTTCGTCAAAGCAATGATACCTGCTGCATATTCTGGCACTAACTCCATGCGATTAGCCAGACAATGTCCCAGTAACCTCAGTTGCTTTTCTGACTGCGTATTGAATATACTATCCTGTAGCATGTAATCATCGACACCGACTCTCTTAAGCGCTGCAGCTGTCTCATAGGTCTCAGGACGCGTACTATATTTGAATGATCCTGTATCCGTGATCATTCCTGTAAAGATAGCCTCACCCACCTTCTCGTCTAGCTTATCCTCCTCTCCGAGTTCGAGAATAAACTGGTGTATCAGTTCGCAAGTAGAACTGGCTGCGGTATCAGAAAGGACATAATCTGCAAAGGGCTCTGGGTCTAGATGATGATCAATCAATATCTTCTTACAAGTCGCATCCTGGACGAATGGCCCAATCTTGTCGATTCTATCGAGAGAATTAAAGTCAAGACAAACGATGATCTCTGCTTTAGAGATCAAGTCTTTAGTTAGTGATCTGTCCTGATCAAAGATCACGCAGCCCTCTATCCCCTCGAGGAAATGAAAGGTGTCGGGATACTCACTAGGCAGAATCACTCGGACGCGATGTCCAAATTTTTCTAAGAACAATTGTAAGCCGAGGGAAGAGCCAATAGCATCTCCGTCCGGATTTCTGTGGGAAATGATGACTATCTCCTTGGGGATAGCGATCAATTCCTTGATTTCGGATATTTCTGTCTGAGTTAATTGCACGAAGGGGCAAAAATACACATACTTCAATAATATAATTGACAAAGGGCCAAGCATCCTTTGTTCATAATTCATAGTTTTGGCCTTCTAAAAAAAATAACACAGATGGCAAGTAATATCACATTCACTATGATCAAGCCCGATGCGGTTAAAAATGGTCATATCGGCGCGATACTTAATAAGATGAACGAAGGCGGGTTTAAGATTCTCGCTATGAAATACACAAAGCTTAGCAAAGAAAAAGCTGGTGAATTCTACGAAGTCCACAAAGAAAGACCTTTCTATGGCGAATTAGTTGACTTTATGTCCTCAGGTCCGATTGTCGCAGCAGTACTACAGAAGGACAATGCAGTCGAGGATTTCAGAACACTTATCGGTGCGACTAACCCTGCTGATGCAGCGGAGGGCACGATTAGAGCCCTATTTGCGACTAGTATCGGCGAAAATGCTGTGCATGGTGCAGATAGCGACGAGAACGCTCTTAGAGAAGCTAATTTCCACTTCGCTGGTACAGAGATGTTTATGTAAGCAATAGCAGCTTACTTAGAAAGATATATAAGTAACTCCATGGCCCCCGAATTCATCTTCGGGGTGCCATATTTTAGAAATGTCTTTGTATTCTTTGGCTTTCGCCCAAAGCGTTCTTTTCAGAACACCTGTTCCCTTCCCATGTAATATTTTAAAGTTAGTAACGGAATTAGACATAAGAGCTGTGTCTAGGAATTCCTCTATTGTTTCTAGCGCATCTTGTTTGTTGTATCCTCTTATATCTAGCTCTGTCTCTAACATCTGCATATTCGCTAGGGTATCCATATTGATCGAACGGTGCTTTGTCTCTATCGGATCCTTAATGGCTAACAATTCACTTTTGGGGACTTCAAACTCCATCAGACCCAGCTGTAAGCGCACTTTCTTTTCGCCTATATGGATGACTTTACCGGGGTCGCCTCCGGTCCGCAACTTGACGAATTGCCCCAACTTCAGGTCTTTCACTTTTTCCAGCTCTACTTTGAAGACCTCATTAGAGATGACCTTAATCTCTTTACTCGCTTCAGACCTTGCTTCTTTGATCCGCTTTAGCGAAGCTTGGGCTTTCTCTAGATTCTTTTCTTTCTTGAGGTCCTTGATAAGATCTTGGAGTTCCTTTTCGTGTTCTGAGATTCGATAGTGGTTCTTTTCTTTTGCTTCTAATTTGAGTCGTTTTTTCCTGATTTCGAGATTATCTTTCATCTCGTCATAACTTTTGATCAGTTCACGTAAGCGATGTCGCTCATCATAAGCTGTCAATAATTCATCTTCGAGGACTTTCTTTTCCTGCTGCAGATCGATCAGCAACATGTCTACTGTCTTACTATCCTTTCCTGCCTTATTTCTGGCATACTTCAGAATCTCCTCTGGTAAACCGATCTTATTAGCGATCTCAAATGCAAACGAGCTTCCTGGCTGACCGACCTTGAGTCTGAAGGTCGGCTGCAACTCATATTTATCGAAGAGCATCGCCCCGTTCAGTATATGCTTAGAATTATAAGCGTAGTTCTTGATGTTACTATAGTGGGTTGTCATAAATCCATAACAACCAGATAGGACGAGCTTATCCAATACACCTTCTGCAATTGCACCACCCATCTTAGGGTCTGATCCACTTCCAAACTCATCTATGAGGACGAGGCTCTTACCATTAGCCCTAGCCGCAAAAGTTTTCATATGGATTAGACGAGAGGTATAAGTACTCAGGTCTCCTTCTAAAGATTGCTGATCCCCTATATCTATCATCAGCTTAGAGAAAATCTTAAAACTAGAGTCACTCCTTACTGGGACCAGCATACCACCTTGTAACATCAGTTGTACCAAGCCCATCGCCTTGAGGGCCACTGACTTACCACCGCCATTGGGTCCGCTCACGACAAGAATTCGCTGCTCTGGGTTCAGCTCCAGATCAAAGGCCTCAGTCTTCTTACCCGCTTTCTTATTCATCATATATAAGAGCGGATGGTATACTTCATTAAGAGTGATTTCTTCTTTGGCTTGTATCGCAGGCTTTACACCACCGTATTCTTTCGCGAATTTGGCCTTTGCTTGGATCAGGTCCAGACGAACTTGTACACGCTGCCAAGTCAATAATTCATCAAGAAAAGGCCTTAGTAGATTACCTAATTCCTTTAGAATCTTATAGATTTCATGTCGTTTCCGGGCTTCGAATTCGAAGAGGTCATTATTAAGGTCCAATACCTCTTCTGGTTCGATGTATACTGTCCGTCCTGTTGCTGATTCATCATGGATGACCCCTTTCACCTTACGTTTGGCTTCTGCTGCTACACTGAGGACTCGCCTACTATTCTTGTAACTTTCAAAGTTCTCAGTCAGATAACCTGATTTCTTATACTTTCCGATGACTTGAGTGAATACCTTGTCTAGTTCTATCTCTTTAGATCGCACTTGGGAGAAGATACGTTCTAATTCTGGTGAGGCTGTTGATTTGATCTTACCGTCATCATTGAAAATCTGCTCGAATTGTTTTTTGAGCTCAGGATTATATTCTATTCTTTCTGCAATCTTAGCCAAATTAGGATAGGCCTTTTGCTTCTCTGGATCACTGAAATAGCTATAGAGTTCATCTATATTAAGGACTAACTTATATATTCTCTGGTAAGCTTCGAGTTCTAAGACGATATCAATCGTTCTGAGTGACCTAATATCATCTATAATCGCTTCATAGTGATAGCAAGGTATCTGCTCATCCATCACTATAGACTGCTGATACTCAGTAATCTCTGTCAATAGCTCAGAAATCTTAGCATGGTTATTAAAAATTTTGACTTTAGTACAAAGGGCTCTAGCAGGTTCTCCTAGACAATAGGACGCCAGTCTGTCTAGAATCTTATCGAATTCTAATCTTTCGAATATGTCTGAAGGATATAGGAGCATGGTGCAAATATATAATCAGTGACAGAGACTTGTTGAGGTTTGCTTACATTTGATTAGAAGGTAGATAGGATGAGCTCTAACAGTTTCGGTAAGATATTTACAATAACGACTTTCGGAGAGTCGCACGGAAAAGGCATAGGTGTTATAATAGACGGCTGCCCTGCTGGTCTGGAAGTAGATGATGACCAGATCAGACACGATCTAGCTAGACGTCGTCCAGGACAATCTAAGCTGGTTACTGCCCGAGACGAAAAGGATGGCTACGAAATAATTTCTGGTGTCTATCAAGGCATCACGACTGGCTCACCCATCGCAATTATTATCACCAATACAGATCAGCGACCCAAAGATTACGAACACATACAATCAACCTATAGACCTTCTCACTCTGATTATACCTATGACCAGAAATATGGCCTAAGAGATCACAGAGGTGGTGGCCGATCCTCAGCTAGAGAAACGGCGTGCAGAGTGGCAGCGGGAGCAATAGCTAAGATGCTACTCAAGACCTTAGGTGTTACTATAGTTGCGGGAGTCACACAAGTGGGCCAGCTCAGATTAGCAGCTAATATAGAGGACTTAGCCTGGGACACTGTAGAAGATAATCTTGTGCGCTGTCCTGACCCTCTTCTAGCCACTCAGATGGAGAAATTAATAGAAGATACCAAGGCTGAGGGAGACACCTTAGGTGGACAAGTCAGCTGTGTGATTAACAATTGTCCTATTGGCTTAGGCGAGCCAGTCTATGACAAGTTACAGGCAGATCTCGCCAAAGCGATGATGGGCATCAATGCGGTAAAGGGCTTCGAATATGGTAGTGGGTTTTCTGGAATAAGTATGAAAGGATCTGTGCATAATGACCAATGGAAGAGCACTGAAGGCAAGATAAGTACAAAGACAAACTATTCCGGCGGTATCCAAGGTGGTATCAGTAATGGCATGCCTATTTACTTTAACGTTGCCTTCAAGCCAGTGTCTACAATCATGCAGAGTCAAGCTACAATCTCTAAAGACGGAAAAATAGAACAGTCAGCCCCTAGAGGCAGGCATGACCCCTGTGTCGTTCCTAGAGCAGTGCCTATCGTAGAAGCCATGGCGGCACTGGTCTTAGCAGACCATTACTTAAGACATAGAAGC